>CAZMSA010000376.1:0-1553 GCA_964568825.1 uncultured Rhizobiaceae bacterium | reverse complement strand
TCGAGCTTTTCGGTGCTCACGGGATTTCCGGTTTCCTCGTAACAAGATGCCGCCCCGGCCCCTCGCCCGGAACCCTAGTTTCGGCAACTCCGACGGTCTTGACACGATGGCAGGCAAACTTGACAGCCCGGCCGCCGCCGCCTTTACGAATCGGGCCGTTTTGCTGCCTGGTTACTGTCAAGTCCGCTGCCGGTGAAGTCAAGTGAGGGCCTCTTTGCGACCCCTAGTCTTGCACAGGTTGAAGGGCGGCAGGCATAAGGGGCGCCACAAGGCAGCGCCCGGCAACGGAAGGGACACCTCATGGCGGCACCCGACGGCATTTCGCACGCTGAACTCCTCACGCGCCTGGAACAGCTCGCCGCGACCGCAATTGACCGCTACCACCTGCCGGCCGGGTGTGCCGCGAGCCTGATCAACCTGTCGGAAAACGCCACCTACCGGGTGGAGGCCCCGGCGGGCGGGCGCTGGGCGCTGCGCGTGCATCGCGAGGGCTATCATTCAAGGGACGCCATTGCCTCCGAACTCGCCTGGCTGATGGCACTGAGGCAGGACGGCGCCGTCATCACCCCTGTCCCGGTCGCCGGCCGCGACGGCGAGCTGATCCAGACGGTTGCCCATCCGCTGCTGCCGCGGCCGCGCCATGTGGTGCTGTTCGAATGGGAGGAAGGTGTCGAGCCCAACGAGGACCAGCACGACCTCACCCAGCCCTTCGAGGTGCTGGGCGAGACCACGGCGCGCATGCACCTGCATGTGCGGACCTGGAAGAAGCCGCAAGGCTTTACCCGCCACACCTGGGATTTCGACACCAGCCTCGGCGATCACCCCCATTGGGGACGCTGGCGCGACGGCATGGGGATGACGCCGGAGCGCGAAAGGCTGTTCGGCGAGACCGTCGCCCTCATCGGTCAACGGCTCGAACGCTTCGGCAAGGTGCAGGAGCGCTTCGACCTCATCCATTGCGACATGCGCCTGGCCAACCTGCTCATCGATGACGGCAAGACGAAGGTCATCGACTTCGACGACTGCGGCTTCGGCTGGCTGCTGTACGACTGCGCCACCACGGTGTCGTTCTTCGAGCACAAGCCGGAGGTGCCGGCGCTTCTGCAGAGCTGGGTGAAGGGCTACCGCAAGGTGATCGACCTGCCGGCCGCCGATGAGGCCGAGATCGGCACCTTCGTCATGCTGCGCCGGCTGTTGCTGGTGGCGTGGATCGGTTCGCATTCGGAAACCGACCTCGCCCGCTCCATGGGCATCGACTACACCGCCGGCACGGTGCCCCTGTGCAAGGCGTATTTGCGCGATTTCGGCTGAAGCCCAGCGACGACAGGCGAGGGGGTTAAATTCGCTTGCCCTGTGGCCCCTGGGTCGTCGGGTCAGGCCCGACGATGACACATTGGGGGCGCGGGGTCGCCAACCCACTCATCATCGTCATGCCGGGACTTGATCCCGGCATCCATGCCGCCGGGGCTGCGGCATGTGGCGGCGGTAGCGGAATGGACCCCGGGGTGACGGTTGTGAGGGGTGTGAGGAGTGCAATACCGTGTCATCCTCGG
>CAZMSA010000375.1:0-1557 GCA_964568825.1 uncultured Rhizobiaceae bacterium | reverse complement strand
GGCACCACCAGGATGATGGCTGCCGCGGAATGCAGGAAAAAGCCGATCACCAGGAAGAAGACGTTGAGCACCAGCAGGATCAGCCACTGTTCGTGGATGACGCTGAGCATGGTGGCGGCAAGCTGCTGCGGCACGCGCGCGAGAGTGAGATAGTTGCCCATGAGGGCCGATGACGCCACCAGCAGCATCACAACGGCGGTCTGGATGCCGCCGTCGAGCATGGCCTGTTTCAACTGGCGCCAGTCGATCTCACGATACCACAGGCCGACGAGGATGGCCGCCACCACTGCCAGCCCGCCGCCCTCGGTAGCGGTGACGAAGCCACCGAAGATGCCGCCGAGGATGATCATCGGCAGGCTGAAGGCGGGCAGAGCGTCGATGAAGGTCGACTTGAGGGTCGTCACCTTGAAGGCGGCCTCGACGGGAAAATTGCGTTGGCGGGCGAAGTAGTAGGCAACGCCCATCAGTCCGGCGGCGCCGAGAAGACCCGGGACGATGCCGGCGACAAAGATCTGCTCGACGCTGGTGCCTGCCGAGACCGCATAGAGGATCATGGGGATGGAAGGCGGGATGATGATGGCGAGCGAGGCGGCCGAGGAGGTGACGGCCGCCGAGAAGGGGGCGCCATAGCCGCGCTTCTTCATCTCGGGAATGAGGATCGAGCCGATGGCCGCGACGTCGGCGACGGCCGAGCCCGAGATCTCGGCAAAGAACAGCGACACACCGATGGTCACCATCGCCAGACCCCCGCGCACGAAGCCGATGATGGCCGAGACGAAGGCAATCAGCCGGCGGGTGATGCCGGTGGCGTTCATGATGGCACCCGCCAGCACGAACATCGGGATGGCGATGAGCGAGAACTTGTTGGCGCCGTCGTACATGTCGAGCGCAATATTGACGATGCTCGATGGGCCTTCGCCGACGGCGACGCCGAGCACGCCGGCAAGTGCCAGGGCGATGGCGATGGGCACGTTGATGCATACCATCGCGATGAGGGCGAGGAACATGGCGAGGAGCAGCACGTTCAGCCCTCCTCGTCGTCGGGGGTTGCGCCGTGGGTCATGGTCTGGTGCTCGGTGGAGCGCCCGGCCTTCACGTCGGCCCAATAGTCGGGAAGGCTGAGGATCTCGGCCACGATGAACAGCACCGAGCCGATAGGGATGACCGAGTGGGTGAATTGGGTCGGCACCCAGGTGAGGCTGACGAGGGTATCGCCGGCCAGCACCTGGATCACCCTGATGCCCGCCCAGCCGAGCATGGCGAAGAACGCGATGACGAGGATTTCGGCGGCGACGACCGCCATCATGCGGACTCGCACCGGCAGGGCCCGCAGCACGTCGTCGAAGCCGATGTGGCTGCGCTTCAGGGCGGCCAGCGCGGCGCCATAAAAGGTGATCCACACCAGCAGGACGGAGGCCACTTCATCGTACCACGACAAGGAGTCGCCGAGCTTGCGGTAGATGACGCCCACCACAACCACGATGGTGAGGATGATCATCAGGCCGACCACCACCCAGGTCAGGATTTCGCCGAGCAGGCGGGCGATCGATCGCACGA
>CAZMSA010000374.1:0-1561 GCA_964568825.1 uncultured Rhizobiaceae bacterium | reverse complement strand
CTCAATCAGCCTGTCATACGGCGGATTGTAGAGAGCGTTGAACAGCCCTGCTGGATACCCCCGTGAGTTGTCATTTTCCGAATCGCTCAGAATGGCATCGATGGGCCAGAAGCAGTCAAAGGCCTTTGGCTTCTGACCACCTTTTGACAGACTGGTCGTGTAGTTGCCGTGCAGAAATTTGCCAACCTCTGCGAGGTGGCCAGTCCAGTGAGCCTCTGCCCTGCACTGCCCTAATCAGGTGGCCGTTGCGTCGAGCAGTTCCTTCCAGCGGTGACAGGCAATCTCTTGGCCGCCCCCGATGTTTTCCAGCGCCGGTTCCTCGCGCCTGCACACGTCCTGCACATAGGGACAGCGGGTGTGGAACTTGCAGCCGGGCGGCGGGTTGGTGGGCGAGGGGATTTCGCCTTCCAGCTTCTGCGCCGTGCCGCGATTGTCGGGATCAAGCGAGGGGATAGCGCTGAGCAGGGCCTTGGTATAGGGGTGCTTCGGCGCCGCGAACAGGCTTCGCGTCGGCGCCGATTCCACCAGCCGCCCGAGATACATGACTGCCACGTGGTCGCAGATATGGGAGACCACCGACAGATCGTGGGAAATGAACAGGTACGTGAGCCCCAGCTCTTCCTGCAAGGCCTTCAAGAGGTTGAGCACGTCGGCCTGGATCGATACGTCGAGGGCGGCGACCGATTCATCGGCGACCACGAAGCGCGGATCGGAGACCAGCGCCCGGGCGATGGATATGCGCTGGCGCTGGCCACCGGAAAAGGCGTGCGGGAAACGCCGCAGGTGCTCGAGGTTGAGCCGGCACTTGGCGGCGATGGCGCGCACCCGCTGATCGGTCTCCTCGCGCGTCCTGGTCAGGCCCATCACTTCCAGCGGCTCGGCGATGATGTCGCGCACCGTCATGCGCGGGCTGAGCGCGGCGTAAGGGTCCTGGAAAATGAGCTGCGAACGCTTGCGGTAGTCCTTGAGCTCGGCGCTGCCGATGGCTTCCAGCTCATAGGCCTTCTCGCCATCGTCATAACGCACCGTGCCGGCGCTGATCGGAACCGCCTTGAGCAGCGCCCGGCCCAGCGTCGTCTTGCCCGAACCGCTTTCGCCCACCAGGCCGAAAAAGCTGCGCTTGGGGATGTCGACGGTGACGTTCTCGACCGCCCGCACCACCTGCTTGGGTGCGAACCACGAGCCGCGCAAGGGAAAGTGCACCGACAGGCCGCGAGCGGAAATGATCGGCGCGGCGTTCATGCGGCCTCCTTGCGGGCGACGAAGCAGGCAACGCTGTGTCCCGCCTGTTCGGTCGGCTCCATGGCCGGGATCTCGTTGCTGCATTTCCCCTCGAGCGCGACCGGACAGCGGGTGTGAAACACGCATCCCGTCGGCCGCTCGAGGGGGCTCGGGATGTCGCCCGGCACCGGCGTCAGCGGCGCATCGAGATTGTCGATTTTCGGCAGGGCGTTGAGCAACCCCTGAGTATAGGGATGGCGCGGATCGCGGATCACCTGACGCACAGTGCCGGTCTCCACCAGCCGGCCGAGATACATCACCGCCACCCGGTCGGCGGTCT
>CAZMSA010000373.1:0-1570 GCA_964568825.1 uncultured Rhizobiaceae bacterium | reverse complement strand
ATCCCCTTCTCAAACACGCTCTAAACAGTCAAGCGCTGAACCGGCGCTTTTCCCACCCCCCGGGACCTTCGCGGCCGAAACGGCCAGCGGAGGCAGCAAAGCCATGTCTGAACGCCCCCCCCCGGCAGATGCCCGCTACACCATGTTCTGGCCGCCGTTGGCACTGAGGGTCGAGCCGGTGATGAAGCCGGCGTCGTCGGAGGCAAGGAACACCACGCAGCGGGCAATTTCCTCCGGTTCGCCCAGGCGCCGCACCGGGATCTGCGGCAGGATGTGCTTGTCGAGCACTTCCTGGGAGATCGCCCGCACCATCTCGGTGCCGATATAGCCCGGGCAGATGGCATTGACGGTGATGCCCTTGGACGCCCCCTCCTGGGCCAGCGCCTTGACGAAGCCGAGGTCGCCCGCCTTGGAGGCGGAGTAGTTGACCTGGCCGGCCTGGCCTTTCTGGCCGTTGATGGAGGAGATGCAGATGACCCGCCCGAAACCCCTTTCGCGCATGCCTTCCCAAACCGGACGTGTCATGTTGAAGAGCGAATTGAGGTTGGTGTTGATCACCTCGGACCACTGCTCGTGGGTCATCTTGTGGAACATGCCGTCGCGGGTGATGCCGGCGTTGTTGATGAGGATGTCGATGGGACCGACCTCGTTGGCGATGGCCGCGAGGTGGCGAGCGCAGGCGTCATGATCGCTGACGTCCCACTTGCGCACCTCGATACCGGTATCGGCCTTGAAGCGGTTTGCCGCCTCGTCGTTGCCATGGTAGTTGGCCACCACCTTGTACCCGGCGTTCTTCAGCGCCTTGGAAATCGCCGCGCCGATACCGCGCGTTCCCCCCGTCACCACCGCGATGCGTGTCATCTGACTTGTCCTCCCAACTCTTCAACCGGAACCGACGCGACGCATCAGCCCCGCCTGGCCGTTATTTGGCTCAGGCATGCTTCAGTTAAGCACAGGCCTAACCTTGCGTCTGGAAAATATGCCAAATCAAGAGACCTAGTCGCGCTCGACGCACATGGCGATACCCATGCCGCCGCCAATGCACAAGGTGGCGAGACCCTTCTTGGCGTCGCGCTTGCCCATTTCGTGCAGCAGCGTCACCAGGACGCGGGCGCCGGAAGCGCCGATGGGATGGCCGATGGCAATGGCCCCGCCGTTGACGTTGACGATATCGGTATTCCAGCCCATGTCGTGGTTGACGGCGCAGGCTTGGGCGGCAAATGCCTCGTTGGCTTCCACCAGGTCGAGGTCGCCGACCTTCCAGCCGGCCTTTTCCAGCGCCTTGCGCGAGGCGGGGATGGGGCCGGTGCCCATGATGGCGGGATCGACGCCGGCATGCGCCCAGGAGACGATGCGGGCCAGCGGCTTGAGGCCGCGGCGCTTGGCCTCGGCCGCCTTCATCAGCACCACCGCGGCGGCGCCGTCATTGATGCCCGAGGCATTGCCGGCGGTCACCGTGCCGTCCTTTTCAAACGCCGGCCTGAGCTTGGCCATGCCCTCGAGGGTGGCGCCGGCGCGGATGTATTCGTCCTGGTCGACGACGATGTCGCCCTTGCGGGTCTTCACCGTG
>CAZMSA010000372.1:0-1582 GCA_964568825.1 uncultured Rhizobiaceae bacterium | reverse complement strand
GGGATGTCGAAGGCAACCGCTACATCGATTTCGGCGGCGGCATCGCGGTGGTCAATACCGGCCATCGCCACCCCCTGGTGATGAAGCGGGTCTACGAGCAACTCGAGCGGGTGACGCATACCTGTGCCATGGTGATGCCGTATGAATCGTTCGTCACCGTGTCGGAAAAACTCAACGAACTCGCCCCGATCTCCGGCGAGAAGAAATCGGTGCTGGTGACCACCGGCGCCGAGGCGGTGGAGAACGCCATCAAGATCGCCCGCGCCTATACCGGGCGAACCGACGTCATCGCCTTTCAGGGCGGCTTTCACGGCCGAACCCTCCTGACCATGGCGCTGACCGGCAAGGTGGTGCCGTACAAGGCGAAGTTCGGCCCCTTCCCGGCCGGCATCTGGCATGTGCCGTTCCCCGTCGCCCACAAGGGCGTGACGGTTGAAGACACGCTGCACGCCATCGAGTGGATCTTCAAGGCCGACGTGGAGCCCTCGAAGGTGGCGGCCATCATCATCGAGCCGGTGCAGGGCGAGGGCGGTTTCTACGTGGCACCAAAGGAATTGATGGTCGCCTTGCGAAAGATCTGCGACGAGCATGGGATCGTCCTCATCGCCGATGAAATCCAGTCGGGGTTCGGGCGGACGGGAAAATTCTTCGCCATGGAGCATTACGGCGTCGAGCCCGACCTGATGACGGTGGCCAAGTCGCTGGCCGGCGGCTTTCCGCTGGCCGGCGTGGTGGGTCGCGCCAAGATCATGGACGCGCCCGAGCCGGGCGGTCTGGGCGGTACGTATGCCGGCAACCCGGTCGCCTGCGCCGCCGCCATGGGGGTCATCGAGGCGTTTGAGGCGGACAAGCTGCTGGAGAAGTCGGTCGCCCAGGGCAAGCAGATCATGGCGCGTCTGGAGGCCATCAAGGCCACGGGCAAGGGCATGCCGATGGGCGACATCCGCGGCCTCGGGGCGATGCTTGCCTTCGAGGTCGTCACCAAGCATGGCGGCAATGAGCCCGACGCGGCCGGCGCCAAGGCGCTGGCGCAAAAGTGCCTGGAGCGCGGCCTCCTCATCCTCACCTGCGGCGTCTACGGCGATACCGTGAGGCTGTTGTGTCCGCTGACCGCCTCGAAGAAACTGATCGATGAGGGTCTCGACATCCTCGAAAAGGCCATTTTAGGCAACTGATACACTGAGGTTCTCAAGGAGACCAACATGGTCCAGCTTTCAAACATGGCCGTTCGCGACATCGAGACGGTGATCCATCCCTATACCAACCTCGCCAAGTTCCGCGAGACTGGCCCGCTGATCATCGATCACGGCAAGGGCATCTATCTCTACGACCCCGACGGCAAGCGCTACATCGAGGGGCTGGCGGGGCTTTGGTGCACGGCGCTGGGCTATGGCAACGAGGAACTGGTGACAGCCGCCGCCGATGCCATGCGGCGGCTTTCCTTCACCAGCGTGTTCGGTGGCAAGTCGCACGACATGGTCATCGAGCTTTCGGAAAAGCTGAAGGAAATGGTGCCCTGCGAGGCCTCGAAAATCCTCTTCGGCACGTCCGGCTCGGAAGCCAACGACATGCAGATCAAGCT
>CAZMSA010000371.1:0-1590 GCA_964568825.1 uncultured Rhizobiaceae bacterium | reverse complement strand
CAAGAGCTATGAGGAACTGAACGCCTGGCTCCTCGACAAGTGCATCGCCCATGCCAAGGCGCACAAACATCCCGAGATGCCGGACCGGACGGTGTGGGAGGTGTTCGAGCAAGAGCGCAGCAAGCTCATCACCTGCCCGGGCCGCTTCGACGGCTTCCACGCGGTGCCGGCATCGGTGTCGAAGACCTGCCTTGTCCGCTTCGACAACAACAAATACTCCGTCGCCTCCCGCGCCGTTGGCCGTCCGGTCGAGGTCATGGCCTATGCCGAGCGCATCGTGATCCGCCAGGAGGGCCAGATTGTCGGCGAGCACGGCCGCCGTTTTGGCCGCGGCGAGACGATCTACGATCCCTGGCACTACGTGCCGGTTCTGGCCCGCAAACCCGGTGCTCTCCGCAACGGCGCCCCGTTCAAGGATTGGCTTCTGCCCGCAAGCCTGGAGCGCATCAGGCGCCAGCTCAAGGGCTCCGACGACGGCGACCGGCAGATGGTGGCAATCCTCTCGGCAGTGCTGATGGACGGCCTGGCCGCCGTCGAGGCCGCCTGTGCTGAGGCGCTGGCCGAGGGTGTGCACTCCTCCGACGTCATCCTCAACATCCTCGCCCGCAGCCGTGACCCGGCGCCGCCCGTGACCATCATGACACCGGATGCGCTGCGGCTGCACCACACCCCCATTGCCGACTGCAATCGCTACGACCGCCTCAGGAGGGCAAGCTGATGGAACGCACCGATCTGTTCGACCTGATGGGTGAGCTGAAGCTCTATGGCATGCGGCTGGCCTATGACGAGGTCATGTCCACCGCCATCAAGCGCCAGCATGAGCCGCCGCAAATTGTCGGCGATCTCCTGAATGCCGAGATCGCCGAGAAGCAGGCCCGCAGCATCAAGTATCAGTTGACCATTGCCAAGCTGCCGCTGGCCAAGGACATCGACGACTTCGACTTCGATGGCACCCCGGTCAATGAGAGCCTCATACGCGATCTGGCAACCGGCGACTTCCTCACCTTGCAGCGCAATGTCGTGCTCATCGGCGGCACCGGAACCGGCAAGACCCACATCGCCATTGCCATCGCCAGGGCCTGTATCCGGGGTGGTGCCCGTGGCCGCTTCTTCAATACCATCGATCTGGTCAACCGGCTCGAGACCGAGGCGCGTTCAGGCCGCCAGGGCCGGCTTGCCGATCACCTCACCCGCATGGACTTCGTGGTCCTCGACGAACTCGGCTATCTGCCCTTTGCCCAGGCCGGGGGCCAGTTGCTCTTCCACCTGATCAGCAAGCTCTACGAGCGCACCTCGGTCATCGTCACCACCAACCTCGCCTTCGGCGAATGGCCGAGCGTGTTCGGCGACGCCAAGATGACCACCGCGCTCCTCGACCGGCTCACCCATCACTGTGACATCGTCGAGACCGGAAACGAAAGCTGGCGCTTCAAAAACCGCGTCTGATCACTAGCCTCCCAAGCGCCCTCCGGCGATGCGCTGCGCTACGCCCATGGCTCCGCGCATCGCCTCCGGGCGGGCCTCAGCATCCTTACATAAAGGGTCCCTTTTGCACGCCTATAGGGGGTCCCAATTCAATGCTTATTGACA
>CAZMSA010000370.1:0-1594 GCA_964568825.1 uncultured Rhizobiaceae bacterium | reverse complement strand
GATGGGAGCCTCATCGGGATAGAAGCGGTCATCGACAAGGACCGGGCAGGCAGCCTCCTGGCACAGGATCTTGGCGCCGATGCCTTTCTCATGCTCACCGATGTCGATGCGGTCTATCTCGACTGGAACAAGCCCAATCAGAAGTCGATCCGCAGGGCTTCGCCGCATGAACTCCGAAGCAGAGACTTTGCCGCGGGCTCGATGGGACCAAAAGTCGAAGCGGCTTGTGACTTCGCGGCGGCCACGGGCGGCATTGCCGGTATTGGTACGCTGGAACAGGCGCTGCCCATTCTCGAAGGGCGGGCCGGCACGCAAGTGGTCAACGATAGTGGACAGATGATCTTCTGGTACCGGTAATGCCCCTGTCGCGCCCTCTCCCGTCAAGCCCAAGCCGGGCGAGATCTTTTGATATTGAACCCGGCCTGGCGCGTCGAGGCGTAGCCTTTCAGGGCTTGTAGACTTGACTCAGATTACCGGTGAACAGCATCCACAATGCCAAGATCCCGAGCACGACGAGGGCGAGCGCCACGATCAGCTCGATCTTGTTGAAGGGCGCCTCCTTCGGCGCATGCTCCTTGCGCGCCCAGATGAACACCAGGTTGCCCAGCGCAAAGAACACGGCGCCACTAAGCAAATACTGCAACCCGGCGGCGTAGACGAGCCAGAAACCGTAAACGGTGCCCAGGACGCTGGAGACCAGAGCCTGCGTCTTTCCAATTTTCGCCGTCTCGGGATATTGCCCTTTCGCCACCAGCGTCCAGAGATAACCCGTGGCGCCGATATAGGCGGGCAGGATCATCACGCCGGTGATCGACAGCATCACGTTCCATGCATTGGTCGAAAAGTACACCAAGATCATCATCACCTGCATGACAGCGGTCGACACCCACAGGGAAACCGTCGCGGCGCCATTCTCGTTGGTAGCGGCGAATACCTTCGGATAGCTGCCGTCCTTGGCGCCGGCCCATGGCAGTTCCGCCAGAAGCAGTGTCCACACCAGCCAGCACGACAAGATGGAAATCAATACAGTGCCAGTGATGAAATATTCGCCCCACTTGCCGACAAGCGATCCCATGATCGCCGCCATCGATGGCGCCGCAAGGACAGACAAATCACCCTGCGACATGATGCCGAAAGGAAGCACCGAAACGAGCACATAGAGCGTAAGGGTGATCAGGAACCCCAACAGGGTCCCGCGGCTCACGGTCCTGGCATCGGATTTGTCGGACAAGACCACCGCGCCTTCGAAGCCGATGAAGACCCATAGCGTCACCAGCATGGTGCCCCGAACCTGGCCGAGTAGGCTGCCGAGTGGCTTGGCGTTGGCAGCATTGGCGCTCACATTGCCCCAAAAGGCACTGGTCCACATGCCGGCCTTCATCGACAGGGCGACGACGGCAATGAAGACCATGATCGGAACGAACTTCGCGATAGTCGCAACGATGTTCAGGACGGCTGCACCCTTGATGCCACGCAGCAAGAGCCAGTTCATGATCCAGAACACCACCGAGGCCGCCAGGATCGCCTGCCACGTATTTCCACCCGCGAAGTAGGGTGGAAAGAAGTAGTTGATCGTACTCATCAGCAGCACGCC
>CAZMSA010000369.1:0-1597 GCA_964568825.1 uncultured Rhizobiaceae bacterium | reverse complement strand
CCAGGGCGAGACCTTCATCATCATGGGCCTGTCGGGCTCGGGCAAGTCGACGGTGGTGCGCTGCATGTCGCGGCTCATCGAGCCGACCTGGGGCATTGTCGAGTTCGAGGGCAAGAACCTGCTCGATGCCTCCAGTGCCGAGCTCATCGAGTTCCGGCGCCATCGCATGGGCATGGTGTTCCAGCACTTCGCCCTGCTGCCCCACCTCACGGTCCTGGAGAACATCGCCTTTCCGCTGGCGATCCAGGGCGTCGATCTCAAGACCCGCGAGGCGCGTGCTCGCGAGATGATCGAACTGGTCGGCCTGTCGGGGCGCGAGATGTTCTATCCGCGCGAGCTGTCTGGCGGCCAGCAGCAGCGCGTCGGCATCGCCCGCTCGATCGCCACCAACCCGGAGGTGTGGTTCCTCGACGAGCCGTTCTCGGCGCTCGACCCGCTGATCCGCCGCGAGATGCAGGACGAACTGATGCGGCTGCAGTCGATGCTGCACAAGACCATCATCTTCATCACCCACGATTTCGACGAAGCCATACGACTCGCCGACCGCATCGCCATCATGAAGGACGGCGAGATCATCCAGGTCGGCACCTCGGAAGAACTGGTCAACAATCCGGCAACCGACTACGTGGCCGAATTCACGCGCGACGTGCAGCGCGCCAAGGTGACGTCGGCACGCACCATCATGCGCCCGGCGGGCAAGGTCGGGCACGCCGGCAAGGTCGACGCCGGCGCAAGGATCGCCACCTTCTCATCGGCGATCGTGACCGCCGGCAAGCCTTTTGCGGTTACCGATGAGAACGGTGCGGTCATCGGCGAGGTGACACCTGAGGCGGTAGTCGACCTCCTCGCCGGCGTCGACGGCAAAGGTGCGCGGCCATGACCGTCGCCGCGCCGGCAGCGCCGTCGCGCCGCCGCGCACCCGCCGGCCCGTGGCCATGGATATGGGCGGCCGCCATCCTTTTCGTGGTGGCGCTGCACGTTTTTCGCGACAGCATTCCCTGGGCCATCGACTTCCCCGACCAGGCGCTGTTGCCCGTCGATAACTGGATCAACGTCATCTTCACGTGGATCAAGAACCACTTCACCTGGCTCACCCGCGACATCACCTTCCTGCTCGGCCTGCAACTCGATTTTGCCCTCAACCTGCTCGCCAAGGGTTTCAAGTTCGGCTACGGCGTGAATGCGACCGTCCTGCCGCGCATGTCGTGGCTGGGCGTATGCATCGCGGCCTATTTCGCCGGCCGCGCCGCCGGCGGCAATCGCTTGGGCATTCTCATCTCGGCGTGCTTTTTCTTTGTGGCGCTGTTCGGCAAGTGGACAAGCTCCATGCTTACCCTGGGGCTCATCATCATTGCCGTGCCGGTGTGCATCGTGGTGGGTGCCCTGATCGGCATTTGGGCCTTCAAGCGGCCGGCGGTCGACAAGTTCTTCGTCTCGCCGATGCTCGACCTGATGCAGACCATCCCCACCTTCGCCTACCTGATCCCGATGCTCCTGCTGTTCGGCAACTCGCCGGTGTCGGCGATGCTGGCGACCGCCATCTTCGCCATGCCGCCCATGGTGCGCGCCACCATGCTGGGACTGTCGCGGGTGCCTG
>CAZMSA010000368.1:0-1597 GCA_964568825.1 uncultured Rhizobiaceae bacterium | reverse complement strand
CAATGACGTTGACGTTGAAGCGGATCAGCGGACGCACATCGGCGGCGAGCGTGCCATCGCTGACCGCGACCATCATCACCTCGTGTACGCCGGAAATACTGACCATCACCTCCCTGACGCGCGGGTCCAGGCGCCGCGCCTCGGCATCCACCCGCCGCAGTAACGCCACCTTGTCGTCCGCCGTCATACCTTCGAGCGGATCAAGGGCGGGATAGAGGATATTGCCCTCGCCCCGGTGCCAGGCCTGCAGCTTGCCCGCTTCTCCCCGCCCGGCGATCGCGCGCGCCGCCTGCGAGGCCTCCAGCAGCGCCGGCATCTGAATCTCGTCCGAATAGGCGAAGCCCGTCTTGTCGCCGCTGATCGCCCTGACACCGGCGCCCTGCTCGATGCTGTGGGCCCCCTCTTTGACGATGCCGTCCTCGAGCAGCCAGGACTCGTAGCGGGTCGACTGGAAAAAGATGTCGCCGCTGTCGACCGCGTGCCCGAGCAGCTTGCCGAATACCCGGTCGAGGGCCTGTTCGTCCAGCCCCGCGGGCACCAGCAGGCGCTGGCGGGCAATATCGAGATTCGTCGTGGTCGGGCTTGTCATGCGGGCGTACTCACTGGGCACCCCAGGCGGCGATGCAGGATGCTGGGGAAATTCCGGCGCGCGATTAGCAGACGTTCCGGGTCGATGTTCGCACACACCACGCCAGGCCCGCGACCCAGGGTGTTGAGCACCGTTCCCCAGGGATCGACGATCATGCTGTGACCATGCGTCTCGCGCCCGTTCATATGGTATCCGCCCTGGGCGGCCGCGGCGACATAGCAGAGGTTCTCGATAGCCCGCGCCCTGACCAGTATCTCCCAGTGCGCGCGGCCGGTGATCGCCGTAAAGGCGGCGGGCAGCGCCAGCAATTCCATGCCCTTGTCCAGCTGTTGCCGGAACAGTTCCGGGAAGCGCAGGTCATAGCAGACCGCCAGTCCCATGCGGCCGAACGGCGTGTCGACCACCACGACCTTGTCGTCGGGTTCAATGGTTTCGGATTCGGTGTACCGCTCATTGCTGTCGATGATCCTGGCATCGAACAGGTGAATCTTGTCATAGCGGGCCACCTGCCGGCCCTGGTCATCGAACACCAGGCAGGCGGCACGGACCTTCCCGACGCTGTGCGCGGCAAGCGGGATGGTTCCGCCGACGATCCAGATGCCGTGCCGCGCGGCCTGCGTGGACAGAAAGGTCTGCATCGGACCGCTGCCATCGGCTTCGCACGCCGCCACCTTGTCGAGTTCCGACAGGCCCATGAGGGCAAAGTTCTCCGGCAGTATCACCAGCTTCGCCTCGCGGTGGACGGCCTGCTCGATCAAGCGCTCGGCCTCCAGCAGATTGGCCCTGACATTGGGCCCCGAGGCCATCTGGATGCAGGCGATCACCGTCATTGAGCAATTAATCCTGTTAGTACATACATAAAGTGGCACTCATTCATTAAATTTCTCACCGCAAAGGCGCAAAGAACGCAAAGCCATTAAATTTGTATTTATACAAGCGTTTCTTTGCGAGCTTTTCGTCTTTGCGGTGAAAATGATTCATGGGGTCGATCACCGGTTATGTTCCCAC
>CAZMSA010000367.1:0-1600 GCA_964568825.1 uncultured Rhizobiaceae bacterium | reverse complement strand
GCCATGCTGCCGCATGCCGATGTTTACATCACCGACTGGGTGGATGCCCGTCAGGTGCCGCTGGTAGATGGCAACTTCGATCTCGAAGACTATGTCGATTACATCATCGAGATTCTCCACCACATGGGCCCCGGTGTGCATGTGATGGCGGTGTGCCAGCCTTCGGTGCCGGTGCTTGCCGCCGTCAGCTTGATGAACGCCGACAAGGACCCGGTCGCGCCGGCCTCGATGATCCTCATGGGCGGCCCCATCGATACCCGCCGCAACCCCACCGTGGTCAATGACCTAGCCATGCGCCGCGGCATCGACTGGTTCCGCAACAATGTGGTGGTGCAGGTACCGTTCCCCCATCCCGGCTTCATGCGCGACGTCTATCCGGGGTTCCTGCAGCTCACCGGCTTCATGACCATGAACCTCGATCGTCACATCAACGCCCATCAGGAGCTGTTCTGGCACCTGGTGGAGGGCGACGGGGATTCGGCCGACAAGCACCAGGATTTTTATGACGAATATTGCTCGGTCATGGACCTGACCGCCGAGTTCTACCTGCAGACGGTGGAAAAGGTATTCATCGAGCATGCCCTGCCGCGCGGCACCTTCACCCATCGCGGCGAAAAGGTCGAACCGGCCGCCATAACCAAGACCGCGTTGATGACCATCGAGGGCGAGCGCGACGATATTTCCGGCGTCGGCCAGACCGGCGCCGCCCACGGGCTGTGCACCAATATCCCGGCGGCGCGCCGACTGCATCGCCTGCAGCGCGGCGTAGGCCACTACGGCGTCTTCAACGGCGGCAGGTTCCGGGCTGAGATCGTGCCGGCCATCGTGGAGTTCATCACCGACAACCGCCCCACCCACTGACGGGTCCTGGCGGGGCAGCGGCGACGGCCCCCCTCGATGGAGCGTGATTTTGACGCAAAAGTGCGTACACTTTTGCCCATGATTCAGCGATTCGCATCGAGGCGCCCAGCCGTTGCTTGACTTCCTTTCCAGGTCGCCAGCCGTGGCGCAGCGGCTTCTCACCATCGACGGCGAGGCCGTCAGTGTGTCGTTCCGCCGCAATGACCGGGCACGGCGGATGATCCTGCGCCTCAAGGGCGACGGGGTGGTGGTAACCCTGCCGCCACGCGCTACCGAGCGCGCAGGCCTCGAGTTCGCCGCCGCCCACGCCGCCTGGATACGCCGCCAGATGGCCGGCCGGCCCGATGCCCGCCCCTTCGCCGACGGCGCCATGGTGCCGCTGCGCGGCATCCCCCACCGCATCGAACACGCAATCGCGCGGCGCGGCGGTGTCGAGATCGTCGACGACGGTGAACCGCGTCTGGTGGTGGCATCAGATGCCCCCCATCTCGCCCGCCGGGTGGGCGACTGGCTGAAGGCCGAGGCGCGACGCGACCTGGCTGGCGCCTCGCTGCGCCATGCCGCCGCCATGCAGACGCGCTACCGCCGTCTCACCCTGCGCGATCCGGCCAGCCGCTGGGGCTCATGCACGGCAAGCGGCCACCTCAGCTATTCCTGGCGCCTGATCCTCGCCCCCGCCTTCGTGCTCGACTACGTGGCCGCCCACGAGGTCGCCCATCTCATCGAGATGAACCATTCG
>CAZMSA010000366.1:0-1619 GCA_964568825.1 uncultured Rhizobiaceae bacterium | reverse complement strand
GCGGCCGACAAGGTGGTGTTGTCGGTCAACAATCCGGAATCGGGTTCAGCCGAAGAGGAACTGGCGGCGTCCTATAGCGACGAGCCGCTTGATATCGGCTTCAACTCTCGCTATCTCCTTGATATCGCCAGCCAGTTCAAGGGCGATAGCGCCAGTTTCGAATTCGCCGATGCCGGGTCGCCGACCATCGTGCGCGATACCGCCGATGCCCGGGCGCTTTATGTGCTGATGCCCATGCGGGTATAGCCGACACCAGGTAGAAAATGTTGCCCAGCAGCGAGGATGCCACGCGCCGGCGCGCCGTGCGCCTCACCCGTCTCACCCTGACGGGGTTTCGCAACTACGATGCCCTCAGGCTTGAACTGACGGGCGCGCCGGTCGTACTGGTGGGACCCAACGGGGCCGGCAAGACCAACCTGATGGAGGCGGTATCGCTGTTGACCGCCGGGCGCGGCCTGCGCGGCAGCCAATACGCCGACCTGGCGCGCCTGCCGGAGGCGCGGCGGTGGGCGGTGGCAGCCCGCCTCGAAGGCCCGCTGGGCGAGGCGAGACTGGGTACCGCGTGGGAGAAAGGCGGCGATGACGGCGAGGAACAGGCGACCTCGCGTCAGGTGCTCGTCGATGGCAAGCCGGTGCGCGGATCGGGCGCCTTTGGCGAGCATCTCAGGGTGTTGTGGCTGACGCCGGCCATGGATCGGCTGTTCACCGGGGCGGCGTCGGACCGGCGCAAGTTCGTCGATCGCCTGGTGCAGGCCTTCGATACGGCCCATGGCACCCGGGTGAATGCCCTCGACAGGGCCTTGCGCGAGCGCAACCGGTTGCTGGCGGAACGGGCGGGAGAGACGAGGTGGCTCGCCGCCGTCGAGCACGAACTGGCCGAGGCCGCGGTGGCGGTGGCGGCGGCCCGGGTGGCAGCGATCGAGGCCATGCGGGGCTATCTCGGCGAGGCGCCTTCGGGGCGTCTTCGATCAGCCTTTCCGGCGGCCGAACTGGCGCTGGAGGGCGACATGGAAATGCGCTTGCAGGCCGCTCCGGCCGTGCAGGTGGAGGACGAATATCGTAAGATGCTGCATGATTCGCGCAAAATCGACCAGGCGGCCGGACGTACCCTCAAGGGACCGCACCGCAGCGATCTCGCGGTGACCCACATGGGCCGCGGCATGCCGGCCAGATCGTGCTCGACCGGCGAGCAGAAAGCGCTGCTCATCGGCTTGGTGCTGGCGCATGCGCGCGCCGCGCGCGACAGTTTCGACGGCTGGGCGCCCTTGGTGCTGCTGGACGAGGTGACGGCCCATCTCGATGCCGAGCGGCGCGCGGGATTGTTTGGCGAACTGGCCGATCTGGGCGCCCAGGCATGGATGACGGGCACCGATGAAACACAATTTGCAGGACTTGGGTCGCTGGTCGATACAGGGCTGATCGAGGCCGGGGCGCTGAAGCGCTTCACACCGGCTCAAAAGTCTGGAAGGACGACATGAACGACGAAACCTCAACGCCCGATGGCGACGACTACGGTGCCGAATCGATCAAGGTCCTCAAAGGACTCGATGCGGTGCGCAAGCGCCCGGGCATGTATATCGGCGACACCGACGACGGCTCCGGCCTGCACCACATGGTCT
>CAZMSA010000365.1:0-1623 GCA_964568825.1 uncultured Rhizobiaceae bacterium | reverse complement strand
GGGCGATGTGGGGCGCGGCAAGACCATGCTGATGGACCTGTTCTTTTCCGCCCTGCCCGACACACCCAAGCGCCGCATCCACTTCCATGCCTTCATGCAGGATGCCCACAAGCGCATCCAGTCGATACGCCAGGCGCAGCGCTCGGGCGAAGTGTGGGAGGATGCCGATCCGGTCGCGATGCTGGCCGAGGAGCTTTCCCGCGAGATCGCGCTGTTGTGCCTCGACGAGTTCCAGGTGATCGACATCACCGACGCCATGCTGCTGGGGCGGCTGTTCGAGGCGCTGATCGGGCTCGGCATCGTCATCGTCGTCACCTCCAACACACGCCCTGAGGACCTTTACCGCGACGGCCTCAACCGCAATGCCTTCATGCCGTTCATCGAGTTCATCGCCGAACGCATGGAGATCGTGTGCCTCAATGGCGAGGTGGACTACCGCATCGGGCGGCTGAAGGGCCGCGAGGTGTGGCTGACTCCCATCGATGCCGCCAATCGCCGGCGCATGGAGACGCTGTGGCGCGAACTGACCGACACCCCCCGCGGCTCACCGCTCTACCTGCCGGTCAAGGGCCGCCAGGTCGAGGTGCCGCAGGCCGCCCGCGGGGCGGCGCGCTTCGGCTTCGATGAACTGTGTGCGCGTCCGCTGGGGCCGGCCGATTATCTGGCGGTGGCGGCGGCCTTCCATACGGTGTTCATCGACGCCGTGCCGGTGATGGACGCGGCGCTGAAGAACGAACGGCGGCGGTTTACGGTTCTTGTCGACACGCTCTATGACAACCACATCCGGCTGATCGCCACCGCCATAGCACCGATAGCCGGACTGGCGCCGCGCGGCAGCGATGATCAGGCATTTGCCCGCACGGTTTCGCGGCTGCAGGAAATGCTCTCCGACGGCTGGTGGATGCCGGAACAGGCATAGGCAGCCCGAAGTTGATCGGAACCTTACGTCAACGTCACCTAATCCCTTGAACGAAATCGGAAAAGCTTGCGATAACGCCCCATCCGCGTTATCACGGCGACGTTTGTGCAGCGCGAAACAGCGCATCCGGCAGCGGTTTCTGCCCAGATGCCTCTCAAATGCAGGGAAAACGAATGGCACGCAACAAGATCGCCCTCATCGGTGGCGGCATGATCGGCGGCACGCTCGCCCATCTGATCGGATTGAAGGAACTCGGCGATGTGGTGATGTTCGACATCGTGGAGGGACTGCCGCAGGGCAAGACCCTGGACATTTCGGAAGCCGCGCCGGTGGAGGGCTTCGATGCCAGGGTGACCGGTGCCAACCGTTATGAGGCGATCGCCGGGGCGGACGTGGTGATCGTCACTGCCGGCGTGGCGCGCAAGCCCGGCATGAGCCGCGACGACCTCCTGGGGATCAACCTCAAGGTGATGGGCCAGGTGGGCGCCGGCCTTGCGAAATATGCCCCCGATGCCTTCGTCATCTGCATCACCAATCCGCTCGATGTGATGGTGTGGGCGCTGCAGAAATATTCCGGCCTGCCCACCAACATGGTCGTCGGCATGGCCGGCGTGCTCGATTCAGCGCGCTTCCGTCACTTCCTCGCCGCCGAATTCAACGTCTCGGTGGAAGACGTCACCGCCTTCGTGCTCGGCGGTCACGGC
>CAZMSA010000364.1:0-1654 GCA_964568825.1 uncultured Rhizobiaceae bacterium | reverse complement strand
ACCAGCGACACCACATCGCCCATGCCGAGGATGCGCGAGGCGATGCGCTCGGGGTGGAAGTCTTCCAGCCCGTCGAGCTTTTCGCCGGTGCCGATAAGTTTGATCGGCTTGCCGGTGACGGCGCGCATAGAAAGCGCCGCGCCGCCTCGTCCGTCACCGTCGATGCGGGTAAGGACGATGCCGGTGATGCCGATCTTTTCGTTGAAGTTGCGGGCGAGGTTGACGGCGTCCTGGCCGGTCAGGGCATCGGCGACCAGCAGGGTTTCGTGCGGTTTGGCGATGTCGCGCACCGCCGCCGTCTCGGCCATCAGCTCTTCATCGATGTGGAGGCGACCGGCGGTATCGAGGATGACCACGTCGTAGCCGCCCTTGCGAGCCTCCGACATGGCGCGTTTCGTGATGGTGACGGGGTCTTCGCCCTTGACGATGGCAAGTGTCGCCACCCCCACCTGCTCGCCGAGGATGGCAAGCTGCTCCTGGGCGGCCGGGCGGCGGGTGTCGAGGGAGGCCATCAGGACCTTCTTCTTTTCCCGCTCTGAAAGGCGCCTGGCGATCTTGGCCGAGGTGGTGGTCTTGCCGGAGCCTTGCAGGCCGACCATCAGGATGGGAAGCGGCGCCGGCGCCTTGAGGTCGAGGGGCTCAGGGGTCTTGCCCAGAGTCTCGACGAGCGCGTCGTTGACGATCTTGACGACCATCTGGCCGGGGGTGACGGAACGTACCACCTCCTGGCCGATGGCGCGGGCCTTCACCGTGTCGACGAAACCGCGCACCACCTCAAGAGCGACGTCGGCCTCGATCAGGGCGCGGCGCACCTCGCGCATGGCGGAATCGACATCGGCCTCCGACAGGCTGCCACGGCCTGTCAGCTTGTCGAAGATGCCGGCAAGGCGATCTGAAAGTGTCTCGAACATCGAGCTTATCTACCCATCAGGCGCGGCAACGAAAATCGCACCCGCGGGCGAACCTTCGCTGGCGGGTGTTGGCGCCCTTGCCTCCCGGATGACGTCTCCTTCGGACAAGGCGGCCTGACGACGTTGTTCAGCGTCTCAAGAAAATCGTGGCCGGATATACGCGGCCCGGGCTTTGCCGTCAACCGCTTCCCCGCCTGTGTCGCCGGTCCTTTCGTTCGACTTATCCCTTTGCTTGGCGTCATACCGGCACTTGATGCCGGTATCCATGCCGCCGACCTCGCGGCTGGCCGCGGTGATTGCGGAATGGACCCCGGGGTCAAGCCCCGGGGTGACGGGAGTGGGGGTGCGCCAAGACGTGCGACAAGGGTCGGGAGTGGGGGGCGTCAAGGCGTGCGACAAGGGTCGGGGGTGGGAGTGCGCCAAGGATAGCTTTGGTGTCACATCAGGCTCAGCAGCAGCGAGGTGGTGGCGATGGCGAGGCCGGTGCCGATGGCGATGGCGCCGGAGACCGGGCCGACGGCGGCATCATAGCGGTTGGCGAAGAGATAGGCGTTGACCCCGCCCGGCAGCGCCGCGAACAGGATGACGATCCTGGCCTCCAGCGGATCGAGCGGGATGAGAAACGTGACCATCGCCCAGGCAATGATCGGCATCGCCACCATCTTGAGGCCAATCAAAAGCGCCACCGCCCCGTACTGGCCGGTGAGGCTGTAGCCGGAAAGCGTCAGCCCCAGCATGAACAG
>CAZMSA010000363.1:0-1674 GCA_964568825.1 uncultured Rhizobiaceae bacterium | reverse complement strand
ACGCAGCCGCCGGCAACCAGCAGGCAGGCCTTGAACTTGTAGACGAAGACCTTGTTCTCGCGCACCGAGAAGCCGACGGCGCCGGCGATGCGATTGGCGTCGGTCTTGTCGTTCACCAGCTTGACGATGAAGACGTGCTCCTGAATGCGCTCGGTGCCCAGGGCCTTCTTCGCGGCCTCGGCGACGATCCACTTGTAGGACTCGCCGTTGATCATGATCTGCCACTTGCCGGAGCGCACGGGCTTGCCGCCTTCGGTGAGAGACTTGCCCTCGTCGCCGGGCTGCTTCCAAACCGGCAGTCCCCACTCCTCGAAGTGGTGCACGGAGTCGTCCACGTGGCGGCCCAGGTCGAAGACCAGGTCCTCGCGGGTGATGCCCATCAGGTCGCCGCGCACATAGCGCACGTAGTCGGCGGGGTCGTTCTCACCCATGTAGGTGTTGATGGCGGACAGACCCTGGGCCACGGCGCCGGAGCGGTCCATGGCGGCCTTGTCGACCAGTTTGATCTTCAGATCGGAGCCCTCGGCCCAGCGCATGATTTCCACGCCGGCACCGCAGGCAGCCATACCACCGCCGATCAGGAGGATATCAACCTCTTCTTCGACGACTTCAGGATTGCCAAATCCATATTCGGCCATTGTTCTTAACCTCTCACTTCAGACTTAGACGTAAATTCGTGCTTCCCGTTTGCCCTGCGCCGCGCGCGGGGCCACTGCAGCCATCGCCTTAGCTGGCGAACTGGCTCATGTCGCAGGAATGCAGGTCGTCGTTGAACAGGTAGTCGGGAGCAGTAAGCTTGGACTGGTCCCAGCCGCTCTTGCCGGCAACCGGATCCGCGGAGCCTTCCGGCGTGGTGCGGATCGGGAACTTGAAGCGCTTCATGTTGCCGTTGCGGAACTTAATGGTCCACATGATGGAGTCCGTACCGCGCAGGGGCTGAACGGAACCGCCCAGGGGAACGATGTCGGCGTAGTGACGGCACTCGATGGCCTGCTGGGGGCAGATCTTGACGCAGGAATAGCATTCCCAGCACTGTTCCGGCTCCTGGTTCCAGGCCTTCATGGCGTGGCCGGTCTCGGAGCCATCCTTGTCGAGCTTCATCAGATCGTGGGGGCAGATGTACATGCAAGCGGTCTTGTCCTGACCCTTGCAGCCATCGCACTTGTCGGTACGTACGAAAGTAGGCATTACCTTTCTCCTAAGATTGCTTACCGCGGTTCAACATCTTCGCCGGCGCTAACCGGCGGCTCATATGAGACTTTATTTGGCCGAATGGCCAGAGAGCTTAACTTCAACCTTCTCATCATCCTTCAAGCTGCCGTAGTACTCGCGCAGGATCTCGAGCACTTCCGGGCGGCTGAAGTGGTCCGGCACCTCCGAATTTTCGGAAAGGGCCTTACGCAGCTTGGTGCCGGACAACAGCAGGCGGTCTTCGGCGCTGTGCGGGCAGGTCTTCATGGAAGCCATGCCTTCGCACTTGTTGCACCAGAAGGTCCAGTCGATCTTCAGCGGCTTGGTCTCCAGCGCATCGGCCGGGATCTCGTCGAAGATGTGGTGGGCGTCGAACGGGCCGTAGTAGTCACCGACACCGGCGTGGTCACGACCAACGATCAGGTGCGAACAGCCGTAGTTCTGGCGGAACAGGGCGTGCAGCAGCGCCTCGCGCGGGCCGGC
>CAZMSA010000362.1:0-1674 GCA_964568825.1 uncultured Rhizobiaceae bacterium | reverse complement strand
CGACACTTATCAGGCGCTGGCCGTGACACACGCACTTTTCAAACACGCTCTCAGGGCCGAGGTCGAGGCGCTGGAGCGCGACTGGCCGACCGACAGCCTGCCGCGACCGTTGAACCAGTATTTCCGCGTCAACGGCCAGGTGGTCATGCCGCTGCTGGCCCGCGTTGCCCATCATCCAGCCATCGTCGATGCGGTGGAAAGCCTGCTGGGGCCGGATATCATGCTGTGGTCGGCGGAACTGTTCATCAAGGAGCCGGGCACCCCAAAAATCGTCTCCTGGCACCAGGACCTCACCTATTGGGGGATGGGCGAGACGAATGAGGAGGTGACCGCATGGCTGGCGCTGAGCGATGTGTCACGCGCTTCGGGCTGCATGCGTTTCCTCGCCGGCTCCCACCACCAGATGATCGTCCCCCATCGCGATACCTTCGGCGCCGACAACCTCTTGTCACGCGGCCAGGAGGTCGCCGTCACGGTCGACGAGGCCGAGGCGAGCTTCGTCGAACTGAAGCCCGGCCAGATGTCGCTGCACCACGGCCGCATGTTCCATGCCTCCGGCCCCAATGTATCGGGTGACCGCCGCATCGGCCTAGCCATGCGCTACATCACGCCGGCGGTGCGCCAGCAGGTGGCCGAGCGCGATTTTGCCATGCTGATGCGCGGCGCCGACCGCGAGCGCAACTGGATCAACATCGCCCCGCCGGCTGCCCCCTTCGATGCCGCGGCACTTGCCCTTTACGAGGAAATCCTGAACGCCCAGTCGGCCGCATTGGCCGCCGGCGCCGAGGGCCAGGTCGGGCTTTATCAGGCGGCATCGCCCGTTTGAGCCTCCCCGTTGAAATCGACGTGGATGTGGTTGCCGTCCGGATCGAAGACATTGATCTGGGTGATGGCCGTGCCCGGCACTTTCAGGGGCCTGTAGTCGATGCCGTCCGCCTTGAGCCGGGCCGTGAACTCGGCCATACCGCTGGCTGAAAACGCGAAATGCTCCAGCCGCGGCTCGCTGCCTTGCGGCTGCTTGTCAACCCCCACCAGATGCACGTACGGATGCCCGCCGGCATAAAGCCAGGCGCCGGGAAAGTTGAAGGGCGGTCGCTTGCCCTCCACCATGCCCAGAACCCGGCAATACCACTCGGTCATCGCGGCGAGATTGGCGGTGCGAATATTGACGTGATCGAGTTGTCCCAACTGCATGATCTGTCTCCAATTGATTGTTGTCCGCCAGCCTAGTCGACAACCGTGCGGATTAAAACGGATCACCCCTGCATCGGGCTTTCGCAAAGGGCGCGCGTTTGCTAGGAACGCTCGACTGACTGGCTTCAGGAGCGGAAAGACCCATCATGGCGAAGATCAAGGTTCAAAATCCGGTTGTCGAGATGGACGGCGACGAGATGACCCGCATCATCTGGCAACTCATCAAGGACAAGCTGATCCACCCCTATCTCGACATCGACCTCGAATACTACGATCTCTCCATCGAGCATCGCGACGCCACCAACGACCAGGTGACGGTGGACGCCGCCGAGGCCATCAAGAAGCATGGCGTCGGCGTCAAGTGCGCCACCATCACCCCCGATGAAGCGCGGGTGGCCGAATTCGGCCTCAAGAAGATGTGGCGCTCGCCCAACGGCACCATCCGCAACATCCTCGGCGGCGTCATCTTCCGCGAGCCGA
>CAZMSA010000361.1:0-1706 GCA_964568825.1 uncultured Rhizobiaceae bacterium | reverse complement strand
TTGCCCTGCGTCTGGCCAATCACGATGACGGCATGCACAACCGCTACCGGCCGCAAGGCAAGCTTGCCCGCGCCGTGTTCGAGGCGGTCGAGCAGGCCCGGGTCGAAGCCATCGGCGCCAATATCATGCCGGGCGTTGCCCATAATCTGGGGGCCATGCTGGACGATCGCTTCGATAAAAAGCAACTGGCGCCGGGCACCGAGCGCAAGGATGCCCCACTTGAGGATGCCATCGGGCTCATGGTGCGCGAACGCCTGACCGGTGCCAGGCCACCGGAGGCCGCCGCAAGGCTGGTTGACCTGTGGCGGCCGTGGATCGAGGACAAGGCCGCCGACAAGCTCGATCACCTGCGCGATGCCCTTGATGATCAGGTGCGCTTTGCCCGCCTGTCGCGCGACCTGATCGCCGCCCTCGACATGGCCGATGAACTGGGCGACGACCCCGATGAGAGCGAAGACCAGTCCGACGATGACGAAGACTCCGACCAGGGCCAGTCCGAGGACCAGCAGGAAGGCGACGAGGCCCAGCAGACCTCTGCCGAGGAGATGGAAAAAGGCGAGGGCGAGAGCGAAGAGAGCATGGAGGAGGCCGCCGAGATGGACTCCGAAATGGTTCCCGACGATGTCGACGACGAGGATACTGCCGACGGCGACGAGCCGTGGCGGCCGCAACTGCCGTTTTCCAGCCTCTCGAATGAGAATTTCTACCGCGTCTTCACCAACCAGTTCGACGAGACCATCGCGGCAGAAGACCTGTGCGACGCCGAGGAGCTGGCGCGCCTGCGCAACTACCTCGACAAGCAGCTTGCCAGCCTGCAAGGCGTGGTGGCGCGCCTCGCCAACCGCCTGCAGCGCCGCTTGATGGCCCAGCAGAACCGCTCCTGGGATTTCGACCTCGAAGAAGGCCTGCTCGATGCCGCCCGCTTGTCGCGGGTGGTCATAGATCCCCTGCACGCGCTTTCCTTCAAGGCCGAGAACGACACCGAGTTCCGCGATACCGTGGTGACGCTGCTCTTGGACAATTCCGGCTCCATGCGCGGCCGCCCCATCACGGTCGCCGCCACCTGCGCCGACATTCTCGCCCGTACCCTGGAACGCTGCGGCGTCAAGGTGGAGATCCTCGGCTTCACCACCCGCGCCTGGAAGGGCGGCCAGTCGCGCGAAAAATGGCTGGCCGACGGCAAGCCCGCCAATCCCGGCCGCCTCAACGACTTGCGCCACATCGTCTACAAGGCCGCCGACACCCCCTGGCGCCGCGCCCGCCGCAGCCTCGGCCTGATGATGCGCGAAGGGTTGTTGAAGGAGAACATCGACGGCGAGGCGCTTATCTGGGCGCACAACCGGCTTCTGGCGCGCTCTGAGCAGCGCCGCATCCTCATGGTCATTTCCGACGGGGCGCCGGTGGATGATTCGACCTTGTCGGTCAATTCCGGCAATTATCTCGAGCGCCACCTGCGCCAGGTCATCACCGACATCGAGCAACGCTCGCCCATTGAGCTCATCGCCATCGGCATCGGCCACGACGTCACCCGCTATTACCGCCGCGCCGTCACCATCATCGATGCCGAGGAACTGGGCGGCGCCATGACTGAAAAGCTGGCCGAATTGTTCGAGGACCAGGCCGAACCCGCCCGCAAGCCCGCGCGCCCGCAAGCCCCGCGGCGCAAGGCCGGCTAAACGCCCCACATCACCTACGTCATTCCGGCG
>CAZMSA010000360.1:0-1714 GCA_964568825.1 uncultured Rhizobiaceae bacterium | reverse complement strand
GCTGGCGGGCATGAGGGCAGGCATGGGGAAGGGATTGGTTCGTGTCGCCGGGGTGTCGACGAAGCCGGGATTGACCAGCGAAACGGTGATACCGCGTGGGGCAAGCTCCGATCGCAGGGTTTCAGCCAGGTTGATGAGGGCCGCTTTTGTCGGTCCGTAGGCAATGGCACGCGGCAGACCGCGATAGCCGGCAACCGAGGCAACAATGGCGATATGGCCCTTGCCGCGGGCGATCATCCGGGGGACCAGCGTGGCGAGGGAATGAATGACGCCGAGGTAGTTCACCTCCATGGCGTGGCGGATGGCCTCTGCGTCGAGACTGTCCACATCCATCAGGGTCCATACCCCGGCGTTCAGGACGGCCAGGTCAATGGGACCGGCGGCGGCCTCGATGGCGGCGACGCAGTCGGCGACGGCAACGCCGTGGGTCACATCGAGCGGGTAGGCGACAATCGTCCTGCCCGCTGCGGCCATGGCATCGAGCCGGTCGGCGGAGCGGGCCGATACGGCGACATGGGCAACTTCGCCGTCGAGCAGCAGGGCCAGTTCACGACCGATTCCCGAACTGGTGCCGGTAATCCATGCCGTCTGCCATGGGAGGCCGGCCGCTGCCATGGCTGCTAGATGCCGACGAGGGGCTGCAGCAGGCGGCTGAAGAAGCCCTTGAAGCGGGTAGGTGCCTCGGTTGCCACCAGACAGATGCACGACGCGCCTGCCTCTACCTTGGGACGATGTTCGATGTGTTCGTCGAGGTCAGCGATATCGCCGGGTCCAAAGCGGCCGAGCTCATCGCGGTAGACACCCGACAGAACCAAGGTGACTTCCGCGCCGCCATGACCGTGCTCGGGGACCGCCTTGCCCGGCGCGATATGCAGCATGTAGAGCGAAGACGGCGTGGCAGAGGTGGTGGCGATGTCGTGCTTGCGCACGCCCGGCGCCACGGTTTTCCATTTGATCGCCTCCAGATCGGGGCCAACATAGCGCCTGAGCGGCAAGGGAACCGCGCCACCGGGCTCGGCAGCCGGGCGGGCAGGGGCGGCCTCGGGGGCATCCAGAAGCTGCATCATGCGCTCGATGGCATCGCCAGCAAGCGGTTCGACATCACCCGTTTCCAGCAACCGACCACCGATTTCCTCGGCACAATGGGCGGCGCGCCGGCACTCGTTGCACATGGCGAGGTGGGCGGCGATCACCACCGCGAAGGCCTCGTCGAGATCGCCGCTGGCGTAGCGCAGCAGCGTTGCGTCATCGAGATGATGATGGATGTTCATCTCAGTTCTTCCAGTTCGGCTTTCAGTTTCGAATAGGCCAGCCGCATGCGCGACTTCACCGTTCCCAGCGGCAACTCGAGCTTGCCGGCAATTTCGCTTTGCGCCATGTCGTTGCGGAAAGACAGTTCGATGACCTGGCGCTGCTCGGCCGGCAGGGCGGCCAGCGCGCTGGCGACCTGCTCGGCGCGCTGTACGGCAAAGATCTGCTCCTCGGCATCGGCAGCGCCTGACGGTAGCTCCAGGCTGTCGACGTCTTCGTAAGGTTGCGAGGAACCGCGGCGCAGCCGGTCAATGCGGGCGTTGCGGGCGATGGTGTAGATCCATGCCCCGACGCTGCCGCGCTCGGGCGCATACAGATCGGCCTTGCGCCATACGGTCATCATCACATCCTGCACGAGGTCCTCGGCCAGTTGATAGTCAGCCCCGGCCTTGATCATCAACCC
>CAZMSA010000359.1:0-1756 GCA_964568825.1 uncultured Rhizobiaceae bacterium | reverse complement strand
CTGGTCCTCCTCGACGGGATAAATCTATCCCAGTGGGTGGACCACTTCATGGGGGCATTCCACGGGGCGGTGCCGTTAGCAACGTTTGATCGATCTGCAACAATCGCCGAATCGATCAGTCGACTTTCCAGATAGCGCGCATGTGCCTTTGTCAGATTTTGATCCTTGCTCGTCACGAGGCAAAGTCGGTTCCAGAAATCTTTGGATTCATCCCGGCTATGCTGTGTGATGCGCTTGCCGACGTTGTCACTTTCCCCAACATAGATACGTTGTCGATTGGGTTCTTCCGAATCGTCACCAACAAGAAAATACACGCCGGTTCGGGATACCTCGGATCGCTTCAGCATTTCGGGTAGCCGCGAACGCGGAGAAACCAGGACGTGACCTGTCCAATTCATTATCTCAGCAGTGATAATGCCGGAGGGCGTCCCATCAACGAGAAATAGGCGCAGAGTCCTCCCGACGTTGCTTTGCAATTGGCTCATCGATTGATCATCGAGCCAACGAGTTTCAAAAGCAAGAACGGAGAACGTTACCGCTTGAACTGCTTGTACTTGATGCGCTTCGGCAGCACCGAGTCCTCGCCCAGGCGGCGTTTCTTGTCTTCCTCGTAGGCCTGGAAATTGCCCTCGAACCATTCGACGTGACTGTCGCCCTCGAAGGCGAGCATGTGGGTCGCCAGGCGGTCGAGGAACATGCGGTCATGCGAGATGATGACGGCGCAGCCGGCGAAATCCTCCAGCGCTTCTTCCAGCGCCGCCAAAGTCTCGGTGTCGAGGTCGTTGGTCGGTTCGTCCAATAACAAGACGTTGGCGCCGGACTTCAGCATCTTGGCCAGATGCACGCGGTTCCGTTGGCCGCCCGACAGGTTGCCCACCTTCTGCTGCTGGTCGGCGCCCTTGAAGTTGAACGACGAGGTATAGGCGCGCGAATTGATCTCGCGTTTTCCCAGATAGATGATGTCGTTGCCGCCGGAGATTTCCTCCCACACGTTCTTTGCGGGATCGAGGGTGTCGCGCGACTGGTCGACATAGCCGAGATTGACCGTCTCGCCGATGCGGATCTCGCCGGCGTTGGGCTTTTCCTGGCCGGTCAGCATGCGGAACAGCGTGGTCTTGCCGGCGCCGTTCGGCCCGATGATGCCGACGATGCCGCCGGGCGGCAGCTTGAAGGAAAGGTCGTCGATCAGCAGGCGGTCGCCATAGCCCTTCTTCAGCCCCTCGGCCTCGATCACCACGCCGCCGAGGCGGGTGCCGGGGGGGATGACGATCTGCGCCTGGCCCGACTTGACGCGCGCCTCGTTGGCCTCGACCAGTTCGTCATAGGCCTTGATGCGGGCCTTCGACTTGGTCTGGCGGGCCAGCGGGGAAGCCGCCATCCATTCGCGCTCGCGCTCGATCACCTTCTGGCGGGCGGCGTCCTCGCGCTGCTCCTGGAACATGCGCTTTGCCTTCTGGCCGAGGTAGGCGGAGTAGTTGCCCTCATACGGGATGCCGCGGCCACGGTCGAGCTCGAGGATCCAGCCGGTCACGTTGTCGAGGAAGTAGCGGTCATGGGTGACGATGAGGATGGCGCCGGGATATTCGCGCAGGTGATGCTCCAGCCAGGCGACGCTTTCGGCATCGAGATGGTTGGTGGGTTCGTCCAGCAGCAACAGATCGGGCTGGCGCAGCAGAAGCTGGGTGAGGGCGACGCGGCGCCTTTCGCCGCCCGACAGGTTGTCGATGGTGGCATCGCCCGGCGGGCAGCGCAGGGC
>CAZMSA010000358.1:0-1760 GCA_964568825.1 uncultured Rhizobiaceae bacterium | reverse complement strand
CATCACCCGAAACGCCCCGCTCCGGCTCTCAGTCGAGAGCGTTGAACAGCCCTAGCGCCTCCCTTAATGGCGGTTTCGGCGTTCGGCGCGTTGGCTTGTTATTTCGTGATTGGATTCGTATCGCTGCTTCTTTCTGGGTCCCGGTCATTCCGGCCATGGCTCGCGGGATCGCTGACCGCATTGGACATGAGCGTTTATGCCCTTGTAGTGCTCGGAGTATTGCGTGCAATCAATCTACCGCCCAGTCAGTTCGAGGTGGTTCCGCCATTCCTCCTCATATTCGTTTTGATTGCGCTTTCCGGGCTGAGATATACCCCCTTCGGTGTCGCAATTGTACTCTCGGCAGGCGTGCTGATCGGGCTGAGTGTGCTCCTTGTCGGCTGGGAAGGATGGCTTACCGGATGGTGGGAAGCGCCAGGTCTGCAAGGACCGCCCATTGTCTTTGCAAGCGGCGCCAATCTAATGCGGCTTGCACTCGTTGCAATAACAGGCCTGTTGACCGCCATGACTGTTCAGCGATCACGGAAGCTGCTGATGCGAGGGATTGAGTTGACCCGACACACGGCGAACCTGTCCCGCTACCTTCCCCGCCGCATTGCCGAAGTGCTCGAGAAGCAAGGACTAGCGGCCTTGAGCCGCGGTCACACGCAGCAAGCAGCAATCCTCTTTGCCGATGTCCGAGGCTTCACTGCACTTTCTGAGCAGATGGAGCCCGCAGCAATCGGCGGCATGTTGACAGACCTGCGTGGCATCCAAGGTCGGGTCATCGAGGAGCACGGCGGCATCATTGACAAGTTCATTGGCGATGGCACGATGGCTGTCTTCGGTGTCCCGGAGGCGGCTCCTGACGATGCCGCCAATGCGGTGACCGCAGCACTCGCGATGCTGGAGGCCGTGTCGTCTTGGAACTCACGACGCATGCGGGAGGGACTACCATGTATCAATCTCGGCATTGGGGTTCACTACGGCGAGGTCTTTGCGGGGGCGGTTGGCGATGAGTCACGGCTTGAATTCACGATCCTTGGCGATTCCGTCAACGTCGCCGAGCGAGTCGAGCGGCTCAGTAGGCAGTTGGACAGCTCCTTAGTCATCAGCGACGCCGTGCTTGAGGCAGCGAACGTGGAGCGGGACGATTGGGAGGCAATGCCGCCCATGGCACTCAAGGGGCGCACTGGTGTGGCCCGGGTCTTTCGCTTGAGAAAGGATATCGACAAATTTGCCGAGCCGCGGCCCGAACGTATGAGGAGTGTCCGTCTTCAAAACAACTGGGACATCTGAGTCTTGGTTTGAGCGGAGGTTATGGTTTGACACCCCTCATTGCAGGGAAAGCAGCACGCAGTGGCATGGCAAAGGTGTGATAGGGCACCTTGATGACGATCGGGAATTTGACGCCGTCCAATCTGGCGATCCATGGTCAACATCAGGGTTGCTCAGCCACGCCTGAAACTTGTGACGACTTCCATGAATGATGAAACCTTGAGCAAGCTGGAGCAGCGCCTTGGCCTTCGCTACGCGGATGAGCGCCGCATCATACTGCCGATGACCTATAGCACCGATGCCCGTGCCCAACTCACCCAGGCCGCTGCCCGACGCATCGATACGGCCTTCTACGGCGTGCGCGCTCTTTGGACCTGAACGTGGTTCACGGGGGTTCCCCCGCTCAACCTCCGGCTTTCTCATTCGCGATGCGCTGCCGTACCGTTGCGCCGGCCTCGTACCAGCCACGCGTGCTGTTCACGATCTTCACCACCGAAAGCATG
>CAZMSA010000357.1:0-1764 GCA_964568825.1 uncultured Rhizobiaceae bacterium | reverse complement strand
CTTCGGGCCGTCAGGCCGCGGGGCCGAAAAGCCATGCCGCCTGCTCCCCTCCCCCCTGTGGGGAGGGGTAGGGGGTGGGGGTCCGCTTGGGAAAGCCCGTCAGTGGCTCTCGCGCGGGACGGGAGCACCGGACTTGCCTACTAGGAAGTCGAAGTCACACCCCGTATCGGCCTGCATGACGTGTTGGTCGAAGAGGCGGGCATAGCCGCGCTTGGGGCTTTTCGGCTTCACCCAGGCCGCCCGCCGCCTTTCAAGTTCGGCCTCGCTGACGTGCAGGTGGAGTTTGCGCTTCTTGACATCGAGTTCGATGATGTCGCCGTCTTCGACCAGCGCCAGCGGCCCGCCGACCGCGGCTTCCGGCGCCGAATGCAGCACCACCGTGCCGTAGGCCGTGCCTGACATGCGGGCATCGGATATGCGCACCATGTCGGTGATGCCCTTCTTGATCAGCTTAACCGGCAGCGCCATGTTGCCGACCTCTGAAAAGCCCGGATAGCCCTTGGGGCCGCAGTTCTTCAGCACCATGATGCACGTCTCGTCGATATCGAGCTTGGGATCGTCGATGCGCGCCTTGTAGTGTTCGATATCCTGAAACACCACCGCCCGGCCCTTGTGGCGCATCAGTTTCGGCGTCGCCGCCGAGGGCTTCAGCACCGCCCCGCCGGGCGTCAGGTTGCCGCGCAGCACCACGATGCCGCCTTCTTTCTTGAACGGCTTCTTGAAGGGGTGGATGACGTCGCGATTATAGCATGCGACATCGGCCACGTTCTCGCCTTGCGTCTTGCCGTTGGCGGTCATGGCATCGCCGTTGAGCAGGCCGTTTTCCAGGAGTTCGCGCATCACCACCGGCAGCCCGCCGGCATAATAGAAATCCTCCATCAGGTATTTGCCCGACGGCATGATGTTGACCAGGCACGGCACCTCGCGGCCCAGCCGGTCCCAGTCATCCAGTTCCACCTTGACGCCCATGCGCCCGGCGATGGCGAGCAGATGCACCACGGCATTGGTCGACCCGCCCACCGCACCGTTCACCCGGATGGCGTTCTCGAAGGCCTTGCGCGTCAGGATCTTCGACAGCTTCAGGTTCGACTTCACCATCTCGACGATGCGCCGGCCGGCCATGTGGGCCAGCACGTTGCGGCGCGAGTCGGCCGCCGGGATGGCGGCGTTGGTCGGCAGGCCGAGACCAAGGGATTCAACCATCGAAGCCATGGTCGAGGCGGTCCCCATGGTCATGCAGTGGCCCACCGAGCGCGACATGCAGGCTTCGGCTTCCGTCATCTGCTCCAGCGTCATCTCGCCCGCCTTGTAGCGTTCGACGAACTTCCACAAATGCGTGCCCGAGCCGATGGTCTCGGCCCCGAAGTGGCCGTTGAGCATGGGGCCGCCGGACAACCCGATGGTCGGCAGGTCGCACGACGCCGCCCCCATGACCAGCGCCGGCGTGGTCTTGTCGCAGCCCATCAGCAGCACCACCCCGTCGATGGGGTTGGCGCGGATGGATTCCTCCACATCCATGGAGACGAGATTGCGGAACATCATGGTGGTCGGACGCATCAGCGTCTCGCCCAGCGACATCACCGGGAACTCCAGCGGAAAGCCGCCCGCCTCGTAGACGCCGCGCTTGACCCGCTCGGCGAGGATGCGGAAGTGGGCATTGCAAGGGGTGAGTTCGGAGAAGGTGTTGCAGATGCCGATCACCGGGCGGCCGTCGAACAGGTGATGCGGCAGGCCCTGGTTCTTCATCCACGAGCGGTGATGGAA
>CAZMSA010000356.1:0-1764 GCA_964568825.1 uncultured Rhizobiaceae bacterium | reverse complement strand
CGATGAATCACGCAAACACGCCGATGGGAATCCCCTTCTCAAACACGCTCTCAAGGCTGCAGCGGCGATGCGCAATCGCCTGGTTGATGATGAACATGAATTAACCTTGCGGAAATAAAAAATACATCCGGGATGTATTATGTTCGCGTCGTACAAATAGTTTCTCGAGGCGGAGTGCGATGACAAATTGCCGCACACGCTTGCGGGTAAATTTAAGCGAACGCTGGAACAGTTGTGTTTGCGGTGTTCTGACGGCGAATGATTATTTGCCTCAAAAACGTCGTAATCAACTTCAGTTCCGCGATTCAAGCGAACATCTGGAGGTACTGGCAATGCGCACGAACCATCGAAATCCGAACCCGGGCCTGTTTGTGGTGACACGGCGCGATTTGTTGGCCTTGGGCGCATCGACGGCGGGTCTGGTATCGCTGACGAGCCTCGGCATGCTGGCTCAAAGCCGCAATGCGGCAGCAGCCGCCGACACGTTGAACCTCACCTCATGGGGTGGTGCCTACCAGATGAGCCAGATCAACGCCTATGAGAAGCCCTACACCAAGGCGACCGGGATCGCCTTCAACAACATCGAGAAGTCGGCCAACGGACCGGCGCTCGTCACCGCCCAGGAGCAGAGCGGAAACATCAACTGGGACATCGTCGACATGCTGCAGTCGCCGGGGTTCCGCCTCTTCGACCAGGGCCTGCTGCAGCCGATCGTCTTCGACAAGGACCTCGATCCGGCTCCCGACGGCACGCCCGCCAGCAAGGATTTCATCGAGGGTTCGCTGAGCGGCGACGGCAAGACTGGCGGCTATGTCTCGACGATTTCCTACAACACCATGTTCGCCTACGACAAGTCGGCCTTCGGCAAGGATGCCGGTCCCAAGACCGTCAAGGACGTGTTTGACGTCAAGGCGTTCCCGGGCAAGCGGGCGCTGCAGAAGATCCCGGCGGGCAACCTCGAATGGGCGCTTTATGCTGACGGCGTCGAGATCAAGGACATCTACGACGTGCTGAAGACCCCCGCAGGCGTCACGCGGGCGTTCAAGAAGCTGGATACGCTCAAGCCCCATGCCGTGTGGTGGAGCCAGGGCGCCCAGCCGCCGCAGATGCTGGCCCAGAAGCAGGCAACCATTGCCTCTGCCTACAACGGCCGCATCTTCAATGCGATTGCCGCGGACAATCAGCCGTTCGATTTCATCTGGGACGGTGGATTGTATGAATGGGACGGCTGGGTGGTCCCGGCCAACCTTCCCAAGGACCGTCTCGCTCAGGCCATGAAGTTCCTGCGCTTTTCCACCACCACCAAGGCGCTCGTCGATCAGGCGCGCTATATTGCCTATTCACCGGCGCGCAAATCCTCGTTCGCGCAGATGGCCGACCTGACCTACTACAACAACCCCAAGATCCACATGATGCCGTACATGCCCACCTCTCCGGAGCATCTCAAGGTGGCGATCCCCAAGAGCGTGTCGTTCTGGTCGAACTATGGGCCCCAACTGGACTCTCGCTTTTCGGCCTGGCTCTCCACCTGAACCCTGGGTGGCCGCCAATGAGCACGCCCCTGGTGGCGACGGCAGGGGGACTGGACGAGACCGGTTCCGCATCGCTGAAGAAAAGCCTGCGCCGGGCCGAGCGGCGAAAGCGCCAAGCGGCATTCGCGCTGACGGCGCCGCTGCTCGGTTACCTCGGTGTCCTGTTCTTCGTACCGCTGGCGGGCATGCTGTGGCTCAGCGTCGCCAATTCGGAGATCCCCGATTACATGCC
>CAZMSA010000355.1:0-1834 GCA_964568825.1 uncultured Rhizobiaceae bacterium | reverse complement strand
CGTCGGGAAAGGCGGTCTGGAAGCGCGAGGCCAGACGCGGATCGAGGATGACGAAGACCCCGCGGTCGCCGGCCCGGCGGATGAGGCGGCCGAAGCCCTGCCTGAGGCGCAGGCGCACCACCATGTCCTGATAGGCGTTGCCGCCGAACACTCCGCGCCGGGCGCGCTCGAGAATGGTCGGCTGCGGCCACGGCACCCGCTCCAGCACGATCAGCCGCAGCGATGAGCCCGGCACGTCCACCCCGTCGCGCATGGCATCGGTGCCGAGCAGGCAGGCATGTTCATCGACCCGGAACATGTCGACCAGGGTGCCCGGATCCATGGGGTCCACATGTTGGGCATAAAGCGGCAGACCGGCGCGTGCCAGCGGCTTGACAATGCGGGCGTGCACCTGCCTGAGGCGGGCAATGGCGGTGAACAGGCCCAGCGCCCCGCCGCCGGCGGCGAGGAACAGTTCGCGGTAGGCCGCCGCCACCTGGTCGATATCGCCGCGCGCCACATCGTTGACCGCCAGCACCCGCGCCGCGGCCGGATAGTCAAAGGGCGATGCATGGGTGGTGCGGCGCACCGCATACGGCAGATGCACGGCGCCGGTTCGCATCTCGGCATGACGCCAGTCGTCCGGCGCCTCGGGCGGGCGGTCCTTGAGGGTGGCCGAGGTAATGATCACCCCGTCGGCACGGGAAAGCACGGTTGTTGCCAGCGGCTCGGTCGGGTCGAGCCAGTGGCTGTGCAGGCCTATGTCGAATTCGCGGCCGAACTGGTAGTCGATGCCGAACCATTCGACGAACCGCGCATCGGGGTCTTCCAGGAGACGCCCCAGCATGTCGACGAAGCCGCCGATCATCAGTTCGCTGCGCCTGAGGAGGGATCGCGACAAGGCTTCGATGCGGGCGCGCTCGCTCGAATCGAGGTCGGCGGCGTCCTCATCGAGACGTTTGGCCAGATGCCGGGCCAGGGCGCTCATGGGGCGCTTCAGGTCGATGAGCAGTGCTGCCAGGTTACCGGCCGCCTCCGCCAGCCCGTCGATGAACGGCCGGCAATCGGTCTCTGCCGCATGGCCGCCGCGCGATTCGGTGCGGGCGCCCACCTGTTGTGCGACGAGGGCCAGGAAGGCTTCACTCAAGCCCTGCGGCTGGCCGCCGGAAATGCGATTCATCCAGCCGCCGCCGGGCAGCGAAAGCGCCTTGTCGAGCACCGTTTCGAGGTGTTGCTCGGCGGTCTCGTCATCGGAAATCAGATCACCGAGCCGCTCGGCGAGGCCGCGGCCTCGCCTGCCTCGCCCTTCCGGACCGCGGATCCAGCGCCTGAGCTCGGCGGTCTCCATGCCGGTCAGGTGGCCGGAAAAGGCGCTGTCGGCTGCATCGAACAGGTGATGGCCCTCATCGAAGACGATACGCGTGCGCCCCGGCGAGGCCTCCTGGTCCTCCTCCACGGCGGGCGCCCCCAACACCTGGTCGACGGCGATCTGATGCAGCAGGAGGGCATGGTTGGCGATTACGATATCGGCCTTGCGCGCCGCCCTCACGGTTTTTTCGATGAAGCATTTGCGGTAGTGGGCACAGGCCGCGTAGATGCATTCCCCGCGCCGGTCGGTGAGGCCGAGGGCCATGGGGCTGGGGGTGCGCATGTCGGCATCGCCGGCCAGCGTCAATGCCCAGGCGGGAAAGTCGCCGCCCACCATGTCGCCGTCGCGGCTGAAGCGGGCCCAGCGCGTGACCAGCACCGCCAAGAGGCTCCCTCGCGGGCTGCCGCCCATGCGCCCCACCGCTTCTTGCAGGTTGAGCAGGCAGAGATAGTTCTCGCGGCCCTTGCGCACCACGATGCGGTGGCG
>CAZMSA010000354.1:0-1836 GCA_964568825.1 uncultured Rhizobiaceae bacterium | reverse complement strand
GCGGTAGCGGAATGGACCCCGTGGTCAAGCCACGGGGTGACGGTTGTGGGGTGGGTGGCGGCCGCGAAGGCTGCGGCAGGCGGTGAGGCCAGCGGAATGGACCCCGGGGTCAAGCCCCGGGGTGACGGCTGTGAGGGGGCGGCCTTGATTGGGAGGGCATGCGGTGTGGCGGCGGGGTGGTTGTGACTGAGGGGCCGTGCCGTGCGGCCCCTGGGTCGTCGGGTCAGGCCCGACGATGACACTTCAGGAGGCGGGACCGCTCTGTTGAGGCAGCGACAACATGGAGCGCTTTTCGGGGGGCGGTCAAAGATGCAATGATGGGTCACAAGCAAACACACGAAGCGGAGGACGCCATGGTTGCAAAGCCACACAAGATGGTGGTCAGGAACATCGGTCTGATGTTGTCGGGGGCGCTGGAGCAGCCCATCCTCGATGCCGACGCGGTGGCGGCGGTGGGCGGGCGCATCGCCGGCTTCGGCCGCCTCAAGGATCTCGATACCGAAGGTGCCGATGTGGTGGTCGACGCCAACGGCGTTACCCTGGCACCGGGTCTCATCGACAGCCATGTGCATCCCGTCGCCGGCGACTGGACGCCACGCCAGAGCCAGCTCAACTGGATCGAATCCTGCCTGCACGGCGGCGTCACCACCATGGTCTCGGCCGGCGAGGTGCACATGCCCGGCCGGCCGCGCGACATCGTCGGCCTGAAGGCCATGGCAATTGCCGCCCAGCGCATGTTCGACAATTTCCGCCCCTCCGGCGTCAAGGTGCTGGCCGGCGCCCCGGTCATCGAGGAGGGCATGGTGGAAGACGACTTCAAGCACATGGCCGAGGCCGGCGTAAAGCTTCTGGGCGAGGTGGGCCTCGGGTCGGTGAAGGCCGGCGACAAGGCCCGCGACATGGTGGCCTGGGCGCGCAAATACGGCATCCAGTCGACCATCCACACCGGCGGACCCTCCATTCCCGGCTCCGGCCTCATCGACAAGGATGTGGTGTTGGAGGCCGATGCCGACATCATCGGCCACATCAATGGGGGCCACACGGCGCTGCCCGACGACCAGATCCTTTGCCTGTGCGCTGAGTGCCAGCGCGGCATCGAACTGGTGCACAACGGCAACGAGCGGGCAGCGCTCGTGGCGCTCAGGGCCGCCAAGGAACTCAAGCAATTGCCGCGCGTCATCCTCGGAACCGATGCTCCGGCCGGGTCGGGCGTGCAGCCGCTCGGCATCCTGCGCATGATCGCCATGCTGTCGAGCCTCGGTGAGGTCGACGCGGCCACGGCCTTTTGCTTTGCCACCGGCAACACCGCCCGCCTGCGCGACCTCGATTGCGGGCTGATCGAGCAAGGGCGCAGCGCCGACTTCGTGCTCATCGACCAGGCCCAGCATTCACCGGGAAAAAACATTCTGGAGAGCATCGAGCAGGGCAACCTGCCCGGGGTGGGCATGACCATCATCGACGGCATCGTCAGGACCGGTCGCAGCCGCAACACCCCGCCCGCCACCCGCCTGCCGGAAATCGTCGGCGCCACGGCACCCGGCGGCGGCCATTGAGGGGCACACATCCGCCCGGCCAGGCAAAAAATTGACGTGGCGCCGGCCCCGGCGATTGGCCATAATGTGATGAGGGGGGCGCAAGCCTGCCCGTCAAACATGAAGCCCGCCGCACGCGGGCGAGGGAGGATCAAATGGGTAGGTTACTGGTTTCGGCGGCAGCGCTGGCGGCTGTTGCAGGGCTGATGAGCGTCACCGCGACGGCCGACATGATGACCAAGGTGGGCCCCGGCGAGGGCGAGGTCGATATCGTCGCCTGGCCCGGCTACATCGAGCGCGGCGA
>CAZMSA010000353.1:0-1838 GCA_964568825.1 uncultured Rhizobiaceae bacterium | reverse complement strand
TTGATCCAGAACGGCAGGATGATCAGCAACAGCATCACCGGGCGCCAGCGGGCCGGCGCGAAACAGATGCCGAAGGCGACGGGGTAGGCAATCAGCAGGCACAAGGCTGTCGCCAGGGTGCTGATCCACGCCGACTTCCACAGGATCAGCAGGTAGACCGGATCGGTGGTGCGCCAGTAGTTGGCGAGGGTGCCGGTGATATTGACGTCGAGCAACCCGACTTTCTCGCCGAACGACATGAACCAGATGATGGTGAGGGGAACGAGAAAGAACACGACCAGCCAGAAGGTTCCCGGCAAGGCCAGGACCCAGAATACCAGGCGATTGTGCTTCCAGCTGTCCACCGCCGTCCCTGCCCCCCAAAAGCCTGCCCGGCGCCGCTCCCGAGGCGGCGCGGTGCGGGCGAAACCGGCGGGCCAACCCTCATCGGGCCAGCCCGCCGGCCAATGTCGTCAAAACGCCGCGAGCGTCCTCACGCGGCCTGGATGCGGGTCCAGGTTTCGTCGCGCAGGCGCACACCCGCTTCGCCGACGTAGATACCCGGCTCGCACTTGGCGATGATTTCATCGGGCGGGAAGATGGCGGGGTTCTTGGTGTAATCGTCACTCATCAGCTTCTTGGCCGCGGCATTGGGCGTGGCATACTGGATGAAGTCGGCGATCGCCGCGCCCACCTTGGCATCGAGAATGAAGTTGAGGAATGCGTGGGCGTTTTCCGGATGCGGCGCCTTGGTGGGAATGCACATGCAGTCCTGCCACACGAGGCTACCCTCGGTGGGCACCACATAGTCCAGATCCTGGTCCTCGCCCATCACCTGAAGGATGTCGCCGTTCCACTCCTGGGCAAGATCAACTTCGCCCGAGGCGAGCAGGTCCTGGCCGTTGTCGGGGGCGAACACCTTGACGTCCTTCTTGTGGGCGATGATCAGTTCCTCGGCCTTCTTGAACTCGTCCGGATTGACGGAGTTGAACGAATAGCCGAGCAGCTTCAGGGCGCAGCCGATGACGTTCTGGGCATCTCCCAGAAGCGACACGCGGCCCGGTGTCTTGTCGGCTTCATAGACGGCGCTCCAGCTATCCACCGCGCCGGTCATCTTGGACTTGCGATAGCCGATGCCCAGTGTCCCCCACATGTAGGGGATGGAATGCTTGCGGCCGGGATCGAAGGCGGCTTCCTGGAACGGCTTGTCGATATTTGCCATGTTGGGGATCTTGGAATGATCCAGCTCCTCCAGCATGTTGGCGAGGATCATGCGCTCGACATAGTCATTGGTCGGCACGATCACGTCATAGCCGGGATTGCCCTCCTTCAGCTTGGCGAACAATTCGTCGTTGTCGGCGTAAAGGTCCATCTTGACCTCGATGCCGGTCGCCGTGTTGAAGTCGGCCAGCGTCGTCTCGCCGATGTAGGTGTCCCAGTTGTAGAAGTTCAGCTTCTTTTCTTCCTCGGCCAGCGAAAAGCGCGGCAGCAGGGTGAGGCCCACCATGGCGGCGCCCGTGCCCTTGAGGAACGACCGGCGCGAGCCGGGCAGTTTCGGAATAAACGACGTCATGATGCTCTCCCGTTGATGAAAATCGTTCGGCGGTCACAGGTGCCGCCGCTGCGAACAGTGTTATATTGTCGCAGGCAAGTTGCAACTCACAATTTGAGGCAGGCGGTGCCAAAGTTCCCGGGCAGGGATCAGGCCACTACCTCGTCCTTGACCCTGGCATGGGTCTCATCGAGCGCCAGGCGCGCCAGACCGGCCCATTCGTCGATCTCGGCTTTTTCGATGCAGAACGGTGGCGCGAACACCATGGTGTCCCAGCAGGCGCGCATGATGAGGCCGTTGGCAAAGC
>CAZMSA010000352.1:0-1892 GCA_964568825.1 uncultured Rhizobiaceae bacterium | reverse complement strand
TCCGACACGCGATCCATGCATGCGACCCCGCAACGCAGTTCCGAAAGGAGATCGGCAAGTCCGCTGCCGGCGCCCATTTTCGCAACGACCTGCTCGATGGCAAGCGCGTTGGGCGCGCCGATGGAGGGCTCCGCGAGGGCATGGAACTTCTCGTGGACCACGGCATCATCGACCGGATGCTCGGGGTCGAAGCGTGCCTCGGTCGGGGGGCTGGTCAGCTGCCTGCCGTCCTTCAGCACCAGCGTCACGTGGGCGATGCGGCGGGCCGGAAAGGCGGCGTTGTAGTTATCGGACTCGCTCACGACCATGCTGTCGGCGAGACGCAGGATCTCGGGGTCGCTGAAGGCTTCCGGCGCCACTTCTGCGGCCCCTACCCGCCCACGGACCATGGCCGAAGCTACGGGGAAGGCGGTGGAATACTGCGCCTGTTCGGTGGTGGTCGGCCGCCTTGTGGCGAGGCGCAGCGATTGGTGGAAGGTAACCACCTCGATGCGCTCAACGTCTTCGGACTCAAGGCCGTGCTCGGCGCGCAGGTCCATGACCGCCTGCACCGGCGGCTGCGCCCAGCGGCACACCGGATAGGCCTTGAAATACTGCTCGAAGATGCGCCAGTTGCTGCCGAGGTCGCCCCACAGGTCAGCGACGTCGTCGCCCTCCACCGTGATCGCCGGCGCCCCGGTAAAGCCGTCGGCGGCGAGATAGGTGGCCGAAACGCCCGTCATGGCGCCCCAGCCGGAGCCGTCCTTGAGCATGGTCGGATGGTCGATGCAGCGCATCATCTGGCTGCGCGGCCCGTGATACTCGGCGATGCCGATGGCTTCTCGGGTGCGTGCCCGGTCGAGACCGAGGGTGCGGGCGCCGAGGCCTGCGCAGGTCACCGCTATCCAGGCGCCCGATGTGTGGTAGTCGCATGCCGTGCGATGTAGGGCGATGCCGGCGCGGGTGCCGATCTCGTAGCCGATTACCAGCGTGGTGAGGAAGTCCTCGCCCGAGAGCTGTTCCTCCGCTTCGGCCAGCGCCAGCGCCGCGGGCAGGACGCCGCAGCCCACATGCCCCTTGGTCAGCTTGTGCCCGTCATGTCCATCGAGCGCGTCGATGGTCATGCCGCCGGCCAGCGCCGCACCGGCCGGGCTGACGATCCGCCCGTCGAACAGCATGTGCGCCCGGCGGTGTCCGGCGCCGAACTGCGCTGCCGCGTGGTCGCGGATGATGCGCGACAGATCGGTGGTCGAGCCGCCGGCCGCGACGCCGATCAGGTCCAGCAGCCAGCGGCGGGCATAGGTGACCACCTCAGGCGGCAGGTCGGTGAATTTCAGGTCGTGGACGAAGTCGTTGAAGGGCGTGGCCATGGTCGGGACTTTCAGGTTGGCGCCCCGGAAAGCCTGGCGGGGCACCGGGGCAGTATCAGCGGCCGGTAAAGACGGCGGGGCGCTTTTCCAGGAGCGCATCGACCGCCTCCTCGTGATCCGCCGTCTGGTGGGCCGCGCCCTGATAGGCAGCGGCCATTTCGAGGATGGTGTCAAGGCGCGTGTTGAGCCCCTCACGCAGCAACCGCTTTGCCATGCGCAACTGGCGCGGCGGGTTCTTGGCGATGCGGGCGGCAAGCGCGCGGGCCTCGGGCAGCAGGTCGTCGGGCTCGACCACCTTGGAAACCAGACCCCAGGCCAGCGCCGTTGCCGCATCCACCGGTTCGGCGGTGAAGGTCATCTCCGCGGCGCGGCTGAGGCCCACCTGGCGCGGCAACAACCAGGCGCCGCCATCGCCGGAAATGAGACCGACGCGAACAAAGTTCTCCGCGAAGGTGGCACGGGTCGAGGCGATGCGGATGTCGCACAGGCAGGTGGTGTCGCAACCGGCGCCATAGGAAGGGCCGTTGACGGCGGCGATCAGCG
>CAZMSA010000351.1:0-1893 GCA_964568825.1 uncultured Rhizobiaceae bacterium | reverse complement strand
AAATCTCCCAGGAGCCGAAACTGAGCGCCAGCGCGATCATGATCGGCGCCAGCGTCACCAGCACGAGCAGGCCCGCCCAGTTGCCGATCATGGAGAAGGTCAGCGCCGTGCCGATGGCCAGTCCGCCTTCGCCGCGCTGCGCCAGCGGATAGCCCGCCATGGCGGTGGGCACCGCCGATGGTGTGCCGGGTATGTTGATGAGGACCGCCGAGATGGCGCCGCCGAACTCGGTCCCGATCCAGACCGCGATCAGGAAGACGACCGAGACCTCGGAGGAGAGATTGTAGGTAAAGCCGACCAACAGGGCCATGGCCATGTTGGACGACAGCCCCGGCAGCGCCCCCCAGGTGATGCCGAGGGCCGCGCCCAGGAAGGCTACCGACAACCCCAGCGGGCTGACCACGAACGTCCAGTCAAACATCGCGGTTCATTCCTAGTGGGTCACCCACAGATACTGCGCTAACAGGATCAGATTGCCCTGGCCCGGCAGGGGGATTTGAAATCCGCCCTGGAAACATAGCGTAATGAGTATCGGCATGCCGACCGCGGTCGCGAGCCGCGGCGTCCAGCCGCTGCCCGGCCAATAGACCCAGTACATCGCCAGCAGGAAGATGCCCGACGCCACCTCGAAGGGAAGCAAGGCCAGTAGCCCGAAATAGTAGATGCCGACGAAAACGATAGCGATGCCGGCACGTTCCACGCTGCTGTTGTCCGACTCATGAGTCAGGCGGACACGCAAGGCGCCCGCCCGAATTGCTTTCACGAGCAGCATGCCCGCCATGATGAACAGGCTGACACCCAGGATGATTGGCAGCATCCCGGGTGCCGTCTGCCAACCTTCCGGAACGCGAATCTCCAGCCCACCGACGGCGAAATAAGCCGACAGCACGAGGAGACCGAAAGCGATCAATACGCTGGTCGGCCCCTCGCTTGGTGCGCTCTCGGCTGTCCGCTCGCTCTTGGACTCGTCTTGCGTCATTTTCAGATTACGGGCTTGTACCCTTTCGGCGGCCACCACTTGCCGAAGTCCTCGATGCTGGGAATATCCAGCTCTTTGAGACTCTTCTTGTTGAGGCCCGCATCGACGAGCAGGTTGGAGGCCACGCAATCCCACAACGCGGCGCGCCGGTCCGCCTTTTCGCCGACGACCGGATCCGGGAAGCGCGGCTTCTTCGCCTCGATTGCCTGGAACTTCGGATCGCCGATGCTTTTCATCCAGGCATCGGCAATCTGCTTCAGGATGGCGGGGTCGGTGTTGCGCTTGAGTGCCACGGAGAACCCGCCGCCGATCGGCGCGACTTCCTTGAGCGACGGCAACACGTCGGTGATCGGCCTAAAAGTGATGCCCTGGAGCTTCAGCGGTTCGGCCACCGCGACCGCCAGACAGCGTAGCTTGCCGGCCTTGATGAATGGCAGCTGCTCGTGCAGGCCGTTGCAGGTCACGTCGGTCTCGCCTGCCAGGCACGACTTCATCGCGGGGGAGCCGCCCTTGTAGGGCACGAGCTTGTACTTCGCCTTGCCGCCACGCTGCACCAGCAGCGCCGCGAGATACCAGGTGCCGCCCGGGCCGTTGGTGGCCATGCGCAGCTTGCCCGGTTCTTTGCGTCCCTTCTCGATCAGGTCTTCCAGACTCTTGATCGGCGAATCCGGCAGCACGGCGAGCGCCATGTAGGACGTGTCGCAGCCGTAATACTGCCAGTCCTTGTAGCTCACGGTGTTGTCGAGATTGAGAATCCGCAGGCCACGGTCGAAGCCCGGGCAGGCAAGCCACGTGTAGCCGTCCGAGGGCTGACTGTAGACGTACTTGGTGGCAATCGAAGAGGTGCCGCCGGTCTTGTTGATTGAGTTGATCGTGGCGCCGCCGAGATTCTGCTCCATCAGCGGCTCGAGTTG
>CAZMSA010000350.1:0-1906 GCA_964568825.1 uncultured Rhizobiaceae bacterium | reverse complement strand
CTGTTCTTCGGCGATGCGGTCATCACCCCGGCCATCTCGGTGCTGGCGGCGGTGGAGGGGCTGAAGCTGGTGACGCCGGTGTTCGAGCCCTACATCATCTGGATCGCGCTGGCCATTCTGGTGACGCTGTTCACCGTGCAGAGTCGCGGTACGGGCAGCGTCGCGGGGCTGTTCGGACCGGTGTGCATAGTGTTCTTCCTCACCATGGCCGGCCTCGGCCTCCTCCACATCGGCGACGACCTCACCATCCTCGAAGCCGTCAATCCGTGGCACGGCGTGACATTCCTCATTAACCATCGGCTGGGTTCGCTGGTGGCGCTGGGTTCGATCTTCCTGGCGGTCACCGGCGGCGAGGCGCTTTATGCCGACATGGGCCATTTTGGCGCCGGGCCCATTCGCATGGCGTGGATGGGACTGGTGTTCCCGTCGCTGATCCTCAACTATCTCGGACAAGGCGCGCTGGTGCTGGCTCACCCGTCGGCGCTGGCCAATCCGTTCTTCCTGATGGCACCGGGCTGGATGCTGCTGGGGCTGGTGGTGCTGGCGACGCTGGCCACTGTGATCGCCAGCCAGGCGGTGATCTCCGGTGCCTTTTCCATGACCCGGCAAGCCATCCAGCTCGGCCTTTTGCCGCGCATTCTCATCACCCACACCTCGAAGGAACACGAGGGCCAGATCTACATCCACCAGATCAACATGATGCTGCTGACCGGGGTTGTCGCGCTGGTGTTCGCCTTCCGCAGTTCCGGCGCGCTGGCCAGCGCCTACGGCATCGCGGTGGCCGCCACCATGCTGGTCGATACCAGCCTCGCCTTCATCGTGGTAATCCGCAAGTGGAAGTGGTCGCCGCTTCTGGCCACGGCGATGATCACGCCGTTCGTGGTGGTCGACGTTGGCTTCCTCTGCTCCAACCTCCTGAAGGTCAGCGATGGCGGCTATGTGCCACTCGGCATCGGCACCGCCATCGCCATCGTCATGTGGACCTGGTCGCGCGGCGTCAGCATTCTTGGTCACATCGCCGCCCGCGACAGCCTGCCGGTGGCCGATTTCGCCGCCATGATCCGCAAGTCCCACCCCTTACGCACGTCGGGAACCGCCATCTTCCTGACCAGCGATCCCGACGATACCCCGCGCGCCCTCCTGCACAATCTCAAGCACAACCATGTCCTGCACGAGAACACCATGTTGTTGACCATCAAGGCCAGCGACAAGCCGCACGTGCCGAACAGCGACAAGCTGGTCATCGACGACAAGATCGAAGGGCTGGCACGGGTGATCGCCACTTTCGGCTACATGGAGACCCCGAGCATGCCGCTCATCATGGCGCTGCTGCGCCAAAGAGGGCTCGACCTCAGCCTGATGAACACCTCATTCTTCCTCGGGCGCAACTCGCTGCGCGCGGCGCGCAACACCGGCATGCCGCTATGGCAGGATCGGCTGTTCATCCGCCTCTACAAGATGTCGGCAACCGCCATCGACTATTTCCGCATCCCCCCCAACCGGGTGGTGGAAATGGGCGGGCAGGTAACAATCTGAGGGGGACGTCCGCTCCTTGCGTCACGTCGGCGAAGGCCTGGGTCCAGAGCCAGATCGCAAGTCCTGCGTTGCGGCCCGTCTCCCGGACGGCTACCATCGTGCCCATGAGCGACGAACCCAAGCCTAGCATTCCCGAGCGCCTCAAGACCGTCGACCAGTCGATCGGGGTACTCAGCGATGCCCTCGGCAACGTCCTCGTCAACATCTTCCACAAGCTGGCGCTGTTCGGCATCGGGGCGGCCACCGTGTGGGCGGCTGCGAGGGCCTTCATGGCCATGAGCTACAAGGGCGGGGCCGGCATCGAGGACCTGCTCTTGCTCTTCATCTACCTGGAAATCGGCGCCATGGTCGGCATCTACTTCAAGACCAA
>CAZMSA010000349.1:0-1916 GCA_964568825.1 uncultured Rhizobiaceae bacterium | reverse complement strand
GAGGTGCTGAAACCCTTCCTGCGCCACACCGGGCCGTCGCTGTCGCCGTTCAACGCCTGGGTGCTGGTGAAGGGCCTCGAAACGCTGAAGCTGAGGGTGCTGCACCAGTGCAACGCCGCGCTGGAGGTGGCGCGCGCGCTGGAGAAAATGCCCGGCATGGCGCGGGTCATCTATCCCTTCCTCGACAGCCATCCGCAGGCCGAATTGGCGCGCCGCCAGATGACAGCGGGCGGCACCGTGGTGACCTTCGAGGTCAAAGGCGGCAAGGAGGCAGCCTTTGATCTGCTCAGGCGCCTGAAGATCATCGACATCTCCAACAACCTCGGCGACGCCAAGTCGCTGATCACCCATCCGGCGTCCACCACCCACCGCAACATCGGCGCCGAAGCGCGCGATCACATGGGCATCACCGACGGCATGCTGCGCCTGTCGGTGGGCCTGGAGGACGTCGAGGACCTGGTGAAGGACCTGCGGCAGGCACTGGCCTGAGCCCTTGCTTCAGGCAATGCGATTGAGATCGATGACGCGCACCGGGCGGCCGTTGCGGGTGAAGTGGATGCCGCATTCGGTCTTGGCCCTGCCGGCCCAGCGCCCGGCGCGCGGATCATCGGCGCTGCCGGCAAGGTTGGTGCACGGCACGCAACCGACGGAAAAATAGCCGCGCGAAGCCAAGGGATGCTCGGGCAACTCGTTGACCACCCGGTAGGCCTCGATGGTGGCGCGATCCCAATGGGCGAGGGGATCGATCTTCAGGCGCCGGTCCACTACCGCAATGGTGGATATCCTGGCCCGCGCCCCGCCGTGATAGCGCTTGCGCCCCGACACCCAGCCTGAAAACCCGGCAAGCCCGGCCTCGAGCGGCAGCGTCTTGCGGATATGGCAGCATAAATCGGCATCGCGGGCGTTGAGATCGCCGCTCAGGTCGTGGCGGTCGAGGGCGCGCTGATCCGGCTTGAGCACCCGTACGTCCGTCAGGCCGAGCAGGTCGATCAGCCTGGCGCGATAATAACGGGTCTCCCAGAACAGCTTTCCGGTGTCGATGAACAAGACCGGGGTCGCGGCATCGATGCGCGCGACCATGTGCAGGAGGACGGCCGACTCGGTGCCGAACGAGGACACCACCGCGATCTTTCCAGCCAGCGGCCCGGTGAGCAGCGCGCGCAGCAGAGCCTCGCCCTCGAGGTGAGCGTGCTGGCGGGCAATGGCGTCGAGATCGAGCGGCATCGGTGTCACCGGGCAGACGCCGAATAGCCTTGCAGGCGATGCCGCGCCAGGGCCCGTTCCTGCCACACATGGCGGGCGCTGGTGCCGGGCGTCTGATAGCTGACGCTCATGCGGCTGAGGGCCCGCAACCACACCTCGGGATGAAAGCGGTCGGTGACCTCGAAGGCGGAAAAGCCAACCTGCGCCATGGCCTGCAACTGGTCGGGGAGCAGATTGCCGGTGGCGCGCAGTTCGCCGGAAAACCCGGCCTGGCGGATCTGCCGGGCGAGCGAATAGGCGCGCCCGTCGGTGAAGGCCGGAAACGGCAGTGAGATGAGGTCGAGCCGGTCGAGATAGGGCAGGACGTCCTCAAGCCGCGCGGTATTGGGGACATCTGCCCCAAGCCGGCCGGCATGATCGCCATGCTCGGCGAGGGCATCGAGCGGCACGATGAGATCGGCGGCAGGATCGGCGCCGTCGAGGCGACGGTAGCTATCGGCAACGATGCCGTCTTCAGTGATGAGTGGCATAAAGGGCCTCCTTGAAGGGTTCGGCGCCGAGACGACGGCAGGCGGCAAGGAATGTCTCGCCTTCTTGTCTCAATGCCAGATAGGTGGTGACGATCTTTTCAACGGCGTCGGGCACCTCGTCGCCGGCAAAGCCCGGCCCGATGATGGTGCCGATGGAAGCCTCGCTGGCCGATGAGCCGCCGA
>CAZMSA010000348.1:0-1916 GCA_964568825.1 uncultured Rhizobiaceae bacterium | reverse complement strand
GCAGGTCGCGGAAATAGGGCAGGCGCACCTGCGCGGCGGCAACCTTTTGCGGATCGATATCGGCGGCGATCACCTGTTCGCCGCTGCCGGCGCGCGCCAGGTCCCCGCCGATGGGCGAGGCGATGCACGAGGCGCCGAGATAGGTGAGGTCGCCTTCGACCCCGGCATGGTTGCAATAGACGAGATAGACGCCGTTCTCGAACGCCCGCGCCGGCATCACCCGGTTGGCGACCACGTCCCACTGATCGCTGAGCGCGGTCGGTACCAGCACGCCTTGCGCGCCGGCCAGCGCTGTATGGCGCACGGCTTCGGGAAATTCGGCGTCGTAGCAGATGAGGATGGCCAGCCGTACGCCGCCCAGCGTGAACAGCGCGGTGCCGGCGCCGGCGGTGAAATGGTCCACCTCGAAGCCGGGCGGGATGACCAGCTTGCGGTGATTGGCCAGCAAGGCGCCATCGGGTCCGAAGCAGGCGGCAGCACTGAAGACCTCATCGCCGGCCCGCTCGGGATAACCGTAGCAGATGGCGGTTCGGGTCTCGCGGGCCAGCGCCGAGACTTTCAGGGCAAACGGCCCGTCCGGCGCCTCCGCCAGTTGGCCGATGGCCTCGCCGATGTTGTAGCCCGACATGAAAAGCTCCGGGCAGACGATGAGGTCGGGGCACTGATCGCCGGCACCTTCGATGGCGGCCCGCAAGGCCGCCAGCCGCCGTGGTTGATCGGCACCGCCGAGGGCACACTGGAACGCCGCAACCCGGATGCCGCTCATCGCTCGACCACCAGGATCTTGCGCGGATAGTCGGTGAGGAAATCGCAGCCGGTCTCGGTGACGACGATGGAATCGCCAATGCGCCCGCCGAGCCGCCCGTCGACGCTGATGCCCCCATCGACGGCAAAGGTCATGCCGGGCCTGAGCATCGTCTTGTCGCCGGCCTTCAGTTCCGGTGCTTCCAGATAGGAAACCCCGATGGAACGCCCGGTGCGATAGCCGGTGGCATAGCCGCGACTCCCGTAAACCTCATCGGCGGCGGCCGCCACCTCCTCGGCCCTGACGCCGGGGCGGATGGCGGCAATGGCGGCGGCCTGTGCATCGATGGCGGCTTGTTGCACCCGCGCTGCCTCTTCGCCCACTTCGCGGATGAAGAACATGCGGTCGAAGCCGAGCTTGTACTGCTTGAACTGGGCCATGTTGCAAAAGCAGAAATACACCGGATCGCCGCGCTCCAGCCGTTTGACGCTGGCGCGGCGATGCACCATCGAGGTATCGCGGCCCGACTGCATGATCTGCAGGTTGTGGATCATCGGCGAAACGAAGGCTTCCCAGCCCTTGGGCGTAAGGAAGCCCGCCGCCTTGCGGGTGCCGGCAGCGATGACGGCAAGGGCTGCCTCGTATTCCGGCGCCCCCTCGGCCAGCGCCCCTTTGGCTGCCGCCATCATCGCTCCGGCGATGGCGCCGGCCTGACGCATGACGGCGATCTCGGCCGGCGACTTCACCATGCGCATGGCACCGAGAACGGGCGAAACGTCTTTGAGCCTTGTGTCGCGATGGTGCTCGTCGAACCAGTTGCGCACCATGGCCGGCATGTGGCTGGTCTCGGCGCCGATAACGCCGGGCTTTTCGCCGATCACCCGCCCCAGCACGTTCTCCCAGCGGTTGGGTCCGGCATCTTCCCAGGTGGCGATGCGTTCCACCCACGTCATGGCCGAAACCATTTCGCTTTCCATCAGCGGCGTGACGACGACCGGGTCTTCATTGGGCCGCACGATGAGGAAGGTCGGCCGTCCGAACTCCACCGAAAGATAACCCCAGAACCCCGCCAGATAGGCGATCGAGGCCTCATCGGTGAAGACGGCGACATCGATGCCCTCCGCCTTCAACCGGGATTGCAAGTACTCAGTACGCTGGCGGGCTTCATCGA
>CAZMSA010000347.1:0-1951 GCA_964568825.1 uncultured Rhizobiaceae bacterium | reverse complement strand
AGTTCGCCTGCCCGGTCTCCGGCTTCACCATCGACGAGATCGAGCCGCGGCTGTTTTCCTTCAACAACCCGTTCGGGGCCTGCCCCAAATGCGATGGGCTGGGCACGGAATTGCGCTTCGAGGCCGATCTCGTCGTCCCCGACAAGTCGTTGACGCTTGCCAAGGGCGCCATCCTGCCATGGGCCAAGACCGGCACCGCGTCGCCCTATTATTTCCAGACGCTGGAGGCGCTGTGCCGCCATTACGGCGGCGCCATGACCAAGCCATGGGCCGACCTGCCGGAAACCCTGCGCCATGCCATCCTCTTCGGCACCGGCGACGAGGAGGTGACCTTCGTCTATGACGACGGCTTGCGCTCCTTCAAGACCAGGAAAACCTTTGAAGGCGTCATCGGCAATATCGAACGGCGCTGGCACGAGACCGATTCGTCATGGGTGCGCGAGGAACTGTCGCGCTTCCAGTCCGACCACCCGTGCGAGGCCTGCGGCGGCTATCGCCTCAAACCCCAGGCGCTGGCGGTGCGCGTCGGCGGTCTGCATATCGGACAGGTGGCGGAAATGTCGATCCGCGCCGCCGGTCAGTGGTACGAAGCCCTGCCCGAGCGCCTCAAGGCCAAGGACATGGAGATCGCCGGGCGCATCCTCAAGGAAATCCGCGCCCGCCTCAAATTTTTGAACGACGTCGGCCTCGAATACCTCACCCTGTCGCGCACTTCCGGCACCTTGTCGGGCGGCGAGAGCCAGCGCATCCGCCTCGCCTCGCAGATCGGCTCCGGCCTCACCGGCGTGCTTTACGTGCTGGACGAACCCTCCATCGGCCTGCACCAGCGCGACAATGCCCGGCTGCTCGAAACCCTCGTCCACCTGCGCGATATCGGCAACACGGTGATCGTCGTCGAGCACGACGAGGACGCCATCCGCTCGGCTGACTATGTGGTCGACATCGGCCCCGGCGCCGGTGTCCACGGCGGCGAGATCATCGCCGAGGGCACACCCGCCGAGGTGATGGCCAACCCGCGCTCGCTCACCGGGCAATATCTGACCGGCATGCTGCAGATCCCGGTGCCGCAGACCCGCCGCAGGCCGAAAAAAGACCGCAAGGTCCGGGTCACCGGCGCCCGCGCCAACAATCTCAAGAACATCACCGCCGAACTGCCGCTCGGCGTCTTCACCTGCGTCACCGGCGTTTCCGGCGGCGGCAAGTCGACGCTTTTGATCGACACCATCTACAAGGCCGCCGCCCGCCGCCTCATGGGTTCGCGCGAGATGCCGGCCGCCCACGACCTCATCGAGGGCCTCGAACACCTCGACAAGATCATCGACATCGACCAGAGCCCCATCGGCCGCACCCCGCGCTCCAACCCGGCCACCTATACCGGCGCCTTCACCCCCATCCGCGACTGGTATGCGGGGCTGCCCGAGGCCAAGGCGCGCGGCTACGGGCCAGGAAGGTTTTCCTTCAACGTCAAGGGCGGACGCTGCGAGGCCTGCCAGGGCGATGGCGTCATCAAGATCGAGATGCACTTCTTGCCCGACGTCTATGTCACCTGCGATGAATGCCATGGGCACCGCTACAACCGCGAAACCCTGGAAATCCGCTTCAAGGACAAGTCCATCGCCGATGTCCTCGACATGACGGTGGCCGAAGGCGCCGATTTCTTCCGCGCCGTCCCCGCCGTGCGCGACAAGCTGGTGACGCTGGAACGCGTCGGCCTCGGCTATATCCACGTCGGTCAGCAGGCAACGACCCTGTCGGGCGGCGAGGCGCAACGGGTAAAACTCGCCAAGGAACTCTCAAGGCGCGCCACCGGCCGCACCCTCTACCTGCTGGACGAGCCCACGACGGGCTTGCATTTCCATGACGTGGCAAAACTTCTTGAAGTGCTGCACGAACTGGTCGAACAGGGCAACACCGTGGTGGTGATCGAGCACAACCTGGAAGTCATCAAGAC
>CAZMSA010000346.1:0-2001 GCA_964568825.1 uncultured Rhizobiaceae bacterium | reverse complement strand
TCGACCATGTCGTCATGGAAGGCGCCAACCACTTCTTCGCCGACCGCATCGACGAATTGACCCAGATCTGCGCCGACTATCTCGACAAGCGCCTCAAGGTAGAGCTTTAGGCCGGCTGGTAAAGCACTCCGCCGCTCAGGGGTTCAGGCGCCCCTGTGGTTGACGGCCAGGTGATCGGCAAGCCCTTCAGCGAACGCACCGCCATATAGGCCCAGGCCTCGGCCTCGACGATGTCGCCGGCGATGCCGGCTTCCTCGGCACTCTGCACGGTCTGGCCCAGGGGTTCGATGAGCCCCCGAATTTCCTTCATCAGCACCGGATTATGGCGGCCGCCGCCGCAGATCACCCATAGCGATGCGGTTTCGGGGAACCAGCCGGCGGCGCGGGCCAGCGAGGTGGCGGTGAAGTGCAACAGCGTCGCCATGCCGTCGGCGGGGCTCAATCCTTCCAGGCACGCCACATCGAAGGCGTTGCGGTCGAGCGATTTCGGCACCGGCTTTTCGAAATAGGCATTGAGCGCCAGTTGCCTGAACGCTTCGGCATCGAGGATGCCGGCAGCCGCCAGCGCGCCATCGCGGTCGCAGGGGTTGCCAGTGTGGCGCAGGGCCCAGTCGTCCATCAAGGCGTTGCCCGGACCGGTGTCGAAGGCAAGCATGTCGCCGTCCGTCCCGATCCAGGTGACATTGCCGACCCCGCCGATATTGACGAACACCACCGGGCGCGCATCGAGGGCGGCCGCCAGGGCACGGTGATAGACCGGCGCCAGCGGCGCCCCCTCGCCGCCGGCCGTCACATCGGCGGCGCGCATGTCGGCTACCACCGCAATGCCGGTCTGCCGGGCAAGGGCCGCACCATCGCCCAGTTGCACCGTCAGCCGCGCTTCGGGGCGGTGCAGCACTGTCTGGCCGTGGAAGCCGATGACATCGACGGCGTCCGGATCAAGCCGTAAGCGGGTGAGCAGATCATTGACCGCTGTGGCGTGGCGCGCGGTGATCATCGCCTCCGCCGCCGCCAGCGGGCCGGGCCGCGCGTGACGCTGGGTGAGCATCGTCGCGGCATTCAGTGCCGTGGCCAGCAAATCCCGCTCGGCGGCGGTGTAGGCAAAGCTCGCCGCGCCGAGGTGCTCGACGACATCCTCGCCGTCGCTGCGGATCAGTGCGGCGTCGATGCCATCCAGAGAGGTACCGCTCATCAGGCCGATGGCGGTGAGAGGTTTCGCCATGTTTCGATCTCGTGCTAAATGCGGCTCCAATTTCACATGCGACGGTTAACATGAGCCAGTACAAATCGGAATTCCTCAAGGTCCTGGCCGAACGCGGCTATATCCATCAGCTCTCCGATGCCGATGGCATCGATGCGCTGGCGGCCAAGCGCCAACTCGTCGCCTATGTGGGCTATGACTGCACTGCAGCCTCGCTGCATGTCGGCAGCCTGTTGTCCATCATGATGTTGCACTGGCTGCAAGCGACCGGCAACCGCCCCATCGCCCTGATGGGCGGCGGTACGACCCGGGTGGGCGATCCGTCGGGGCGCGATGAAAGCCGCAAGCTCTTGAGCTATGAACAGATCGACGCCAACAAGGAATCGATCAAGACCACGTTTTCGCGCTTCCTGACCTTCGGCGACAGCGGTAACGGCGCCTTGATGGTCGACAACGCCGAATGGCTCTCAGGACTCAACTACATCGAGATGCTGCGCGAGGTTGGCCGCCACTTTTCCATCAACCGCATGCTGACCATGGATTCGGTGCGCCTCAGGCTGGAGCGCGAACACGAGCTGTCGTTCATCGAGTTCAACTACATGATCTTGCAGTCCTACGACTTCGTCGAACTCGCAAGGCGTCATGGCTGCAACCTGCAGATGGGCGGCTCCGACCAGTGGGGCAACATCGTCAATGGCGTCGAGCTCGGGCGCCGCATGGGCACCCACCAGCTTTATGCCCTCACTTGCCCGCTGCTCACCACCTCATCGGGCGCCAAGATGGGCAAGACCGCCGCCGGC
>CAZMSA010000345.1:0-2002 GCA_964568825.1 uncultured Rhizobiaceae bacterium | reverse complement strand
TTGCCGCGCCGGGCGCTGATCCATACCGATGCCGGGGCGCAGAACATCATCGTCGGCGGAGAGGGCCTGCGGATCATCGACTGGCAATGCCCGGCGGCCGGCGATCCGGCCGAGGATGCCTACAGCTTCGTCTCCGATGCCTTTCAGATATTGAATCAACATTTGCCCCTAAGTGCCGGCGAAAGAATCGAATTCCTCGAGAGCTATGGCGACGAGGCGATGGCGGCGCGGCTTTCGTGGCTTGAGCCTGCCTTGTGCTTCCGGATGACGGCCTATTGCATCTTGCGGATGCAGACATTGGCTGGTGAGGACGAGGCGGCACGGCAACGCTATAGCGATGCGACCGCAGCTGAACTGGCGCGGCTGGAGGGGCTGACGCGATGAAGATCGACCTGGCGCTCCACTCCTTCAGCCTGTTGCACCACTTCCGCCACCAGCCGGGATTCGATGCCCTCGCCTTCATCGGCCTGGCGCAGGACCTCGGGTTCAGCGGCATCAACCTGTCGCTCAACGATCCCGACTACCGGCACCTTGGCGGGCGCGAGGAAGCGCGCATGGACGCCGTGCGCCAGCGGCTTGAACAAGCGGGGATGAGCCTTGAGGTCGATACCAGCGGCAGCGATCCCGCCCACCTGCAACGGCTCATGGACGTGGCGGCGCGCATGGGGGCGAAGTCGATGCGGCTCTATACGCGGCACCGGGGCAGCGTGGCCGAGATGATGAAGCTGACGACCGTCGACCTGCTGGCGGTGAGCCCGATGGCCGAACGGGCGGGGGTTACGCTGGTGTTGGAAAACCATGAGGATTTCACTGGCCCGGAGCTTGCCGCCATCGTCGAGGCGGTCGACTCGCCGGCGGTGAAGATCCTCTACGACTATGGCAATTCGCAGATGGTGCTGGAGGACCCGCTGGCGGCGCTGGACGCCACCCTCCCCCACATCCGCTCGGTGCATGTGAAGGACCATGTGATGGTGCGCCCGGAGGATGCGCCCTCGGGCACGTTGACGGTGGCCGGGGTGCCGATGGGCGACGGGTTCCTGCCGATTGCGACGATCACCCGGCGGTTGCTCGATGCGGGCTTGCGGCGGATCACCTTCGAGAGCGTGTGGGCCTACGCGGCGCCGGTGGTTGCCGGACGAAAGCCGCTCAAGGGCGTGCGGCTGGGCGAAGGCGCATTTCGCTATGCCGCACCGCCGTTTGATCCGGCGTTCCTGATCCTCGATACCGGCGCCCATGCCCCGGCCGAACTGCTGCGGCTGGAGCGCGAGGTGCTGGAAAAAGGTATGCGCTGGTTCCGCGAGATGCTGGCCGGGCTGGGCGTGACGGGCTACGGGGCCGTGTGAGGGCACCTCCCCCCGTGTCATCCTCGGGCGCGTCCCGAGGACCCAGGGGCCACAAGCAAGGCTTTCGCATTTGGCCCTGGGTCCTCGGGTCAAGCCCGAGGATGACACCAGTAGAGAGGGGGTGACACAGGCGAGTTGGGATCAACCGGCCAGGAGCTTTTCGGCCAATGCCTTCTTCTGGCCGGCGTCCATCTTCTTGATCTCGTTGTTGATGGCGCGCTCGTTGATGGCCTGGTTCCAGTAATCGAGGCTCTCGAAACCGAGCAGCGAGGCCTTGCCGACGAACTGGCGCAGCACCTCATTCGTCGGGCCCATGACCCAGCCGGCCTTGCCGTCACGCAGATAACGCTCGATTTCCAGCGGATCGGGCTTGTAACCGGTGCCGCCGCAGGCATGCAGCATCTTGTCGGTGACATGCGCCACGTTCTTTGCGGCGGCGAACTTCACCTGCCACATCCACGACAGGTACTCGGCGCGCGGCAGGGCGGCCGGGTCCTTGTGCAGCGACCAGTCGCAATTGTTGGTGGCGGCATCCATGGCCTGGGCCATGGAGAAGTCCAGCGAGCGGCAGGCATTGGTGTCGATGATCGCCTCGCCCACATAGTCCTGGATGGTCGGATAGTCCGCCACCCGCATGCCGACGTCCTTGTGGGTCTTGC
>CAZMSA010000344.1:0-2011 GCA_964568825.1 uncultured Rhizobiaceae bacterium | reverse complement strand
AGCCGCACGCCGCGGCCCGCATCGTGATCGTGGATCCGCGCCGCACCGTGACGGTCAATGCCTGCGAGGTTGAGGCCGGCAAGGACAACGTCCTGCATCTGGCGCTCAATTCAGGCACCGACCTGGCGTTGTTCAATGCGCTGTTCACTTACATCGCCGACAAGGGATGGGTGGACAAGGCGTTGATCGAGCAGCACACCTTGCGTGAGGCGACCACGCGCCCGCCGCTTTATCCGGCGCGCGGTATCGCCGATTCCAACCCCGGCCACCTCTCGAGCTTCGAGGATGCGGTCGCCGGCAATCACATGTCGATCGAGGATGCGGCCAAGATCACCGGCCTCAAGCCTGAGGATATCGTCAAGGCGGCGGAATGGATCGCCATGCCCAAAGAGGGCGGCAAGCGCCGGCGCACCATGGTCGCCTATGAGAAGGGCGTAATCTGGGGCAACGACAATTACCGCACCAACGGCGCCTTGGTGAACATCGCCCTGGCCACCGGCAATGTCGGCCAGATGGGCGGTGGTTGCGTGCGTCTGGGTGGTCACCAGGAAGGCTATGTGCGTCCCTCCGATGCTCATGTCGGGCGGCCGGCGACATATGTCGACAGGCTGTTGATCTCCGGCCAGGGCGGCATCCACCACATCTGGGCCTGCGACCACTACAAGACCACTCTCAATGCCGACGAGTTCAAGCGCATCTACAAAAAGCGCACCGACATGGTGAAGGACGCCATGAGCACGGTCACCTGGGGCGACCGCGCCGGCATGGTCGAGGCGATCATGGCGGCCGTGCGCCAGGGCGGCCTGTTCTCGGTCGATATCGACATCGTCCCGTCGAAGATCGGCCAGGCCAGCCATGTGTGGCTGCCGGCCGCCGAATCGGGCGAGATGAACCTCACCTCGATGAACGGCGAGCGCCGCATGCGGCTGGTCGAACGCTACATGGACCCGCCCGGCAACGCCAAGCCGGACTGCCTGATCGCCGCCGGCCTCGCCCAGAACATGGAACGGGTCCTGCGTGAAGCGGGCAACGGGTCCTATGCCGACCAGTTCAAGGGCTTCGACTGGAAAACGGAAGAAGATGCCTTCATGGACGGCTATCACCAGCACGCCAGCGGCGGCAAGTTCGTCACCTATGATGCCTTGCGGGCTATGGGCAACAACGGCTTCCAGGAGCCGGCCACCAGTCTCCATGACGGCAAGATCGTCGGTACCAAGCGCGTCTACAGCGACGGCAACTTCTCCACCGACGACGGCAAGGCGCGCTTCATGGATGCCCCATGGCGCGGCCTGCAGGCGCCCGGCAAGGAGGCCCAGAAGACGAAGTTCAAGTACCTGATCAATAACGGGCGAGCCAACCAGATCTGGCAGAACGCCTTCCTCGACCAGGACAACGATTTCGTCATGGATCGCTGGCCGTACCCGTTCATCGAGATGAACCCGGCCGACATGGCCGATCTGGGCGTCAATGAAGGCGACCTCGTCGAGGTGTTCAATGACGAAGGCGCTACCCAGGCCATGGTCTATCCGACCGGGACAGCCAAGAAGGGCGAGACCTTCATGCTGTTCGCCTTCCCGACCGGGGTGCAGGGCAACGTCGTCAATGCCGGCGTCAACGAGCTGATCCTGCCCAACTACAAGCAGACCTGGGCGAACATCCGCAAGCTCGCCGACAAGCCGGCGGCCGTGGCCCATCTCACCTTCAAGTCGAAGGAATATGCAGCCGGCTGATTGGTCGATCTGATGTTCATGGCCGCTCTGCCGTTCATTTGGCGGAGCGGCCATGATTGGAGGCACAGATGCGGCAAGGCTGATCTACGCTATCGCCCTTTCAACAGGGCCGCCACAGGAGCGTCAACAAAGCGGCAGGATGCGGGATTTCCCGCCGGCATGCGGGATCTGCGCGAAGCAGTGAGCGCAGCAAGCGGAACTCCGTCCGGCGACGTCAGGACGGGCTAACCCCTGGATTAGGGGACCGTGCAGTTACATACCATTCGGCTCGTGCTTATGAG
>CAZMSA010000343.1:0-2015 GCA_964568825.1 uncultured Rhizobiaceae bacterium | reverse complement strand
GATCGTTGGCTGCCTCAAGTGGAGCGGTGCGCTCTGGCTTGGTTGCGGCCGTTTGTCATTGCGGCATCAAAAATGGTGCCGAAACTGAAGTCTGTCGCGGGGACTGGACCCCGGACGTACCCTGGGAGACTATGGCGTGGCTCGTATCGCAGGCGTCAACATACCGACCAACAAGCGCGTGGTGATCGCGCTGCAGTACATTCATGGCATTGGCCAGAAAAAGGCGCAGGAAATCTGCGAAAAGGTGTCGATCGACGCACCGCGCCGGGTCAATCAGCTGACCGACAGCGAAGTCATCCAGATCCGCGAGGTCATCGACCGCGACTATATGGTCGAGGGCGATCTCAGGCGCGAGGTGTCGATGAACATCAAGCGGCTCATGGATCTGGGCACTTACCGGGGCCTCAGGCATCGCCGCGGCCTGCCGGTGCGCGGACAGCGCACCCACACCAACGCCCGCACCCGCAAGGGGCCCGCCAAGGCCATCGCCGGCAAGAAGAAGTAAGTCAAAAGGCAAGGTAGAAGAATATGGCCAAGGACACAGCGCGCATCCGCCGCAAGGAGCGCAAGAACATCACCTCGGGCGTTGCGCACGTGAATTCATCGTTCAACAACACGATGATCACCATCACGGATGTACAGGGCAATGCCATCTCGTGGGGCTCGGCCGGCAAGATGGGCTTCAAGGGCTCGCGCAAGTCGACGCCCTATGCCGCCCAGGTGGCTGCCGAGCAGGCGGGCAAGGCGGCCATGGAACATGGCATGAAGACGGTGGAGATCGAGGTGAGCGGTCCGGGCTCGGGTCGCGAGTCGGCGCTGAGGGCGTTGCAGGCCTGCGGGCTGCAGGTGACGTCGATCCGCGATGTCACCCCGATCGCGCACAATGGCGTGCGTCCGCCCAAGCGGCGGCGGGTCTAGAGGTTCGAAAACTTGTTGGCGTAATTTCCGGCGCTCTTAACAAAGGGCCCTTGGCCGGACACGAGAATTCAAAAGACGGGCAGGCCCTGCGTATCGCGGCCATGACAGCCCCTCGCACGAGGTGAATACCGACATGGATGTGAATCACAGGAACTGGCAGGAACTCATCAAGCCGGGCAAGCTGGAAGTGCTGGCGACCCGCGACCGCCGCCGTCAGGCGACCATGGTGGCAGAGCCGCTGGAGCGCGGATTCGGCATGACGCTGGGCAATGCCCTGAGAAGGGTGCTGCTGTCGTCGCTGCAGGGCGCTGCCGTCACCTCGGTGCATATCGACGGGGTGCTGCACGAGTTCTCCTCGATCGCCGGGGTGCGCGAGGACGTGACCGACATCATCCTCAACATCAAGGAAGTCGCCCTTGCCATGCATGTGGAAGGCCCCAAGCGGCTCGCCTTGCGCAAGGAAGGTCCGGGCGTGGTCACGGCCGGCGACATCCAGGAAACCGCCGATATCTCCATCCTCAATCCGAGCCATGTAATCTGCACCCTCGATGAGGGCGCCGAGATCCGCATGGAATTCACGGTCGCCATCGGCAAGGGCTATACCCCGGCCGAGCGCAACCGGCCCGAGGATGCCCCCATCGGCCTGGTGCCGGTCGACAGCCTGTTCTCGCCGGTCAAGCGGGTTTCCTACAAGGTCGAGAACACCCGCGAGGGCCAGATCCTCGACTATGACAAGCTCACCCTGACGGTGGAAACCGACGGTTCGATCAAGCCCGAGGACGCGGTCGCTTATGCGGCGCGCATCCTGCAGGACCAGTTGCAGGTGTTCATCAACTTCGAGGAGCCCTCCAAGGCGACCACCGAGGAAGAGCGGCCGGAGCTGGAATTCAACGCCGCGCTGCTCAAGAAGGTGGACGAGCTGGAACTGTCGGTGCGCTCGGCCAATTGCCTGAAGAACGACAACATCGTCTACATCGGCGACCTCATCCAGAAGACCGAAGCGGAGATGCTGCGCACCCCGAACTTTGGACGCAAGTCGCTTAACGAGATCAAGGAAGTGCTGGCCCAGATGGGTCTGCATCTCGGCATGGAAGTGC
>CAZMSA010000342.1:0-2029 GCA_964568825.1 uncultured Rhizobiaceae bacterium | reverse complement strand
CGCCGGCTCCAGTCGGTGAAGCGCGAGGACTTGTCGATCTCCACCTTGGCGAGCTTCCTCGCCAGCACTTCGTAGCTCGCCTGGTCGCCGAACCCGCACACCATGCCGGCGACCTGGGTGTCGAACAGCGGATGGGGGATTTTCCCCGACAGGTTGTGGATGAGTTCGATGTCCTGGCGGGCCGAATGGAACACCTTCAGCACCGCCTCGTTGGCCATCAGCTCAAAGAACGCACCGAGATCGATGCCCGGCGCCAGCGGATCGATCAGCGCTTCGTGGGCGCTGCCGGCCACCTGTGCGAGGCACAGCTGCGGCCAGTAGGTCTGCTCGCGCATGAATTCGGTGTCGACGGTGACGTAAGGCTCACCCGCCAGAGCCTGGCACAGTGACTTGAGGTCGTCGGTGGTTGTGATGATGTCCATGGTACCTTCTTGACTCACATGCACTGAGTCCCGCGGCCAAATCAACCCTCCGGTCGATCTTTGCCCAAACTTCGTTGCGCCATGCGTGTAAGCGCCGGCGAGGTGCGCAACAAGGTGACGAAACGTCCGGCACCCGATGCATGCGGCCGCCCGCGCACCCGCATGCGCCACAAGGTGACGACGACGAGCGAGGCATGCGCCACGCTGGTATAGGTGAAGAAGGCCGAAACGCCAAAAGTCTTCATCACCCAGGCGGCCAGCACCGGGCCGAGCGAGGCGCCGAGCGAGAAGAAGAACGAAAGCCCCGCCGCCACCAGCACGTATTGCCCGGGCTTTGCCCGGTCGTTGGCATGCGCGGCCGATAGCGAATACAAAGGCAGGGCAAAGGCCCCGAAGGCGAACACGCCGATATTGTTCGCGAGCACTGAATCGCGAGCGACCTGCGACAGGAACAGCCCGGCGGCCACCGCGCCCGAGGTCGAGGCGATGAGCACCCAGCGTCGGTCGAGGCGGTCCGACAGCCAGCCCAGCGGATATTGCAGCACCGCGCCGCCGACGATGCCGGAACTGATGAACAGCGCGACCGCCGCGGTATCCATGCCGATTTTGCCGGCATAGATCGGGCCGATCAGCCGGAAGGCCGAATTGGTGAGGCCGATGGTGATGCAGCCGATGCAGGCGACCGGCGAGATGGCCCAGATGGCCTTGGCCGAGAAGCGGAATTCCTCCGGCGGCTTGGGGTTGGAGCGGTCGCCCAGCGACACCGGCACCAGCGACAGGGCGACCATCATCGCCATCAGGGCAAACAGCGTGAAGCCGGCCACCCCGAAGGTGGGGATCATGAACTGCGCGCCGGTGACGACGGTAAGGTCGATTATGCGGTAGAGCGACAGGACGCGCGCCCTTTCGGCATTCGGCACCGCCCCGTTGAGCCAGCTTTCGATGGTCATGAACAGGCCCGCAAAGCAGAAACCCAAGACGAAGCGCAAGGCTATCCACACGTACGGGTTGATGATCAGCACCAGCAGCAGGCATCCCGCCGAAGCGATCGCCGCCAGGGCGCCGAACACCCGGATATGCCCGACGGCGCGGATCAGCCGGGCGGTGAACAGGCACGAGATCATGAAGCCGATGAAATAGCCCGTCCCCATGAGGCCGACGAGCGCCGGATCGAACCCCTCGTGCGCCGAGCGCAGGGCGATCAGCGTGCCCTGCAAACCATTGCCGGCAAGCAAGATACCGGCAGCGGTCAGCAGCGGCAGCAAGGGCGTGAGATTGACCATCGAGGGAGCCGGTGAGGGTGCTTTCGTCGGATCGAGGCAGGTGAAGACCGCTCTAGCCCATGCCGGCGCCCAAGACAAATGCCGATGTCGGGGCCAAGACGTGCCCGCCCCGCAGATGCGCTTCTATTGCATGGCTCCTCGCACCCTCCGTCACCCCGGCAAGGCGCTCGAAAAGGGCGCGCGCCCCACACCGACCCACCACCGTCACTCCGTGGCTTGACCATGGGGTCCATCCCGCCAACGCCCCAGCCAGCCGCGATGCCAGTGGAATGGATACCGGTATCAAGTACCGGTATGACGCCTGAAGGTGTGTGCACACCCCAC
>CAZMSA010000341.1:0-2033 GCA_964568825.1 uncultured Rhizobiaceae bacterium | reverse complement strand
AGATCTGTCACGCCAAGGAAGCCGATGTCCAGAAGGCCCTTTCCGATGCCTATGATGAGCGTGACGGTGATGCCGGCATCCTCGCAGGCCAGGATCTCCTCGCTGTCGAAGTAGCCGCGGTCAGCAACGACATCGAGCTTGTCGGCATCCAGCACAGCCTTGGCCAGCTTCGACATAGCGGCCAGTTGCCCACGGTCGTTGCCCACATTGACCACCTCATGGGCGACGATCAGGTGGTGCTCGGTATCCACCGCCGCCTGCACGTTGTAGCCGACAATGCCCGAACCGCGGCCGCTGGTCGCCATCGAGCGCGCATCCGGGTCGGTCAGCGAGATCTGCTGGTCAGGTGAGGCCTGCCGCTGCCCCTCCAGCGCCTCCAGGCGCTGCATCTCTTGCCGCAGCTTGCCGATCTTCTCGCTCAGACGCGTCACCTTCATGGACAGGGCTTGCGACGGTTCCTGCCGGTCGGCCGTATCCAGTTGGGCGAGATAGCGTTCAACGCTCTTGTCGATCTGCGCCATGCGCCGCTGCATCTTGGCCGCGGTGAAATTGCAGTCGCGAGTGTTCACCGCCTTGAACTTCGAGCCATCGATCGCCACGCTCGCACTCGCCAGCAGTCCGATCTGGCGGCACAGCGTCACGAACTGCGCGCACACCTTGCGGATCGCCCGGCCATTGTCTTTGCGAAAGTCGGCAATCGTCTTGTGGTCCGGCACCAGCCGGCCCGTCAGCCACATCACCTCCACATTGCGGCCCGCCTCGCGTTCCAGCCGCCGGCTCGACTGCACCCGGTTGAGATAGCCGTAGACATACAGCTTCAGTAGCACCGCAGGATGATAGCCCGGCCGGCCCGTCGCCTCCGGCTGCGCACGCCCAAAACCAAGCCCGCCCAGATCCAGCTCGTCGACGAAAACATCGATCACCCGCACCGGGTTGTCCTCGCCAACCCAGTCCTCCAGCCGCTCCGGAAACAGCGTGCCCTGGCCCCGGTCGATGCCTGTGATAAACCGATTCATGAAATCTCCCCCACCGTCGAGGAAGTATACCGCGCCCATGCGTTTTCACACAGCCAGGGTCAAAAGCGGACATTCGGACGGCCATCAAAAATGTCCGCTTCACTCCCAACAGCAGACAAAAGATGCTCGAACACGGACATTGGCCACGGCATGCCCTACAAGACTCAGGGAAGCCCTCTGAGCCGCGAAAGGCGCTTGAGAGTCTAGGGTTTGTGCCGAAAAGCGCGTTTCGCGCGTCCTGAGCCACCGTAGAGCCACTAAGGGGCTAACCTACTTGGCAGGCCTTCATCATCGATTGAAGTTCTGGCGCGACTCGCCTGGACCATAGAGATAGTAACCGGGCACGAAACAATCGACAGTTCCATGCGATCTTCGTCTGGCGATGACTGTATCATGGCCGTAATGGCGACGGCAGGCTTGCCATACATCCTCGCCCGGAGCAGCCGACACGGTTTTCCAGATGTAGCCCGAAAGGTCTATAAATGGTGAGGCATTCGCTCCAGAACATAGCCAACTCAGCGACAGGCCAGCGGCCACCAAGACTTTTGCATTGAGCATTTTGTGCAAACCCATAATCCGACCCACTTGCGCTTGCCGCTGCGGTCGTAACTAGCGCTACCTTATTCGTATATGGCACACTGCCTTGCTTGGCGGAACAAGAAAGCCCCAGCGCGTCTCTTCGCCGGGGCCTTGAGACTTGCTACCGATACGCAGCACTATGCGGAGCGGACACGTCGCGCCTCGGAGCTATTCGATCCGCACAGCTTGACACTGCCTGATATGCTGCCGGTGCCTCAGGAAATACGAAGGCGTTGGCCGCTGCCGGTATGGCTTTAGCGGCCGACACGACGAAGTGACCCTTGCCGAGGTTCACGGCGGCGAACTCACGGCGTTTCGGAGTTTGCTTAGGGCTTTAGCCGGTTTGCATAGCCATTCTATGCGTCTGGGACCTAGCACTACTTTGGCACTTTAGGTTCGGCGGGTTGTGTGAGGAGCCTCTCACAGTGGGGGCATCGT
>CAZMSA010000340.1:0-2035 GCA_964568825.1 uncultured Rhizobiaceae bacterium | reverse complement strand
GTCCAGTCGATGACCAATACCGATACCGCCGACGTCGATGCCACGGTGGCGCAAGTCGCGGCGCTGGCGAGAGCGGGCTCGGAACTGGTGCGCGTCACCGTCGACAAGGTCGAGGCCGCCGCCGCGGTTCCCCATATCCGCGAAAAGCTCGACGCGATGGGCCTCGATGTGCCGCTGGTGGGGGATTTCCACTATATCGGCCACACCCTGTTGCGCGACCATCCCGCTTGCGGCGCCGCACTGGCCAAATACCGCATCAATCCCGGCAATGTCGGGTTCAAGGAAAAGCAGGATCGCAATTTCTCCATGATGATCGAGACGGCGGTGCGCTTCCAGAAGCCGGTGCGCATCGGTGTCAACTGGGGCTCGCTGGACCAGGCGATGCTGGCCCGGCTGATGGACGAAAACGCCAAGCTGCCCGAGCCGCTCGATGCTCGCCTCGTCATGCACGAGGCCATGGTGCAATCGGGCATCGCCTCGGCCAAGCGGGCGGAGGAACTGGGTCTCAGGTCCGACCAGATCATCATTTCCGCCAAGGTATCGGAGGTGCAGGACCTGATTGCCGTCTATCGCGAACTGGCCCGGCGCTGCGCTTATGCCCTGCATCTCGGCCTCACCGAGGCGGGCATGGGCTCCAAGGGCATCGTCGCCTCCACCGCAGCGCTGGCGGTGCTGCTGCAGGAAGGCATCGGCGATACCATCCGCATCTCGCTCACCCCCGATCCGGGCGGCGACAGGGCGCGCGAAGTGGTGGTGGCGCAGGAGATCCTGCAGACCATGGGGTTGCGCTCGTTCGCGCCCATGGTGATCGCCTGCCCTGGTTGCGGGCGCACCACCTCGACGGTGTTCCAGGAACTGGCGCAGGACATCCAGTCCTACGTCAGGGGCCGCATGCCCGACTGGCGCGAGACCTATCCGGGCTTCGAGGACCTGTCGCTGGCGGTCATGGGCTGCATCGTCAACGGGCCCGGCGAATCCAAGCACGCCGATATCGGCATCTCGCTGCCGGGCACCGGGGAAGTGCCGGCGGCACCGGTGTTCATCGACGGCAAGAAGGCCAAGATCCTGCGCGGCGAGAACCTCTCCGGGCAGTTCAAGACGATCGTCGAGGACTATGTGGCCAAACGCTGGGGCACGGCTGAGCCCGGCACCGGCGAGGCGGCGCAGTAGGCCTTCCACAATCGCAGGGGCCGGCCGGGCTTGTCTGAGGTGGAGCGAGACGCCACCTTGGACTGAAGCATCGCTTCCGCGGAGTCCATCTTGCTTTATTTCACCCTCGCCGCCGGTCTGGTTCTGCTGATCGCCGGCGGTGAGCTTCTGGTGCGCGGCGGGGTGCGGCTGGCACGCATCGCAGGCGTCCCGCCGCTCATCATCGGCATCACCATCGTCGGCTTTGGCACCTCGATGCCGGAACTGGTGGCCGCGCTGCAGGCGGCGCTTACCGGCGTGCCGGAACTGGCGGTGGGCAACATCGTCGGCTCCAACATCGCCAACATCCTGCTCATTCTCGGTGTCGCCGCTGTCCTGACGCCGATCGCGGTGTCGCCCGAAACGGTGCGCCGCGACGGGGCGCTGGTGGTGGCGACGGCGGTTCTGCTGCTGGCGGCCGGCCTCGTCGGGGTGCTCGACAGGATGGTAGGCATCGCCTTCATCGTCGGCCTGGGCGCCTACATGTGGTACCTGCTGCGCCACGGCCGGGTGCCGGAAGAAATCCTTCCCGACGGCATCGAGGTGCGCAAGGGACCGGGTGAACTGGCCATCTCAGGGCTCATCACCGCCGTTGGTATCGCCACGGTGATTGCCGGCGGGCGACTCTTGGTCGACAGCGCGGTGGAACTGGCGCGCCTCCTCGATGTCAGCGAGACGGTGATCGGCCTCACCGTGGTGTCGGTCGGCACCTCGCTGCCGGAACTGGCGACCACCCTCATGTCAACCTTGCGCAAGGCGCCGGACATCGCGCTGGGCAGCGTGCTGGGCTCGAACGTCTACAACATCCTCGGCATCGGCGGCATTACCGCAACCGTCACGCCGCTGC
>CAZMSA010000339.1:0-2035 GCA_964568825.1 uncultured Rhizobiaceae bacterium | reverse complement strand
CAGAGGTGGCGAGCGCCAGGAAGGTCCTCGGCAAGTCCAGCCCGACAAGCCTCGAAGTGCATTCCGCTACTCAGGCGCCAGCACAGCAAGATCAGCGCGTTCGCTCGGCTGGCTGACGGGCGCGGACGGGCCAATGTCACAACATCGCAAGCGCTCACGGCCTGCCGTTAGCGCCTGAACGAAGCTGCCCCCGCTTCCCGCTTTGGGTTGTCCTGCCCTCTCTCTTGCGTTGCCTGGCCAGATGTGCCCGGCCGCAAGCATGCCTGACACGCAAGGCCCCGGGGAAAGGGACGAACTGAAGGAAGACCACGATGAAACCCGCAACCACCAAGCCCAGGGCTCGCAAGTCCGCGCCGGGACCCAAGCCCGATGCGAAAGATGATTTGAAGTCGCTGCCCATAGCGCAGGTGGAAAAGAAACTGGGATCATCACCAGACGGCCTGACGCAAGCCGAAGCGGAAAAGCGGCTGACCCGCTATGGGCCCAACGAGATCGAAGAAAAGAAGACCAATGAATTCCTGAAATTTCTCAAATATTTCTGGGGACCCATCCCGTGGATGATCGAAGTGGCTGTGGTTCTATCCGGTGTCGTCCAGCATTGGCCGGACTTTTTCATCATACTGGTTTTGCTGTTCGCCAACGCGACGATCGGGTTCTGGGAAGAACACCAGGCCGGAAATGCCATCGATGCCCTGAAGGCGAGGCTGGCGATCAAGTCGCGCGTGAAACGCGACGGCAAATGGGTCACGCCGCCGGCGCGCCAACTGGTGCCGGGCGACGTCATACGCTTGCGCCTTGGCGACATCGTGCCGGCGGATGCGCGGCTCCTGGACGGTGATGAAGTATCCGTCGATCAGTCGGCGCTGACCGGCGAATCGCTGCCCGCCACGCTCAAGGCTGGCGACGCGGTGTTTTCCGGCTCGATCATCCGCCGTGGCGAGATTGGCGCGCTGGTGTATGCCACGGGCACCGATACCTATTTCGGCAAGACCGCGGAATTGGTGCAGTCGGCGGCGACGGTCAGCCATTTTCAGAAGGCCGTCCTGAAGATCGGCAACTATCTGATCATGCTCGCCGTGGTACTCGTGGCCGTGATCATCGCGGCCGGGATCCTGCGCGGCGTGCCGGTCCTCACCGTGTTGGAGTTTGCCCTGGTCCTCACGGTAGCTGCGATTCCAGTGGCGATGCCGACGGTGCTCTCGGTGACGATGGCGGTCGGGGCGCGCCTGCTTGCCAAAAAGCAGGCGATCGTGAGCAAGCTGGTCGCCATCGAGGAACTGGCCGGGGTGGACGTTCTGTGCGCCGACAAGACCGGCACCTTGACCCAGAACAAACTCACGCTGGGCGAGCCGTTTTGCCTGGACAAGGTCTCTGCCGCGCAACTCATCCTCGCCGCCGCGCTGGCCTCGCGATCGGAGAACGACGACACCATCGATCTTGCGGTGCTGGGCGGCCTGAAGGACAAAGCGGCGCTGAAGCCTTTCAAGGTCACGCATTTCCAGCCCTTCGATCCGGTCCACAAGCGCACCGAGGCCACCGTCACGGGGCCGGACGGAAAGACCTTCAAGGTGACGAAGGGTGCGCCCCAGGTCATCCAGGCACTGGCGGCCAATGCCGCGGCGGTCAAGGGCGCCGTCGACAAGGCCGTCGACGATTTCGCCGCGCGCGGATTTCGTGCGCTCGGCGTGGCCCGGGCGGATGGCAAGGGGAAATGGCAGCTTCTTGGCGTCTTGCCGCTGTTCGATCCGCCGCGCGACGACGCCAAGGCGACCGTTGCCACCGCCCTGAAGATGGGCGTGAAGATCAAGATGGTGACCGGCGACGCATTGGCGATCGCCCGCGAGATGGCCAAAACGCTTGGTATGGGCGCAAACATTCTCGACGGCGCCACCCTCGCCGACTCCAAGACCACGGAAACCGCCGCGATGACCAAGTCCATCGAGGACGCCGACGGGTTTGCGCAAGTGTTTCCCGAGCACAAATTCCACATCGTCGATGTGCTGCAGAAGCACGGCCACACCGTCGGCATGACGGG
>CAZMSA010000338.1:0-2048 GCA_964568825.1 uncultured Rhizobiaceae bacterium | reverse complement strand
AGTGTCGATGGATTATAGAAGCCATGCTGCTGGCAGTTCATGCAGCCGACTTCAACCGCTATGACGGCGATATCGACAGTTTCAGGCTGAGCAACCTGGTGATCGACATGCTCGCCTTGCTGTCCGCGCTCGGTATCAAGCAAGTGCGGGCGGTGGTCGGGCATGATTTCGGGGCATCGGTTGCCTCCACGGCGGCGCTGGCGCGCCCGGATGTATTTCCGGCCGTGGTGCTGATGAGCGCACCATTCGGGGGCCCGCCAGGATTGAGGCCGGCAGGGAAGGACACGGTGCATGCCGACTTGCTGGCACTGCCGCGGCCGCGCAAGCACTATCAATGGTACTATTCCACGCGATTGGCCAACGCCGAGATGTGGGCGCCACCACAGGGGCTCCATGATTTCCTTCGCGCCTACTACCACCACAAGAGTGCGGATTGGCCAGGCAACCGGCCTTACGCCCTGGATGAGTGGACGGCACCGGAACTGGCCAGGCTGCCGACCTACTACATCATGGATGCCGGACAGGACATGGCGCAGACTGTGGCGGGAGAGATGCCGTCGGTCGAGCAAGTTGCAGCCTGCGCCTGGCTGCCGGACAAAGACCTTCGGGTATATGTGGAGGAGTATACGCGGACTGGATTCCAAGGAGCGTTGAACTGGTATCGTTGCCGGACCGAGGGGCGCAACGCCGATTTACGGCTGTTTGCGGGACGCACCATCGATATACCGAGCGCATTCATTGCGGGCGCACAGGATTGGGGCATTCATCAAGATCCTGGAACGCTGGCTCGCATGCAGGGCGGCACATGCACCGACATGCGGATATGCGAGTTGATCGAAGGAGCCGGACACTGGGTGCAGCAGGAAAAGCCCGATGAGGTCAACGCCGCGTTGCTGCGCTTCCTGTCGGGGCTGCGGTGATTTCCAATGCGCCACGGTCGTTGACCTCCGGCCCGTGCTGCAAAATCAATTGCAAGGTTTTCCGAGACCCGCGGCCATGAACTCAGAGGCCTCAGCGAGGGACATGGCAGCTTTGGGAATTTCATCGTAGAACTCGAACACGTGCCAGAGATTTTCCCAAACACACAGGTCCACGGAAACCCCGCCGGATCGCATGAGGCGAGCAAGCCGCACGCATTGGCTCATCAGCAGATCGCGCGTGCCGGTAGTGATCAGCATCGGCGGGAAATCCGCGTCGAACTGGCCGTGGGTTGGGGAGATGTCGGGATCGGTGAACGGCTTGCCATCGGCATACAGCCTCGCAGCCGCGTCGACAAAGGCCTTCGCCAAGGTGGGGGTCACGCCCGTCATTGGCCACGAGGGTGTCACCCTCATTGGCAAGATCGCACCACGGCGACAGAAGGACAGTCGCTGCCGGCATGCGCAGATTGGCCCGCCGCGCCCTCAACAGGGTGACGAGCGCCAGGTTGCCGCCTGCAGACTCACCGGCAACGGCGATCGCCCCGCTCTCGACCGCCAGCGCCTGAAAGACCGCATATCCGTCGTCGACGGCTGCGGGCCAGGGATGCTCCGGCGCAAGCCTGTACTCGGGCGCGACGAGCCGCGCATTCGTGCCGTCGGCAAGTGCTGCAGCAACGATCAGGTCTTCCCTGGCGCTGCCGGTGACATATCCACCGCCGTAGAAATAAACGATAGTCCTACCCGGAACCAAGTTTCGCGGAATTACCTCGAGGCAGGCAACACCGGCGATCTCAATGGATGAGACATTGACAGCGTGGCGCCGCACTGCCCGCTCGGCGCGCGGTAGAAACTGCACTTTCGCATCGGCGCGGAACTGGCTGACGCTCGCTGAGCTCAGTGCCGGGGAGGTGTCTACCCGATTGCTGGCGATGAAATCCAGCGCAGCCTTGCTTGCCTGTCCCGCCCGCGCTCCTTCTGTTGCCGGTTTCATCCTTGCCCCCCACACCGCCGGTCCCGCCTCTCGCCAGCTTTGCCATTTATGAACCGATCGGGTCTAGTGGAAGGTGACCTGACCACAGCACTTCTTGTACTTCTTGCCGCTGCCGCAGGGACATGGATCGTTTCGAC
>CAZMSA010000337.1:0-2053 GCA_964568825.1 uncultured Rhizobiaceae bacterium | reverse complement strand
CGACGAACAATCGCTCAAGGCCTATGGCCAGTGGCCGTGGCCGCGCGATCTCCTGGCGAAACTGGTCGACCGGCTGCGAATTCTGGGCGCGGCGTCGATCGCTTTCGACATCGCGTTTGCCGAAAGCGACCGCCAGTCGCCGTCAAATCTCGCCAACGTGGAGCAATTGAAGGCGGTGCTGGGCGACGCCGCCAAGCGGCTGTCGGCCTTGCCGAACAATGACCGCGTGTTCGCCGATGCCCTGGACGGGGCGCCGACGGTTTTGGGTTTCGGCGTCACCGGCGCATCGGGCGGAGTCCCGCCGGTGCTCAAGTCGGGCTTCGCGGTGGTCGGCGATCACACCCTCGATGGCCTGCCTTCGTTCGACAAGGTCACACCGATTGTTCCCGCGTTGGAGAAAGTCGCCGGCGGGCTCGGCTCCATGAGCCTGACGCCCGGCATGCAGACCGGCATCGTGCGTGCCATTCCGCTCATGCTGCAACGTGACAACAAGCCCTATCCGTCTCTCGTTCTCGAGGCCTTGAGGGTGGCGCAGGGGGCCTCCACCTACATCATCCGCGGCGCCAGCGACCAGCCGGGGATCGTGGAAGATATCCGCGACGGCAATTTCACCGTGCCGGTCACCCGGCATGGCGCCATGTGGATCTACTACCGGCACGACGATCCGGGCCTTTATGTATCGGTGTACCGGATCATGCATGGTGGCCACGACCAGGCGCTCAAGAAGCTGATCGAAGGTCAGATCGTGTTCGTCGGTGCATCGGCGGTGGGACTTCTCGATGCCCGCGTCACGCCGCTGGGCGAGACGGTGCCGGGGGTATCGATCCATGCCCAGGCGGCAGAGCAGATCATCGCCGGCACCTACCTGTCGCGTCCCGACTGGCTCGACGGGGCCGAGTTGATCGTCACCGCCGTGACGGGCCTTGGGCTGGTGGTCTCGACGCTGTTACTCGGACCGTTGATGTCCATGGCGATGGGCGGCGTGGTGGCCTCGGCGATGTTCGTCGGCGTGTGGCAAGCCTTTGCGCGCGCCGGTCTGCTGATCGATCTGTCGTTTCCAGTGTTCACGGTATTCACCGCGACCTTCTCGATGACCGCCTACCGCTTCCTGATCGCCGACCGCGAAACCCGCTTCGTGCGCCGCGCCTTTTCGCATTACGTCTCGCCCTCGGTGCTGGCGCAGATCCAGCAGGACCCGAGCCGACTCAAGCTGGGCGGCGATCTGCGCGAGATAACGGTGATGTTCTCCGATGTCCGCGGCTTCACCCCGATCAGCGAAAAGCTCGATCCGGAGCAGCTGGTGGTATTCCTCAACCAGTTGCTGGGCGAGATGAGCCGGCGGGTGACGGCCCATGACGGCACCATCGACAAATACATCGGCGATGCGCTGATGGCCTTCTGGAACGCACCGCTGGACATTGCCAGGCATCAGGAAAAGGCCTGTCTCGCCACCCTCGACATGCGCCGGGCGCTGCAGGAAATGACTGACACCGATGCCTTCGGCTTCGGGAACAAGGGGCTCACGGCGCGTATCGGCATCGGCCTCAACACCGGCATGGCGGTGGCCGGCAATCTCGGCTCGGCGGAGCGCTTCGACTATTCGTGCATCGGCGATGCGGTCAATGTCGCCTCGCGGGTGGAGAGCGCCTCCAAGGACGTGGGCTTCGACATCCTGGTGACCGCATCTGTCGCCGAGGCGGCGCCCGGCCTCGCCTTCCTCGATGCCGGCACCATCGGCTTGAAGGGCAAGACCAACCCGGTCCCCATCTTCATTCTCCTGGGGGATGCCGAGATGGCCAGATCGGCGGCGTTTCAGGCGCTCAAACAACGCCACGACGCACTCATGGCGCGGCGCGGCGAAAAGTCCGGCAAGGCCCTGGCCGCCGAGTACAAGGCGCTGGCCGCCGAGGGCGAGGCGCTGGTGCCGGGCATGGCGCGGTTCTACGAGGCGCTGGCCGAGCGCGGCGAAGGCGAACTGATGGGCAAGAAGTGATCGGCGCGACCGATCAGCGCTCCCAGAATTCCTGCACGGCATAAAGGTGATGGCCGCGCG
>CAZMSA010000336.1:0-2104 GCA_964568825.1 uncultured Rhizobiaceae bacterium | reverse complement strand
AAACTACTTCGCCGCCGCCGGATACGATCCGGATTAAGCCGAATCCGCTCTAGAATTCTTCGGAAGTCGTTCGACCTGCTGGCCTCGAATTGTCTTGCCGACCGCCACGTGTTGCTAACAGTGTCGCCGGTGCCGATGGGCGCCACGCATCGTGACATGGACGTTCTGATTGCCAACACCTATTCCAAGGCGGTGCTGCGGGCAGCCGCCGAAGAGATCACGGCGCGTTACGACTTCGTCGAATACTACCCCAGTTTCGAAAGCGTTACGCTGTCGCGGCGCGATCTCGCCTGGCTCGACGATCAGATCCATGTCAGCGGCGATCTGGTGAACCTCAATATCGAGCGGATGATCGCGGCCTATGTGGACGCTGACGGGGAGACAGATTCATCGAGCCCAGACGGCGACAAACCAGCGTTGATCGAGGCGATCAGCTACGGGCGCGTGCCGGCCCAGAAAGTGATCGACTTCCTGGGTGCACAACCGTCGCTGATCGATGAAAACGCGGAGCTGCGGGCCGCTTATTGCGAGGCCTGTCTCGACCGGGGCAAGGTGGAACTGGCAGGCAAGGTCGTGCGCAAGTTTCCCCAGGGCTGGAACCCGGTTCGTGTGGCGCTGTTGCGGGCAAGATGGAAGCTGGCCAGTGGCGACCCCGAGGAGGCGGCAACGATCAGCCGTCAGTGCCTGCGGCTCAACCTCGGCAAGATCGATGCCTTCGGGTTCCTGAACGTACTGTTGTGCGCAGTGATCGCCTCCAAGGGTGCCACGCGCGCGGTCCAGGTCATCGATCAGTGGAATGCGAAGCGGCGCGTCATCACGCAAGCCGAGCCTTACCGGCTGGTTGCCGTGGCGCTGGCAGGTGAGGGCCGGCACACGGAGGCTGATGCCATGTTCGCGAAGATGATGCGCTCGGGAGAAGGGCCTTCGGAAAAAGGACTGATCGATTATGCCGACTTTCTCATCGAGCGGGGACGCACGAAGGAGGCCGAGGACGTGCTGGAGCGCGTTGACGACAAGGACCCGGCAACGCTCAGGCGCATCGCCCTCATGGGCCTGTCGCTGATGAACAAGGGCGCTGCCGACGGCACAACGTGAGGCGGGCTCGCTATTCTCCGAATATGTTCTAATAAATCTTGCCCGGGTTCATTAAATTCAGCGGATCGAGCGCCGCCTTGATGGTGCGCATCAAGGCGAGTTTGCCAGGGTCCGCCTCGCGGTGCAGGCTCCCCCGCTTGTCTATGCCGATGCCGTGTTCGGCCGAGATAGCGCCGCCCCATGCCTTGAGGCCATGCTCGACGGCGCGCGAAACAGGATCCTTCAGGTGGCCGAGCGGTTTGCCTGTCGCCACTGTAACGTGCAGGTTGCCGTCGCCAAGGTGGCCCATGACATAAAGCCCCAGGCCTTTATCGATGCTATCGAGGCGGGCACGAAGGCCATTCATGTAGTCGTCGATGCGCTGAAGCGGCACCGAGACGTCGAACCACAGCCCGCCGGGCTTCTGGCGCTCCACCGCCCAGGTTTCCTCCCTGAGGTGCCAGAAGTTCGCCCGGTCGGCTTCGCTTCGGGCGATGAGGGCATCGAGAAATCCATCGCCATCTTTCATGGCGGCGGCCAGCTCGCCTTCGAGAGCGTTGCGAGCGGCATCGGCGTCGAGGGCCGTCATTTCGATGAGCACATAGACCGGGGCCGCGCAGAAGCCCGCAAGATTTTCCAGCTTCAGATCGCGTGCGGCAGTCTCAATATAGTCCGCGAACATGATCTCCGCGGCCAGCAGTCCTCCGTCACTCGCGGCGCCGCGCAGGCGGCGAAACAGGCGCACTGCCGTGGCGGCGTCATTCACGGCCACCAGCGCGGTTGCCCGCTCGCCCGGCATCGGCACCAGGCGCAACACGGCGCGGGTGACGATGCCAAGGGTCCCCTCGGCGCCGATGAACAGGTGTTTTACATCGAGGCCCTCGTTGACCTTGGTGACGCGTGCCAGGTCCGAGATGAGGGTGCCGTCGGCGGTGACGGCTTCGAGGCCGAGAACGCGGGCGCGCATCATGCCGTTCCTGAAGGCCTCGATGCCACCGGCGTTGGTGGAGATCATGCCGCCGATGGTGGC
>CAZMSA010000335.1:0-2106 GCA_964568825.1 uncultured Rhizobiaceae bacterium | reverse complement strand
GGCGAGGCCATCAACTACGTGCCGGCCAACCCGCTGCAGACGCCGACCCATATCGTGCCGGAATGGTACTTCCTGCCCTACTACGCCATCCTGCGCTCGATCCCCAACAAGCTGTTGGGCGTCATCGCCATGTTCTCCTCGATCATTTTGCTGCTGGCATTGCCGTGGCTCGATACTTCCAAGGTGCGCTCCGGCGCCTACCGGCCGATCTTCAAGCAGTTCTTCTGGCTGCTGGTGATCGATGCCGTTGTTCTGGGTATCGTCGGCGCCAACCCGCCAGAGGGCAACTGGATCCTGGTGGGGCGGCTGGCCACCTTCTGGTACTTCTTCACCTTCCTCGTCGTCTTCCCGCTACTCGGTCTGCTGGAGACGCCCAGGCCACTGCCATCCTCGATATCCGATGCGGTCCTGAGCAAGAAGAAGTCGCAACCTCAAGCGGCACCCGCCGAGTGATACCGGCAGAGCGAGAAACAGCCATGAACCTGATCACCAAGACACTCACCGGCCTCACCGTCCTTGTCGGCCTGGCGGCGGTCCCGACGCTGGCCAGCGCCGAGGCGCTGCCCGCCAAGGACATCAGCTTTTCCTTCGAAGGCCCCTTCGGCGTCTTCGACCGCGGCCAGTTGCAGCGCGGGTACCAGGTCTACAAGGAAATCTGCTCGGCCTGCCATTCCATGCGCTTCGTGAGGTTCCGCAATCTCAGCGAACCGGGCGGGCCGGAGTTCACCCCCGCCGAGGTCAAGGCGATTGCCGCCAGCTTCCAGATCACCGACGGACCCAACAAGCAGGGCGATATGTATCAGCGCCCGGGACTGCCATCCGATGCGTTCCCGTCGCCGTTCCCCAACGAGGAGGCAGCGCGGGCCGCTTTCGGCGGCGCCCTGCCGCCCGATCTGTCGCTGATCACCAAGGCGCGCTCGGGCTGGGAGGGAACGCTCGCCACCCTCTACACCACCAAGATCTTCAAGGGCTCGGGCGGCCCGCAGTACGTCTATTCCGTCCTCACCGGCTTCCAGGAACCGCCGGCCGGCACCCCGCCCGGCCCCGAGGGCAAGCAGTACGATCCCTATTTCGCCGCCGGCCCATGGATTTCCATGCCGCCGCCGCTCTCCGATGGTCAGGTGACCTATGGCGACGGCACCAAGGCGACCGTCGACCAGATGGCCCGCGACGTCTCGGCCTTCCTTGCCTGGGCCGCCGAGCCCAAGATGGAAGCCCGCAAGCGCATGGGCTTTGAGGTCCTCATCTATCTGGCGGTGCTGACTGTCCTGTTGTACCTGACCAAGAAGGCGATCTGGGCCAAGGTCGAACACTAGATCAGGATGACTTTGGATCGAGTCGATCCAAAGTCATGAACCTGATCGATTGCAACAAGATAGAGCATGATTTTATCCGAAAAGTGCGTACACTTTTCGGATCATGCTCTAGCCGGAGCACCGACGATTGCGTTCAAGGCCCGGATCGCTAAAGTCCGGGCCTTGCCATTTCCCTGGCAAGGAACCCACTCATGAGCAAATCGGTCCTCGGCATCATCGGCGGCTCCGGCCTCTATGACATCGACATGGACGATGCCCGCTGGGAGCTGGTCAAAAGCCCGTGGGGCGAGCCTTCAGATGAGCTGCGTTTCGGCACCATCGCCGGGCTCGACGTGGTGTTCCTGCCCCGCCACGGCCGCGGCCATCGCCTGTCGCCCACCGACATCGACTACCGCGCCAACATCGATTGCCTGAAACGGGCAGGCGTCACCGACCTGGTGTCGCTGTCGGCCTGCGGCTCGTTCCGCGAGCATCTGCCGCCCGGCACCTTCTGCATCATCGACCAGTTCATCGACCGCACCTTCGCCCGCGCCAAGACCTTTTTCGGGGCGGGTTGCGTGGCCCATGTGTCGATGGCCGAACCGGTCAGCCCCGGCCTCGCCGAGCGCGTCGCAGCGGCGCTGAAGGCCGAGGCGGTCACCCATCATCGCGGTGGCACCTACCTGGTTATGGAAGGCCCGCAGTTCTCCACCATCGCCGAAAGCCACCTGTATCGCACCTGGGGGTGCGATGTCATCGGCATGACCAACATGCCCGAGGCCAAGCTCGCCCGCGAGGCCGAGATCTGCTA
>CAZMSA010000334.1:0-2111 GCA_964568825.1 uncultured Rhizobiaceae bacterium | reverse complement strand
AGGTCGTGGCTGACCCCGGCCAGCATGGCGGTGCGCTGCTCGACATGGCGCTCGATGCGCTCCTTCATGGCAAGGAAGGCGCGGGCGGCTTGCTTGACTTCGACGGCGCCGCGCGGCTCGAAATTCGCCGGGAAATCGCGGCCCATGCCAAAACTCTTGGCGGCCTCGGCCAACTCCTGGATCGGCCTGATCTGCTTCCTGAGGAAGACGATGGCCACCGCCAGCAGCACCAGCGAGGAGCCGATCATCCATAACAGGAAGATATAGGTGTTGGAGGCATAGGCGCGGGCCTGGTCGGTGAGGAAACGGAAAACCACGCCCTTTTCAACGAGGATACGGGTATCGACGAAGCCCGAATGGCCGAGGGTGTCGAGCCAGAACGGCTTCTTCACATAGCGGCCCACATAGCGCGACAGCTTCTGGTCGAGGATGGAAAAGAACGGCTTGTCGCGGATGGTCGGTAACTGCGCGTTGGTATCGATCTTCAGGCCGATGCCGAGATCTTCGTTCGCCAGTCGCTCGATGTGGGCGAGGGCCTCGGGGGTGTGGGGGCTCGCCTGATAGAGGTCGACGAGCAGCTGCATCTCGTGGGCCACCGACTTGGAGAGCGTCCTGGTCACCTTGTCCCAATGGCGCTCCATGATGGTGTAGGCCATGATCGACTGCAAAACCACCATCGGCGCGATGACGATGATCAGCGACCGCGGATACAGACCCTCAGGCAGGTGGCGCTCGAGAAAGCGGTTGAAGCGCCAGTAAAGCGTCCGCGGCTTGTCCTCGCGTTCCTCGAATTCCGTCAAGGCCGCCATCGTCAGCCTTCCTCCGGGTTGCTAGTCAAGATGCAGAGTATAGCCCGCTCCGCGCACGGTTTGCAGATAAACCGGATTGGCGGGATCGTCCTCGATCTTGCGGCGCAGGCGGTTGATGTGAACATCGACCGTGCGCATGCCTTCCTCGTGTGGGCCCTGCTGCAGCATGTCGCGCGACACGGTCTGGCCGGGGCGCTGGACGAACTGGCGCAGCATGTCGCGTTCGCGGGTGGTGAGACGGACGATGTCGTCGCCACGGCGCAGTTCGCCGCGCGCCGGATTGAAGACGCAAGGACCAAAGCGCACCTCGACCGCGGGGTCCAACGGCTGGGCGGAACGGCGCAGGACCGAGCGCAGCCGCAACAGCAATTCCAGGGGCTCGAACGGCTTGGTCAGGTAATCGTCGCCGCCGGCGGTAAGCCCGGCAATGCGGTCGTCGGCCTCGGCCAGTGCCGACAGGAAGACGATGGGCACGCCGTCGCGGCGCCGCCGCAGGTCGCCGGCGAGGTCGAGGCCGGAACGGCCCGGCATCATGATGTCGAGGACAATGGCATCGAAGGCCAGACCGCGCAGTAGGGCCATGGCGTCCTCGGCGCTCGATGCCGTCGAGGCGCGAAAGCCGTTGTCGCTGAGGTAGGCGCTCAGAAGCTGGCGGATGCGCCGGTCGTCATCCACGATGAGGACGTGGGGGCTTGCATCCTCGATGGCAGCGGTCACGGTGCCGCATCTCCCTCACCGCCGGCGCCGGTCACCAGGCGGGCGACCTCGCGCCGGTTGGCAGCATCGACGAGACCGGTCAGCACGGCGCGATATTCGCCGTTGTCGCTGGCGCCCGCCAACTCCAGCGCCGCCCTGACGCGCCTGATCTGCGGCTCGACCAGCCGGGCATGCAGGCGGCGGCCTGCTTCGGTCAGATACAGCAGGCGCTGGCGGCGGTCGGATGGCCCGGCGCGCTGCACCACATAGCCGGTCTCCACCAGTTCGCGCAGGACGCGGCCCAGCGACTGCTTGGTAATGGCGAGGATCGACAGTAACTCAGCCACCCGGATGCCGGGATTGCGCCCGACGAAATGGATGACCCGGTGATGGGCGCGGCCAAAGCCGTAGTCGTTGAGGATGGCATCGGGCTCGCAGGTGAAATCGCGGTAGGCAAAAAACAACAATTCGACGAGTTCGACGATGGGCTTGTCGGCGGCATCGGTGGCGCCCGGAGCCGGGGGGCGGGGCAGCGCAGGATCGGTGTTTGAATTTATGTCAGCCATATTGACATATTTTACCTGAATTGCTAGGCGTGTCCAGTGC
>CAZMSA010000333.1:0-2138 GCA_964568825.1 uncultured Rhizobiaceae bacterium | reverse complement strand
CGCTGACAGCGGAGAAGGTGTGGCGGGCCATGGAGGCCGGCGGCCGATAGCCTTACGGCCATCTTGACAAGCCGGGCGCGGGCGCCGAGCATGCGCGCTGCCTGTGGGCGGAGCGCTCACGGGCGCTTTAGACAGGCGATGAAGCTGGCGATGCGCAACGGCAGAAAGCAAATGCGGTTCGAAGCCTATCAGGGCCGCCTCTACGGCTTTGCGCTGGCTGTCAGCCGCAACCGCGAGATCGCCTCGGACCTGTTGCACGACTGCATCGTCAAGGTCATGACGGCGCGCAACGTGCCCGAAGACGAGAATGCCTACCGGGCCTGGCTGTTCACCATCCTGCGCAACCTGTGGCGCGATCACCTGCGCGCCCAGAGGCGCGGCGAGCCGGTCGAACTGGAGACGGTGGCGGAGATGGATTTCAGCCCGCGGCCGATCGAGCAGGTGGTTGTGAACGCGGTGGCGGTACACCAGGCCTTCGACCATCTCCATCCCGACCATCGCGACATCCTGGCAATAGTGGATATCGGCGGCTTCAGCTATGGGGAAGCCGCCAGGATCCTGTCGATCGCCGAAGGAACCGTGATGAGCCGCATCAGCCGGGCGCGCGCCACGCTGGCCCGCCTGCTGCGCGACGACCAGGTCATTGAGATGCGGCATCAAGCAAGGCGCCAGAAGACATGAGCGAGCCAAAGCCGGATTTTGAAGCGCTGAATGCCTATGTGGACGGTGAACTGCAGCCGCGGGGGGCCGCGGCGGTGGCACGCGCCGCAGCCGAGGATGCCGGGATTGCCGCCCAGGTGGCCAAACTGCACGCCATGAAGGCGGCGGTGCGCGATGCCCACGATACGCCGCCGATCATCACCATCTATTCGTCGCGGTCGAGGTTTTCGCGCTTGGCTGGCGGCGCCATCGCTGCCGGGCTGGCCATCGCCGTGGTGGCCGGCGGGCTGTGGCTGGGCATCGAACGGTTCAGCCAGCCAGCCACATCGGGCAATGTCTTTGCGGCGGCGCTGAGCAACCATGACCAGTGGACGGCCGAGCCGGTGACGTTCCAGCCCATCGACGTGGCGGCCGGCTTCACGCTGCCCGACCTCATGCTCTCCGGGCTCAGGGTCGAGGCGGTCGAAACCGATGTGAAGCTGAACGGCATCCCCGCCACCCATATCGGCTATGTGGGCCACAAGGGCTGTCACCTGAGCCTCTATGTCCTGCACATGAAGGGGGTGGTCGACGTGGGCGATTTTACTAACGACGACCTGTTGCACGCCGAGAGCTGGATGGTCGGCAACACCACCTATCTGGCGATTGCCCGGCGCATGGACCCGGTGCGCTTCACCACCATCTCGCACGCCCTGCGCCTGGCCACCGAAGAGGGTATCCCGCTCGATCAACGGGTGCGCACGGCGCTCGCCAAGTCGCACCAGCCCTGCGTTTCGTGATACGAGAGGCCTTCTGGCCGAGCATGATGTTATCCGAAAAGTGGCATCCACTTTTCGGCGCCATACTCTAAACAGGCACCGTGACGCGCGCCCTGAGGCCGCCGAGGGGGCTGTCTTCCAGTACGATCTCGCCGCCATGGCTCCTGGCGATGTCACGGGCGACGGTGAGGCCAAGGCCGATGCCGGCGGCGTCCTGGTTGCGCCCGCCCTCCAGCCGCACGAAGGGCCGGAACACGTCCTCGCGCTGCTTGCGCGGGATGCCGGGGCCGGCATCGTCGATGAGGATCGTCAGGCGGCCGTCGCTGCTGGTAGCGCTGACCCGCACCGTGTCGGACTGGCGTACGGCATTGCCGATGAGATTGCCGAGGCAGCGCTTGAAGGCGATGGGCTTGACGGCGGCGACCAGCCCCTTGGGGATGTCGAGATCGAGGCGTTGGCCGGTGCGGGCGATGTCGCCGGCGATGGCCGAGGCGATGCCGGAAACATCGGTCACCACGGTCGCTTCGCCGCCGTCGCCGCGTACGAAGGTCATGTAGCCCTCGAGCATGCGTTGCATCTCGTCGACATCCTCGCGCAGCGCCTGGGTGGCTTGCTGGTCCTTGAGGACGGCAAGGCCGAGGCGGAAGCGGGTGAGGATGGTGCGCAGGTCGTGGCTGACCCCGGCCAGCATGGCGGTGCGCTGCTCGACATGGCGCTCGA
>CAZMSA010000332.1:0-2146 GCA_964568825.1 uncultured Rhizobiaceae bacterium | reverse complement strand
GCCAACAGGCGCCGTGCTGGTCGGGCGAAAGCCAAAAAGCCCTCATCGCATTGACCGGCACGGACACGTCTAGCCGACAACGACGATGCCTCGGTATCTGAGTCCTGGGACTCGTCTGCTTTACTGACCCATAGGAGGGCACAGTCGATCAGGCCCTTGGCTGGAATGAAACACTTGATCTTGGTCTCACCGAGCTCGTTGACCTCGGCAAGTAAAACTACCAGCCCGGCTTCATCCGGCGTTTCGGGCATCTTGCTGAATGAGTGAATGATACGCTGGTCCGCGAGCGGGTGCTCGCCGTTTTCCTGCAACTTGGTCCTTTCCAGAGAAGCTTGTTGGCTTGGGTGAGACTACTGCTCCTCACCGACAACCGTCAGGATGTCTCGCGTTCGAGCAAGTATGTTGGCATGAGCGGAATCGCGAGCGCCACGATCTCACCCCTGTGCTTGCGGCCCCAAACCTCATAGAGCCCATCGCCGAAGTTCGTGCCTGCGATGCAGCCGCCCAAGACCATCTTGTCGCCGCCCTTCCCGTCGAACTCGAACGTGCTCAGGGCGCGCTCATCAAACATGCTCGCGTGACCCGAGTCGACGCAGAACGAGTCGAGGTAGCTGATCTGCCCTATCCGGGTAGCGTGAACTGATTTGGCGAGAAGCTCGCGCATACCGGGTCTGTGCTCGTTGTCGTCGCGGATGAGGACCTCCCAGATGCCCGGCTTCACTACGAGTTCGACGCAGTTGGCTCCGCCATAACACGGATCACCGACGACGATCTTTCTCTCGACTTTGAACGATCCCATGACCTTCTCAATATTCTTCCTCATGGTTCGACTCCTTACTGGTTGAGGAATTACAAAACGAAACTTGATTGCCATCGCGACCGCACTTACGGCGCCTGGGGCATGGCGTCACCGGGATCCGTCGGCGGCATTGCTTCATCCCCCGACGTCGCCGACTGCTGGCCTTGTGCCATTCCGCCGGCCTCGAGTTCTTTGCTTTCGACTGCCGAAGCGGTTCCGTCACCGGCACCGGAATGGGCCTTAAGCAGCTCCGACCGGGTGACGGGCTGGGGCTCATCTTCCAGCTTCGGCTTTTCATCATCGCGCCACAGATCGGCGATGTGGGCTTTGCCCGCGATGACAGCCTTACGGACTTGCTCATGTGCAGGCAGATTCTTGGGGGCCCACTCGATTCCGACATCAAGGCGCTCTCTGAGGGCAACCTCTGTAAGGGGGTACTTGCGCTCGCGCCTGAGCGTCATGTACTCGAAGAATTCTTCCGCCTTGGCTTCATGAAAACGCCACCCATAGCGATCCATGGCCACCTTCAGGTCCGCCGGAAGCCGGGCCTTCAGCGCCTTCACAGCCTTTCGCTGGTCCTTACGCAGGGCCTTCCTGATGGCGTCATTGCAGTGCGGCACCAACACGGCGGGAAGCGGCCCGCCCTCATACTTGTCAAGCGCCTTGATGACATCCTGATACCGCTCGATGGCCAGGCGCCGATTCCTCTCGATGGCCGCAGACGAGCCCGCGTGAGCAATTTTGCACAGCATGCGACCATGGCCTCCGACACCCTGCCTGTGAAACCCATGGCCCGGTTGACCAGCGCATGCGCGCCGGGCCTCAACTTGTCCTGCAGGAGGATCAAATGGAAGAGCCCGATACAGTCATCGCCATCTTTGCTGACCACAATGCCGCGGAAGCAGCCGTCAAAACCCTGACCGCCGCCGGCATCGAGATGAAGAACATGAGCGTTGTGGGCAAAGGCTACCATACCGATGAAAAAGTCACAGGCTTCTACAATACCGGTGACCGGGTAAAGTTCTGGGGCACGCGCGGTGCGTTCTGGGGCGGCCTGTGGGGTTTGTTCTTCGGCGGGCTGTTCTTGACCATTCCCGTCGTCGGCCATGTGGTTGTTCTTGGCTACCTGGCCACCATTGCGATCACCGCCATCGAGAACGCGGCTGTCGTCGGGGGCCTGAGTGCAATTGGTGCCGCGATTTACAGTATTGGCGTGCCCAAGGACAGCGTGATCAAATACGAGACCGCCCTCAAGGCCGACAGCTTTCTCGTCATGGTGCACGGCACGGCAGCAGAGGTGGCGAGCGCCAGGAAGGTCCTCGGCAAGTCCAGCCCGACAAGCCTCGA
>CAZMSA010000331.1:0-2176 GCA_964568825.1 uncultured Rhizobiaceae bacterium | reverse complement strand
TGCAGCTTTCCGCCGGCGACGGCAATGCCCATCTGGTGCAGCTCGACCGCACCAGTTATCAGGCGCCGCGCCTCAAGGCGCTGCTGGAAAGCCCGGATGTGGTCAAGATTTTCCACTATGCCCGCTTCGATGTGGCCATGCTCAAGGCGTATCTGGGTGCCGATACCGCCCCCATTTACTGCACCAAGATCGCTTCGCGCCTGACCCGCACCTACACCGACCGCCATGGTCTGAAGGATATCGTGCGCGAGATGCTGGGTATCGAAATGTCGAAGCAGCAACAGAGTTCAGACTGGGGCCTGCCGGTCCTGTCGGACGCCCAACGCCAGTATGCGGCCATCGATGTCATCTATCTGCATGAATTGAAGGCGCGATTCGACCAGATGCTGCGCCGCGAGGGGCGCGAGGCGCTCGCCCGCGCCTGCTTCGATTTCGTCGGCGTGAGGGCTGCGCTCGATCTGGCTGGCTGGGGCGAGGAAGACATATTTGCCCATTGATGCCGATAGTTCGGAATTCACCGCGGCGCCGGCTTGCGATTACAGCGATCCGGGATGGTCGTGATACGGTCTGCCGGGGCTGGCGAAGGTGCTGCAATGAATGCACTGAAACCTAAACGCCGACCGGCGCCCGGACTCGGCAGATCGCGCCGCTTGCGTATCGCCAGCGCGGCAGCGATTGCTCTGACGGCCATCCTGGTGGTGGTCTTTGTCGTGCAGGTAGCCACCTTCGAAGCCCTCAACCCGCCCCCGCCGCAGCCGCGCAGCACCTTGCCGCCGGCCAATCAGATAACGGCGAACCGCTCCACCATTGCCGGCTACGACAAGCAGCAGCAGCCATTCGTGGTCAATGCCAAACTGGCAAAGCAGGATGCCGAAAAGAACAACATCGTGCATCTCGCCACCGTCAACGCGACGTTGAACCGCAAGGACGGCGCCGTCATGACTGTCGCGGCCAACAGCGGCACGTATGATACCGATACCAAGATACTGGACCTCGAAGGCGCTGTACGGTTGGCTTCGGAGGGAAAGTTTGTCGCCAACATGGAAAAGGCGCGGGTTTTTCTTGAGCAAAAGCGCCTTGTTTCCCATGTGCCAGTGACAGTAAGCCTGCAAAACGGCAACATCGCCGCCAACGGTATGGAAATTACCGACAACGGCAACCACGTGATATTTCTGGATCGGGTCCATGCGACCTATGACCCGTCAGCTCCTAGAGGGGACAAGCAATGAAGGCGCCATGGCATGAAAGCGGTCTCGGCCGAAAGGCGTTCTGGATGGCTGCGGCCGTTCTTGTGTGCGTGGCGTCGCCCGCTCAGCGCCTGACACCGCCGGCGCTGGCCCAGACGGTTAATACCGACGCCTTGAGCAAGGCCTCCAACTCGAAGGACAAGAAGGTCGATATCGAAGCCGATCGCATGGAAGTGCTCGACAAGGAGAACAAGGCGATTTTCACCGGCAAGGTCGATGCCAAGCGCGCGGATGTGACATTGCACACCGACAAGCTGGTGGTCGATTATGAAAAGGGCAGCAAGACCGACACCGCCACCAAGACCGATAACAGCAACAATTCCAACGCCGACAACAAGACCAAGGTGACCTTCCTCAATGCCACCGGCCACGTGGTGATCATCACGGCCAAACAGCGCATTACCGGTGAGCGTGCGCGGATGGACGTCAAGGCCAACAAGCTGGTGGTCAGCGGCAATGTGGTCGTCACCCAGGACACGACCGTCATGCGGGGCAACGAACTGCATGTCGACTTGAATACCCATGAAAGCCAATTGACTGGTGGGCGGGTCAGGGGCAGCTTTGTGCCCAAGGGACAGTGAACGACAAGCCGCCCGGGAGGGTGCCGAAAGGGCCGGCCGGACGGACTTCATTCAATTTTAACTCAACTCGACGGTAATAATGTGACGCGGATCGATCAGGACATCATCGCAAACGATGGCCGCGACAGGACCGACGGAGCGGTTTTCACCGACCCGGCGGTCCAGCGCCAGGGCGAGACCGGGGTGCAGTCGCGTTCGGTGGGAGCGAAGACGGATTTGAAGCGGGGCTTGGTGGCCGAAGGGCTGTCCAAATCCTACAAGCGCCGCCCCGTCGTGCGTGGGGTGAGCCTGGTGGTACGCAGAGGGGAAGCCGTAGGGTTGTTGGGTCCCAACGGCGCCGGCAAGACG
>CAZMSA010000330.1:0-2179 GCA_964568825.1 uncultured Rhizobiaceae bacterium | reverse complement strand
ATTTCCGACCGCTGGCACAAGTTCGACGACGTCGCCGCCTCACGCCATCTCGCCAACCGGGTCGAGCCGGAAGTGGTCGATGCCCTGGTGAGCGCGGTGCAAAAGGCCTACCCGCGCCTGTCGCATCGCTATTACGCCATGAAGGCGCGCTGGCTCGGCAAGGAAAAGCTCGCCCATTGGGACCGCAACGCCCCGCTCCCCGACGAGGACGATCGCATCATCGGGTGGGACGAGGCGCGCGCCACCGTGCTCGGCGCCTACAACGGCTTTGCCCCCGAAATGGCCGATATCGCCCGGCGCTTTTTCGACGACCGCTGGATCGACGCCCCCGTCAGGCCGGGCAAGGCGCCGGGCGCCTTCGCGCACCCGACGGTGCCGTCAGCCCACCCTTATGTGCTGCTCAACTACCAGGGCAAGACCCGCGACGTCATGACGCTTGCCCATGAACTGGGCCACGGCGTGCACCAGGTGCTGGCCGGCCCGCAAGGCGCCCTCATGGCCCCCACCCCGCTGACGCTGGCCGAGACGGCATCGGTGTTCGGTGAGATGCTGACCTTTCAGGCGATCGTCAAGGCAACTCCCGAGCCGCGGCGCCGCCGGGCCCTCATCGCCTCCAAGGTGGAGGACATGCTCAACACCGTGGTGCGCCAGATCGCCTTTTATATCTTCGAGCGCCGGGTGCACGAGGAACGCCGTCAGGGCGAACTGACGGCCGACCGCCTGGGTGAAATCTGGCTTGAGGTGCAGGGCGAAAGCCTCGGCCCCGCAATCGAGCTGAAAGAGGGCTACGAGACCTTCTGGAGCTACATCCCCCACTTCATCCATTCGCCCTTTTACGTCTATGCCTATGCCTTCGGCGATTGCCTGGTGAACTCGCTCTATGCCCGCTACCGCGAGGCCGAACGAGGCTTTGCGGAAAAGTATTTCGAGATGCTGAAGGCTGGTGGTTCCAAGCATCATTCCGAACTCCTGAAACCCTTCGATCTCGATGCCAGCGATCCGACGTTCTGGCAAAAGGGCCTTTCGGTGATCGAAAGCCTGATCGACGAGATCGAGGCGGCGGAGAACGCCGCTTGAGCAACCGCGACGACGAAGCCAATTCGCTGGCCGGCCGGGTCGGGCGCTACGCCCGGGTAGGCGCAGGCGTCGGCACGGCGGCGGCAAGGGTTGCCGCGGGGCGCCTGTTGAGCAGTGGCAGCGACCGGGCGTCCGAAGCACGGCTGTTGCGCGACATGCTGGGTGGCCTGAAAGGACCGCTGATGAAGGTTGCCCAGCTCATGGCGACCGTCCCCGATGTCCTGCCGGCCGAATACGCCGCCGAACTGGCCACCCTGCAGGCCAACGCGCCAGCCATGGGCTGGCCCTTCGTCAAGCGTCGCATGGCGGCCGAACTGGGGGCCGACTGGCAGCAGAAATTCGCCGCCTTCGAACATCAAGCCGCCCACGCCGCCTCGCTCGGCCAGGTGCACCGGGCGCAAGGCCACGACGGTGCCGAACTTGCCTGCAAGCTGCAGTATCCCGACATGCAGTCAGCCGTTGAGGCCGATCTTTCCCAACTGAAGGTGGTGTTCGCCATCCACCGGCGCATGAGCCCAGCCATCGATACCTCGGAGATCGCCGAGGAGATCGGCGCGCGACTTCGCGAGGAGCTGGATTACGAACGCGAGGCCCGCCATCTGGCGCTCTATGGCGATATCCTCGAAAACTATCCGACCATCCGGGTGCCAAAGGTGAGGCCGCAACTCTCCACTCGCCGCCTCCTCACCATGTCATGGCTGGACGGCAAGCGCCTTCTGGATTTCACTGAAGGCGATGTCGAGACCCGCAACCTGCTCGCGACCCACATGTTCGATGCCTGGTGGCGGCCGTTCTGCGGTCACGGGGTGATCCATGGCGACCCGCACTTGGGCAACTATGCCGCCTGGCTCGACGATGCCGGCCGCCCGCAGGGCCTCAACCTGCTCGATTTCGGCTGCATCCGCATCTTCCCGCCCTCCTTCGTCAAAGGCGTGGTCGAGCTTTACAACGGCTTGCGCGAGGATAACCGCGACCGGGTGGTGGCAGCCTACGAGACCTGGGGCTTCAAGGGCCTCTCCAACGATCTCATCGATATCCTCAACATCTGGGCGCGCTTCATCTACGGGCCGTTGATGGAAGACCGGGTGCGGGTGCTGGCCGA
>CAZMSA010000329.1:0-2189 GCA_964568825.1 uncultured Rhizobiaceae bacterium | reverse complement strand
TGGCGCCCCCTAGGGGACTCGAACCCCTGTTTCTGCCGTGAGAGGGCAGCGTCCTGGGCCACTAGACGAAGGGGGCGGCGCCGTGTGCCGGTCGATCCGCGGATATGAGCGGTCGCACGCGAAATCCTATAGAGACGCTGCCTCGCAAGTGCAAGTGAAAGCTTGACCCGCCTCAAGGGGCTGCGGTCTTGAGCCTGACGCGGCCGATCACCCTGCCCTTCCTGATGTCGACGATCACCACCTCTGGCCCTTTAGGCGAGGCAATGTCGATGGCAAGGTGGTCGCCGTCGAGGTGGCTGGCGGTGATCATGGCGCCGGCCGGTGCGGCCACGTCGAGAGTGCCAAAGCCCTCGGCCCGCTGGGCGCCGCCATGCTCGGACTTCAAGACGACGGCGGCCACCAGGGCAATGGCGCCGAGCACAATCAGCCCGCCCATGATATAGACTGCGCCCTTCAGCAACCGCACATTGCGCGCGCTCCAGCCGGTTTCGCCGGCCCCGCCATCGCCTTCAAAGGATTGCTCGTCGCTCATGACAGCCCCCGCTTCGCCCAACCTGACTCTCGTCGTGCCGCTCGAAGCCGCCGGGGAACGCCTTGACCGGCTGCTGGCTTCGTCATTTCCCGAGGTGAGCCGGGCCCGCTTCCAGACCCTCATCGCCAACGGCGCCGTCAGCGTGGGCGGGCGGACCATAGTGGAGGCCCGGCAACGGGTCAAACCCGGCGTCGAGGTCACCGTCGCCATGCCGGCACCGCGTGTCGCCGCCCCGGCCGGCGAAGCCATGGACCTCGATATCCTGCACGAGGACTCAGATCTCATCGTCATCGACAAGCCCGCCGGCCTCGTCGTCCACCCCGCCGCCGGCAACTGGACCGGCACCCTGGTCAACGCCCTCATCGCCCATTGCGGCGATGCTCTTTCAGGCATCGGCGGCGTCAGGCGGCCGGGCATCGTGCACCGCCTCGACAAGGATACCTCCGGCATCCTGGTGGTGGCCAAGAACGACGCGACGCTGAAAGGCCTGCAGGCCCAGTTCGCCGCCCACGGCCGCGACGGCTTGTTGCATCGCGCCTATCTCGCACTGGTGTGGGGACGCCCGGAGCGCCCCTCGAGGGTAATCGACGCCCCCATCGGCCGCCACCCGCATCACCGCACCAAGATGGCCGTCAGGCCCCATGACGGGCGCGCCGCCGTTACCTGCTACCGGGTGATCGAGAGCTATCCAAAAGACAGCGAGCGGCCCGTGGCAAGTCTGGTGCGCTGCGAACTCGAGACCGGCCGGACCCATCAGATCAGGGTTCACATGGCCCATATCGGCCACCCGCTCATGGGCGATGCCGCCTATGGCACCGGCTTCAAGACGGCCGCAAGCCGCCTCGATCAGCGCGCCCGGGCGGCGCTTGAGGCCTTGAACCGCCAGGCGCTGCACGCCGCCGAACTGGGCTTCCGCCATCCCGCGACGGGCGAGGATCTGAAGTTTCGCAGCCCCCTGCCCGCCGACCTGGAGAGGTTGGCCAAGGTTCTCAAGAAATTGACCTTTACGTAAGCATCAAGTGAACGTGAGCGAAAGTTAAGAGGATTTTTGCCGGCTTTTGGTCTACAAAGGAACGAATTGCGTACTTATATGCTCCGGGCGGTTCGGCATGAAACCAGACTCAGTCCGGACCGCCTCGGGAAGGGGAACAAAAATGGCCAAGCCAGCCACATCCACACTGCCATCGATCGCCTCCGGTGAAGGCGGCCTCAACCGCTATCTCGCCGAGATCCGCCGCTTTCCCATGTTGCGGCCGGATGAGGAATACACCCTCGCCAAGCAATGGCGCGAGGATGGCGACCGCGAGGCCGCCCATCGCCTGGTGACCAGCCACCTGCGCCTGGTGGCCAAGATCGCCATGGGCTATCGCGGCTACGGCCTGCCGATTTCCGAAATCATCTCCGAAGGCAATGTCGGCCTCATGCAGGCCGTCAAGCGCTTCGAGCCGGAGCGTGGCTTTCGCCTCGCGACCTATGCCATGTGGTGGATCAAGGCCTCGATCCAGGAGTTCATCCTGCGCTCGTGGTCGCTGGTCAAGATGGGCACCACCGCCAGCCAGAAGAAGCTGTTCTTCAACCTGAGGAAGGTGAAGGGACAGATCCAGGCGCTGGAGGAAGGCGATCTGCGTCCCGATCAGGTGGCCGAGATCGCCACCCG
>CAZMSA010000328.1:0-2250 GCA_964568825.1 uncultured Rhizobiaceae bacterium | reverse complement strand
CGATGCGGCTGTCGAAATAGCCCTCCTCGCCGGTGATCGCCTTGTAGATGGCATCGGCGATGAGGTGCCCGATGCGCCGCCAGTTGCGCGGCGTGGTGACGAACTGCAAACCGACAGTCTGTTGCTGGGCGAAGATGTCCCACAAACGGAATTCCGCCCGGATCCGCCCGTCGGACTGCAGAATGATCCGGCCGGTCACCAGCGCCTGGGCCTGGATGGTGCGCCAGTCGCCGAACCGCGGCAATGCGGAGAAGTCGGTGATCTGCTCGACATAGGAATTCTGCGGCAGCGGCTGGAACAGCCCCGAGCGCTGCAGGTCGTTGCCGATGACGCCCACGATGTCGGCACCAAGCTTGGCCTCTTCCGGCGAGGTGCCGATGAAATTCGGCAGCGCGATGGGCATAGGTTTCACCTGGCCGCGGGTGATGTCGATCACCAGCGCCGCCATGGCCGGACGGGCAAGCGGCAATGCAAGGGCCATCGCAATGACAAGGAGCGCCATGCCGCGATACATGGCGGCGTTGAAAGGACCATTCTGGCGGAAATGCATATTGGCTTCTTTACGTCTTCAGTGTCGGTCAGTTGGTGGCAAGCATGCGGCTTGGATCGAAATTGAGGATAACATCTTTCCAGATATCATATTTGTCGAGCGGCAATCCCTTATACGGTGCGCACATCAAAACCGCGCGAACGGCACTGGACTCAGCCGCCTTGGTCAAGGCGTCGGCACCCGGATTGAGAACTTCGGGGCCGCTGAGGACGGTACCGTCCTGGCCCAGCGCGAAATGCACCTTGACCATCAGATTCTGTGCCTCGCGCACCCCCGTCGGCGGCGCCCAGCAACGCTCCACCTGCTGACGCAGCCAGTCGACCATGTCGGCCGACAATTGCGCGTCGTTGCCGGCGAGCGAGTCGAACTTGCCCTTCAACGGCGTGCCGGTGATATCGCTCGTCTTGGTCGGGGCCTTCTTCTCGGGCACCTTGTTCAGCAGCGCGGCGATTTGATCGGGATTGAAGTCGAACTTCTTCTTTTCCTTCTTGACGAAGTCGGCCGGCGGCTTGGGCTTCAACCGGGGAATGGGCACCGGCGTCGAATCCGCCTGCTTTTGCGGATCCGGCTTGGGCTGGTCGGCGGGCGCTTCGGTCTTCTTGATCAGCGCCTCAAGCTGCGACGGATCGGGTTGCTTGGCGGCCTCGACCACCGGCTTGGGCTCGGCCTTGGGCTCAGGCGCGGGCGGCGGCTCCTTGGCGGCCTGCTTGACTTCCTTGGCCGGCTTGGGGGCCGGCTTGGTCTCCTTGGCCTTTTCCACCTTGGGCGGCGCCGGCTTGACGTCGGGTTTCCTGGCCGGGGCGTCCTTGAGGGTCGCGGCGCGCTGCGACAGGTCGGTGATATCGACGATGTCGACCGGAATAGACGGCTGTTCCGGCACCTTGTAGCCGTCGACCGACGGCAACACGATCACCGCTGCCAAGAGGATGGCGGCGTGGGCAAGAAACGAAATGGGAAGGCTTACGCGCAACCGTTCCACCTCATTTTGAGTAGTCCCGAGCCATGTCGGTAACCAGGCCGATGCGGCGGAAGCCCGCCATGTTCAGCACGCCCATGACCTTCATAACCTTACCATAATCCACGTGGCGGTCGCCGCGCACGAATATGCGCTCCTCATAGCCGTTCTTGGCTATGGCAATCAATTTCGGCACCAGTGTGTCGAGCTTGATCTCGGTGTTCTGCAGGAACACCGTGCCGTCGGCCTTCACTGTCACGGTGAGCGGCTCCTTGTCGCCCTGCAGCGGATTGGCCTTGGTCTCCGGCAGTTCGATCGGCACCCCCACCGTCAACAGCGGCGCCGCCACCATGAAGACGATCAGCAACACCAGCATGACGTCAACAAACGGGGTGACGTTGATCTCCGACATCGGCGCATAGGACGACCGCCGCCGGTGGCCGCGCCGCCCACTGATTGCTGTCTTGCCCTGAACCGCCGATGCCATGGCCTCGATTACCCCTTCACGCGCGCTCGTCGAGCTGGCGCGAGATGATGGCGGAAAATTCGTCGGCGAAATTTTCCAGCCGCGCCGCGATCTTGCCGATGTCGCTGGAGAACTTGTTGTAGAAGATAACCGCCGGTATGGCGGCAAGAAGGCCGAGACCGGTGGCCGCCAGCGCTTCGGCAAGGCCCGGTGCCACCACGGCAAGATTGGTGTTCTTGGAAACGGCAATGGCGCGGAACGAGTTCATGATCCCCCACA
>CAZMSA010000327.1:0-2251 GCA_964568825.1 uncultured Rhizobiaceae bacterium | reverse complement strand
ACACTTATCAGGCGCTGGCCGTGACACACGCACTTTTCAAACACGCTCTCAGGCTGCTGAAGCTGGGCGCTCGCGTCATCGAAACCATCGCCCGCATTCGTCTGGCCTTCGCCGCTGCCTGTCCTGAGGCCGATCTGTTCCGCCAGATCGCCATCACGCTGCAGCCTGCCGGTCCATAGCCAACAGGGCCAAGTCGCCCCGCCGAGCCGCACCCTCCAACCCTCAACGCATTCCAGAAGTTCAACTCCAGCCGCGGTGCAAAAGATGCCGCGATCCCGCACGCCTGCGCGCCGGAAATCCCCGTCAGCATCAAGGTTCATGAATAGGTCGGGCTAGCTTGTGCCAGCGCTCTGCATGGCCCATTTCCCTCGGCGGCGCAGCCGGATCAGCCCGGCTTCCAGCCGTGCGAAGGTGAGGCTCTTGCGGTCATAGCGGTCGAGGTCGATGCCCAGCCCCGCCGCAGCCTCGCGCACGGCGGCAAGTGGTCCGGGGTCTGCCTTGGACCAGTAGGGCCGCAGCTCCCTAAGGAAGATGTTCACCGTTACCGGCCCGACCCCGTAGAAGGCGAGGAGGCGTGCCTCGAGGTCGGCGTTGTCGACGGCAAGCGCCTCGATCCTCGACATACTGCCTGCATAGTCGTCGAGGAGCTTGTCACAATCGCGCAGCAACTGCTCCGATTTGCGCCCGTCGTAGCGCACATAGCCTCCCTCGCGCATTACCGGGTTGACCAGGAAATCCCAACCGGCATCGAGGATCTTGCGTGGCGTGGCGAGCCCATGACGGACTAGCGAACGGTAAGTATTCCGGGCAATCGTCTCCGATATCCTGGCGCCATAGAGGACGCTGGCGACGAACCAGCGAAAGATGTCGGCATCCCGCCCTCGACTGAGCTCGATCCCAAGCTCCTCCGAATAAAGCGAGCTGCGCTCAAGCTCGGAGACAGTTGGAGTCGCGCGTGATGTCACCTCTTGTCGAGCCATGATCACCACGCCCTTTCAGCTCATGGCAAGCATGCCGCGCTGCTGGTTACGGCTCCGCGATATGGTGCTTGCCGATTGGCGCGACGGTGCTCGCCTGCGGGCCCTCGATGCCCTCCTTTTCAGCAATCACCAGCCGTACCTCGTCACCGGCCTTCAGCGCATCGAACGAGCCGTCAACCACGCTGTTTCGGTGGAAATAGAGCTCCAGCCCGTCCGACGTCTCGACGAAGCCGTAGTCATCCAAGAGGCGCACGATCTTGCCATGCCTCGGCGCTTCATGTTTCTTGACATCGCCGCGCAGGCGACGGACGTGGTCTTCGATGAGACGGCGAGCCGCGTCGAAGGCGTCGCGAATAGCCACATGGACGTCTTCATGGGCGTGATCGAGTGGGCCCGTCCTGCCGATGAGCACGTCCTTGCCAGGCACGCTGACATCGACCCGCACGTTATAGAGCTTGCCTTTTCGATGTTGGCGGTGGGGGGCTTCGATAGTCACGCGGCACCCGACGATACGGTCATGGAAGCGTTCGAGTTCCGCTATTTTCTTGCGAACGCGAGCCTCAACGGCGGGCGACGGCGCCATGCCCTTGAAGGTGATTTGCAGCGGTTTCTCCATGGCTATCAATCCCAACTGACTTAACCATATTCGATAAAATGGAGCGGTTCGAGGTGCACCGCCTTGCGGCAGATCAAAGGGCGACAGGTCAATTGTGTTTGCGCTGCGCGGCGGGACTCGGGATTTCGCCGGCTCGATCTTGCGGCCAAGCCACCTCATTGGATTGGCGGCGTTGATCGAGGTCAATGCTGGTGAATGGCTGCGATCTTAACCGGCCGACTTGATAAGCGGACAAGAGCGTCCGCTTCACCCCCGATAGCGGGCATCAAGCACGCCGAGGTCATGCCTTTGCACTTTTCTTGCCTGAATTGTGGTTCCTAGGAAATCTGTGAGCCTCCGCTGCAAGGTAAGTGCGCCAAAAACATAAGCAAGAGGGGGCAAAATGACAAACACAAGAATAAGTAGCCCTGAAAATAAAACAAAATTACTATCGTATAGAATATTATAAATACTATACGTGTATCTTTCGGAGTAAATCATCGCAAAAATTGGTATGAATGCGAAGCAAAACAACCATAGTATATACATTTTGTTTACAAGAGAGTTACATTTTATCAATATATTTCCATCATAATCAATAATTGATCCAGTTAGCAGACCTGCTAAGAGCGTGTTTGAGAAGGGGATTCCCATCGGCGTGTTTGCGTGATTCATC
>CAZMSA010000326.1:0-2265 GCA_964568825.1 uncultured Rhizobiaceae bacterium | reverse complement strand
GGCACGTAGTTGATGGCCTCGCCGAACAGGTTGGGCAGGAAGAACACCAGCACCGCATAGACCATGAGGAAGGCGACGATCGCGAACAGGTCCTTCATGGTGTAGTAGGGATGGAACGGCACGGTGTCCTGGCCCGACTTCACCTCGACCCCGGTGGGGTTGTTGTTGCCGGGCACATGCAGGGCCCAGATGTGCAGCACCACCAGCCCGACCAGAACGAACGGCAGCAGGTAATGCAGCGAGAAGAAGCGCTGCAGGGTGGCGTTGTCGACCGAAAAACCGCCCCACAACCAGGTGACGATGACGTTGCCGAAGAACGGCACGGCCGAAAACAGGTTGGTGATCACCTTGGCGGCCCAGAAGCTCATCTGGCCCCACGGCAGCACGTAACCCATGAAGGCGGTGGCCATCATCACCAGCAAGATGATGACGCCGAGCATCCACAGAACCTCGCGCGGCGCCTTGTGCGATCCGTAGTAGATGCCGCGGAACAGGTGGATATAGACCGCCAGGAAGAACATCGAGGCGCCGTTGGAATGCATGTAGCGCAACAGCCAGCCGTAGTTCACATCGCGCATGATATGCTCGGTGGAGTTGAAGGCCATGGTCGATTCCGGCGTGAAGTGCATCACCAGCACGATGCCGGTGAGGATCTGGATCACCAGCATGACCGCCAGGATGCCGCCGAAGGTCCACCAGTAGTTGAGGTTCTTCGGTGTCGGGAAGTCCATCGCCTGGCCGCGCATCATGGAAAGGATGGGCAGGCGCGAATCCAGCCAGCGGGCAAGAGGATTCTTGAATTCGTAGGAGGAGTGTCCGCTCATTTCTTAAAGCCCCTGTCGCCTTGTCAACCGATCTGGACGTGCATGTCGGAGATGTATTTGTAGACGGGTACGTGCAGGTTCTCCGGCGCCGGCCCCTGGCGAATGCGCCCGGCGGTGTCGTAGATCGAGCCGTGGCAGGGGCAGAACCAGCCCTTGTAGGGGCCCTGCTCGCCCAACGGCACACAGCCCAGGTGGGTGCACACGCCGAGCTGGATGAGGAACTGTTCCTTGCCGCCGATCACCCGGTTTTCATCGGTCGCCGGCGCGTTGTCGGCGAGATTGGCGTTGCGGGCCACGGGATCCTTGAGATCGCTGAGCGGCACGGCCTTGGCGTCGGAGATCTCCTTGGCCGTGCGATGGCGCACGAACACCGGATTGCCGCGCCACTTGATGGTGACGGACTGGCCTTCCTCGATCTTTCCAAGATCGACTTCGACGGAAGACAGCGCCAGGACCGAGGCGTCGGGGTTCATCTGGTCAACGAAGGGCCAGACCGAAAGTGCGGCACCCACGCCGCCGATGGCACCTGTGGCAATGTAGATAAAATCCCGCCTACTGCCCTGTACAGTATCAATGGTTGACACGATCGTGGTTTCCCCAACGGTTTGCTGCTCGAACCTTACCGGCGCCGGGATTTGGAATCCGGGCCCCCTTCCGGCGATTTCCGGGGCGTGTTTTGGCATCGCATGACCGGAAAGTCCAGCCATGAAGTGTCGCACGTTTGAGGATATTACCGCCACCCCCGCGAGGGTCTAGAAGTGGGAAAGGCGCCAACGCGCCGCAAAAAATGGAAAGTCATGATTGATATTGCCCTCTACCAGCCCGATATCGCGCCCAATACCGCCACCATCCTGAGACTCGGGGCATGCCTCGGGGTGCGGGTGCGAATCATCGAGCCGGCCGGGTTCGTGTGGTCCGAAGCCAGCTTCCGGCGGGCCGGGATGGACTATCTCGACAAGGCCGACGTGGTGCGCGAGGCGAGCTTTTCGGCCTTTGCCGCCAGCGTCGCCGGACGCCGGCTGGTGCTTTTCACCACCAAGGGCGAAACGGCCTATACGCAATTCGACTTTGCCGACAGCGATGTCTTGTTATTCGGACGCGAGAGCGCCGGGGTGCCGGCCGAGGTGGCGGCCGGCGCCGATCATCGCCTGGTCATTCCCATGCGGCCGGACCGCAGGTCGATCAACGTGGCGCTGGCGGTGGCCATGGCGACCGGCGAGGCGTTGCGGCAGACCGGCGGCTTCAGCTACAACGCCGCGCCAGAAGAACGCCGCGCCAGAAGATTGAGGGGGACATGAGATGACAGGCGACGATGACGGGCTGATGCACGGCGCGCCGCCAGCGCCCGATCGGCAGGTGAGCCTCGGCAACTGGCGGCTGCCGCCGTTCAACCGCTGGGCCTTTTCGCGGGTGCGCGAACTGATCCCGACGGCGGCCATCG
>CAZMSA010000325.1:0-2266 GCA_964568825.1 uncultured Rhizobiaceae bacterium | reverse complement strand
ATACACGCCGCGTGCAATGCATTGCTAAAGGCAGCCAAGTCGCAAGGCGATCTGAACAGGCCGCCTCGGAAAAGATAGTCACTGCCGCCAGACTGCCGGTTCTGGGATCGGGCAAGACCGACTATTTGGCGGTCAAGGCACTGGCGGAAACTGAACGGGAAGTGGCGATGCCCGCACCACAGAATCGCCGTTCAGTCCTCGGACGTTGCAAACAGGCACTGCATGTCCGGAACGGTGACATGGCGATTGTTCTCGACATCGATGATCCTGTCCTGTCTTAACCGGCTGAATTGTCGGCTCACCGTCTCGATGGTCAGGCCCAGAAAGTCGGCCATTTCGGCGCGGGTCAGCGGTAGATCAAAAGTCACCGACCTGCCTGAGCGCGCCTGCATCAGCGTGACGTTCGGGACATGTGTGGCGATCATGTGGAGCAGCGATGCTACTCTCTCGCGTGCCGACTTGCGCCCGTTGGCCAGCAGCCAGTCACGTGCCTCGTCAAGTTCGCGAAGCGTCTGCTGGAAAAGCTGACGTTCAAGCTCGGGGTGGCGCTTGACCATATCTTCCAGCACGGTGCGAGGAAATGTGCAGACCTCGACATCACTCACCGCCTCCGCCGATAGCTGGTTTTGGTGACCGAACGGGCGACCGACGAAATCGGGCGGAAACAGCAGGCCGACGATCTGCTGGCGCCCGTCCGCCAGCATCTTTACCAGCTTGACCACGCCCACCTGGAGATTGGCATAGACGACCGCCTCCTCGCCATCGGCCTGAAGTGTCTGCCCGGCCATGAAGCGTCGATTAGACGTGCGTCTTGCAAGTTCGTGTAAGTGGTGATCCTCGAGCGCCCCGCAAATACCGTGATGACGTGCAGGGCAGGCCGCGCACAAATCTGGTATAGGCATTGTCCTCGCACTATTGCAGCGCGCCTCTGCGGTATTGGCATTTTCAACCAGTCTGAGCGCCCGCATATCATTCCACTTGAGCATCAACCAAAAAGGGTTGTGTGAGCCTGACTTCCCATTCGTCGTTTCGGAAGGCACCAAAACGCCCTGATCGCAGACCGGGATCTACTCGCCAACCACAGGGGTAATCCTGCGACTAGATTAACGGATGCTGAAGTTCAGACTGTACAATATTGCTCACATTCGGCTGCCTGCCGATCACCCACGGTTGGGGCGGAATGGCAAAATGAACACCATTGGCAAGCCGCTGAAAACACCGTGGGGTCTGGCGGCGGATGTCCTTGATCGTCCTCTCGGCCTGTCGGCCGCATCCTTCATGCTTACGGATTTCTGTCACATCTGCACTCCTTGGTGGTTACGATGAGCCAGAAATCCTCCGTTCCGAAAACACCTCAAAATGTCCCAAAGGCGCTGGCGTCAGACAATGTCCGTCGTCAGAACAATCGGGACATCTGAGCCTTGGTTTGAACGGAGGTTCTGGCTCACTGTGGTTTGATGTTATGCCGCCGCGGACTGATCGGCGAACCGGCGCTGGCCCATGAAGCCAGCGGCGAAGGGGTGGTGGTCAACCCTGTCCTTGAGTCGGCGCACCGATCCAATTTCGAGATAAAGCCGAAGCAATTGCGAACCGTGGATAGTTGGGCCAACCTCCTCAAGTGAGCAATTCTGCACAGACCTGGCTCGCATCCTCAGTCTATCGTGCAACCGCAAACTGGCATCGGCACAGCCGGCATATGATTTCTAAAGATGTGTGTTGATTTGGCTCAAGGCGAGACCGTCGTGGAAGTCTAAGTGATATCCAAGTAAGGTGCCAAAATGCCCAGATCGATTGCACACACCGCGTCTGCAAGGTTGACGTCAGGCGGATCACATTTGCAACCGGCGAAGAGTGCGGTGAACCCTTCTGCGGATGCCACGTTCCTATACGAAGTGCTGTTCGGACTGATCGCTGCCATGTCAGTTAGCGGCGCAATTGCAGCATATCTGGCAACGTCATCATTTCAATAGAGCCTGATGACCCCATCGGGGCAGGTTGACCGGCGTGGTTGTGGCTTCGACAATTCCATTTGAAGGACTCAAAATGTGCATTTCGAAACGAGCTTTGCTCACCACCGGTGCCGGCCTGGCGCTCTCCATATCCGCGCTTGCGACCTTGGGCCTCGCGACTGCTGCCCAAGCTCAGATGAACGGGCCGGGTCAAGATAATGGCTCCGGCATGATGGGTGGACAGTGGGGATGGGGAATGGGGAATGGAATGGGCGGATTCGGAGTGATCAGCGTGCTTGCGCTCGCACTGGTCGTCC
>CAZMSA010000324.1:0-2287 GCA_964568825.1 uncultured Rhizobiaceae bacterium | reverse complement strand
GGGGTGACGGTTGGGGGAGGTGGCCTTGATTGGGAGGGCATGCGGTGTGGCGGCGGGGTGGTTGTAACTGAGGGGCCATGCCGTGCGGCCCCTGGGTCGTCGGGTCAGGCCCGACGATGACACTCTTTTGGGGGAAGCCTAGCCCATCGCCTTGGCCAGCCAGTCCTCGAGATCGCCGATGCGGCGGCCGCCGGCGAAATAGTCGTCGATGATCAGCTTCAGGCGATCGCGGTCGAAGGAGCCGCCATGGCCGGCATGGACGACGCTGACCGGCATCTCGCGCAGGCGCGTCAGGGACTGGCGGTAAACCTGCCGGTCGGAGTGGTAGATGGTGTCGAACAGGTCGCCGTCATAGACCACGTCGCCTGACAGCATGATGCCGGTCTTTTCCTCGAAAAGCGCAATGGAGCCGGGGGAATGGCCGGGCAGGTGGAAGACGTTGAACACCCGGTCGCCGAGATCGACCACGTCGCCCTCGTCGAGATAGCCGGTCAGCGGGGCCGGGGTGATCTCGAAGCTGTCGATGTCATAGCCGGCATGCGGCAGGGCGGAGATGGTCTCGGCGCGGATCCAGTGGCGGTTGGCGGCGGTGTTGGCCCACGTCGGATCGGTGTGGATGTGGGCTTCGGCCTTGTGGCCGAGGCGTTCGGAAAACTCGTGCGCCCCGCCGATGTGATCGAAATGGGCATGGCTCGATATGGCCGTCACCGGCCGCTCGGCCAGCGCCGCGATCTCAGCCTTCAAGGGCCGCAACCCCATGCCGGAATCGATCAGGATATCGCGGTCGCGGCCCCTGACGTGCCAGATGTTGCAGCGCAGCCAGTCGCCGACATGACGCTCACGGATATGGCTGATACCGTCGGATAAATGGCGGACCTCGTACCAGTCCTCGGCGACGGGCTTCATCATGCAGCGGGCAGCGAAAACAGCCGGCCGAATTGGGCGAGGTCATCCTCGACACCGGCCAGGCGCAGGGCATGCCAGGCCATGGCGTGGTTGGATGAAGTGACCGGCAGGCCGATCTCGGCCTCGATCGAGGCCGCCGCGTCGGCCAGCCTGACGGAGGTGCACGAGACGAAGACCGCATCGACGGATGCCGTTTCGACGACGCGCTTGACGGCGGCCTTGATCGAAGCGGGCGTAATGGCCGAGACGATGCCGTCGTCTTCCTGGTTGAAGGAGCCGAACACCGGCACGGTGAAGCCGCGGGCGCGGATGTAGTCGGCGACGATGCGGTTGACGTCGGCCCGGTAGGGCGTGAGGACGCCGATGCGCTGGGCCTTGAAAGCCCGGAAGGCGGCGAAGGCGGCGGTGATCGGGGTGGTGCATCTGACATTCGGCCGGGCGGCGCGGATCTTTTCGAACACCTTCTCCTCGCCGATGGCCATCGACGCCGAGGTGCAGCCGTAGGCCACCACGTCGAGGCTGGCGTTGGGAAGGATGACGTCGGCCGCCGCGGTGATGAACGGCTCCATGGCGCGCAGCGTCTCAGGGGTGATCCTGGGATCGTTGAAGATGCGGCTCTCATAAAGCGCCAGCCCCGGCGCGGCGGCGAATATGCGCCGCCATTCATGCTCGATGGTGAAATCGGAAGCCAGCACGATGAGCCCAACCCGGCCGCGCGGGGCGATGCCGGCGTCGGTCTCGTAGGGCAGGTGTTCGATGAGGGTCATTTCGTCGCTCGGGGCGGCGGCGGTTGCGGTCGCGGACATGGTGGCTCCATCTGAGGTGGTCTTGCTGTTGTCACTATGGCATGAAAAACCTCGGATGTGGATTGCTTGCGCGATACCAGCCCGACATGGCATTAGAGGCCGCAATGGATCGCTGGAGCACGATGCCGAAAAGTGGCAGCCACTTTTCGGACAACATCATGCTCAACTTTTTGGAATCGATCAGCTTTGCTGCAATTGGGTGCTTGCACCCAATTGCATGCTGATCCAGCAGGAGACTTGAGAGATGGCCTATTCAGCCGTTGCCCATCGCCGCGCCTCGCATGGGGTGATGGTGGGTGCCGTGCAGGTCGGCGGCGGGGCACCGGTTGCGGTGCAGTCGATGACCAATACCGATACCGCCGATATTGCGGGGACGGCGAAACAGATCACCGCCTTGCACCGGGCCGGTTCGGAGATGGTCCGGATTACTGTCGATCGCGACGAGGCGGCAGCGGCGGTGCCGCATATCCGCGACCTTCTGGCCAAACGCGGCATCGAGGTGCCGATTGTCGGGGACTTCCACTATATCGGCCACAAGCTGCTGGCCGATCATCCGGCCTGCGCCGAGGCGCTCG
>CAZMSA010000323.1:0-2304 GCA_964568825.1 uncultured Rhizobiaceae bacterium | reverse complement strand
TCAGCGATGAGACCTGCGTCATCTCCGATGCCCTCAACCACAACTGCATCATCAATGCCATCCGCCTGGCGCGGCCGCGGGAAAGACACGTCTATGCCCATCTCGACCTCGGCGAGTTGGAGGCGCTGCTGCGCGCCGAACGGGGGCGCTCGAAGCGGGTCATCGTCGTCACCGACGGCATCTTTTCCATGCGCGGCGACCATGCCCCGCTGGATCAGATCATGGCGCTGGCGGAAAAATACGACGCCGACTTTCCCGAGAACATCGCGGTAGTGGTCGATGATTCCCACGGCGTCGGCGCCTTCGGTGCCAGCGGTCGCGGCACGGAAGAACATACCGCGAGCCCGCCGGTCGATGTGTTGATCGGCACGCTGGGCAAGGCGTTCGGCGTCAATGGCGGCTATGTGACGGGAGCGGCGCCTTTCATCGATTATCTGCGCGAGACATCGCCCTTCTACATCTATTCCAACCCGATTACCCCGGGCGAGGCGGTGGCCGCCGCCAAGGCCGTCGATATCGTCGACAGCGGGCCGGGCCGGCAGTTGCTCGATCACCTGAGGGCGATGACGGTGATGTTCGAAAAGGGCCTTGGCGAGCTTGGCCTCGAAACCATTCCCGGCGCCCATCCGGTGGTGCCGCTGATGGTGCGCGATACGGCGAAGACCTCAGCGCTGGTGAAGCATCTGCGCGCCAACGGCATCCTGGCGACGGGGCTGAATTTCCCGGTGGTGCCCAAGGGCGATGAAGAGATCCGCTTCCAGATCTCGGCCGATCATACCGAGGGCGACATTGCCGAGGCGCTGCAAGTGCTGGCGAGTTTCGGAAAAGGCTAGGCGGGCGTTTGCCCCACCCCACCACCCGTCACCCCGTGGCTTGACCACGGGGCCCATTCCGCCGGGGCTTCAACCAGCCGCGAGGCCGGCGGCATGGATACCGGTATCAAGTACCGGTATGACGATGGAGAGTGTGGATGCACCAATCCCTCTCACACGCCGTCACCCCGTGGCTTGACCACGGGGTCCATTCCGCCAACGCCTCAGCCAGCCGCAAGGCCAGCGGAATGGATACCGGCATCAAGTGCCGGTATGACGTGGCGTGGGGTGGGTGCTAGATCAGCATGCAATTGGGTGGTGACACCCAATTGCATAAAAGCTGATCGATTCCAATATGTTGAGCATGATGCCGAAAAGTGGTTTCCACTTTTCGGCATCATGCTCTAGAAAATCGACGCAATGAAAGTGAACCGCTCCTAGCAGCGCTCGAAGCCGCGATTGACCTCCCAGTCGGTGACACGGCGGTCGTATTCGAACTGCTCCCAGTTGGCGGCATGCACGTAGTGGTCGATGACCGGATCGCTGAAGGCCGAACGCAGCATCTTGGAGCCATCGAGCGCGGCGGTGGCGGCGCGCAGCGAGGAGGGTATTTCGCGCACCCCCTTGCCGCCATAGGCATCGCCGACGAAGGCCGGCTCGAGCTTCATCTTCTGCTCGATGCCATCCATGCCGGCTGCCAGCAGCGCCGCCATGGCGAGATAGGGATTGAGGTCGGCGCCACCCACCCGGCATTCGACCCTGACCGCCTTTGAGTCGGCGCCGCACACCCGGTAGCCGGCAGTGCGATTGTCCATGGACCAGATGGCCTTGGTGGGCGCGAAGGTGCCGGCCATGTAGCGCTTGTAGGAGTTGATATAGGGGGCGAGGAAATAGGTGATCTCGCTGGCATGGTGCAACAGGCCCGCCAGATAGTGGCGCATCAGGTCCGACATGCCGTGCTCGGCCTTGGTGTCGTGGAACAGCGGCTTGCCGTCGAGACTCCTCAGCGACTGGTGGATGTGGGAGGACGAACCGGCAGCCGAATAGCTGTACTTGGCCATGAAGGTGATCGCCCTGCCCTTCGACCAGGCTATTTCCTTGCAGCCGTTCTTGATGATCGCATGGCGGTCGGCCATGGCGAGGGCATCGGCGTAGCGGACGTTGATCTCTTCCTGGCCGGCATCGGCCTCGCCCTTGGAATTCTCCACCGGTATGTCGGCGCCGTTGAGACCATTGCGGATGGCGCGCATGACATCTTCCTCCTTGGTGGTCTGGAAGATGTGATAGTCCTCGTTGTAGGGGCTGATGGGGCGCATGTCGCGATAGCCCATCTCGTGGATTTCCTCATAGCTCTCGTGGAACAGGAAGAATTCCAGTTCCGAGGCCATGAAGGCGCGCATCCCCATCTTTTCCAGCCGGGCGATCTGGCGCTTGAGGACGGCGCGCGGCGAATGCGGCACGTCGGCGTGGGTGTGGTGGTCGAGCACGTCGC
>CAZMSA010000322.1:0-2324 GCA_964568825.1 uncultured Rhizobiaceae bacterium | reverse complement strand
ATTCACAGGACATGCCGCTCAACATCTCGCGCGAAATGCTCCAGCACAACCCGACCGTCGCCCAGATCCGCAAGGCGGTGACCAACCGGGTGCTTACCGAACTGAAGAAGTGCGCCGAAAGCGACCCTGAGCGTTTCGCCGGCATCTGGAAGGCGTTCGGCGCCGTCATCAAGGAAGGCCTGTACGAGGACATGGAGCGCCGCGACCAGCTGTTCGAGGTGGTGCGCTTCAGGACCACCAAGTCGGAGGCTGAGACCGTCAGCCTCAAGGACTATGTCGGGCGCCTGAAGGAAAACCAGACGGCCATCTACTACCTCACCGGCGACGATGAGACCCGGGCGGCCCGCAACCCGCGGCTTGAGGGCTATCGCGCCCGCGATCTCGAGGTGCTGCTGCTCACCGATCCGGTGGACAGCTTCTGGGTGCGTACCGCCCTCGGCTTCGATGGCAAGCCCTTCAAGTCCATCGAAGAGGGCGCCGAGGATCTGGCGAAGATCGCCACCACCGAGGTGGAGACGCCTGAAACCGAGGAAGACCCCGCGGCACTGGGCACCCTCCTCGCCGCCCTCAAGCAGGCGCTCGGCGATGAGGTCAAGGATGTCGTGAAGTCGACCCGCCTGACATCATCGCCGGTGTGCCTCGGGTCCGACGCCGCCGGCCTCGACCGCACCTTGGAAAAACTGCTGTCGCGTCAGCGCGACACCGGCGTGACGGTGAGCGCCCCGGTGCTGGAGGTAAACGCCGGCCATCCGCTGATCAAGGCGCTGGCCCGCCAGGCCAAGGCCGCGGGCGCCAGCGAGGACATTGCCGATGCCGCCCACCTGCTTCTCGATCAGGCGCATATCCTGGAAGGCGAAGCCCCCGCCGACAGCGAAGGCCACGCCCGCCGGGTGGCCAGGTTGATGGAGCGGGTATTCGCGCAAGGTTGAAACAACTGTCATCGTCGGGCTTGACCCGACGACCCAAGGGCCGAATCTGACGACTATTCCGTGTGCTCTGGGTCCTCGGGTCGAGCCCGAGGATGACACCATAAGGAGCACCAGATCAGGATGACTTTGGATCGACTCGATCCAAAGTCATGAACCTGATCGATTCCAATAAGATAGAGCATGATTCTACCCGAAAAGTGCTTACACTTTTCGGATCATGCTCCATGACACCATGAGGGGCATTGAGCCGGGGCTGCCCTAACCCTTGTACATGGTGGCGCCGATGATCGGGCCGACGCCACCCACCTGCAACAGTGCCACGCAGAACTCGCCTGCGTCGGCCATCAGGTCGGCCTTCGGCAACTTCAGCGTCATGGCTTCGCCATGCCACATGCCGGCCGGTATCATGCGGCGCACCACATTGGTATAGGTGATCTTGCTGCCGGCATTCTCGCCACGGGTGATGGGAACGACGACCTGCGGTTCGACCACCAGCACCCAGATGGTGGATTCCTGCTTGATCCGGTCGGAGGGTGCGCCGCCGACAGCGATGATGATTTCGCTCGACGTCTCACTGGCGTGCATCGGCACGGTGGTATCGCGAGGCAACGCGCCTTCTTCCGCGATGGCGGCATAGACCGCCTGCCGGCGCGATCCGACCTCGTGGCGGCGGCCGTCGATCACCATCTGCGGGGTGTAGACCTTGCCGTCGCCGCGCCGCTGGGCATAGTCGCGCTGGCGGCGCGAGAACACCGGTGAGCCCAAGGTGTCGCGCCAGCCGAGATAGTCCCAATAGTCGACGTTGTAGGAAACCGCGATGAGGCCCGGCTGCTTGACAAGGTCGCGCATGAAGGCATCGGCCGGCGGGCACGATGAGCAGCCCTGGCTGGTGAACAGTTCCACCACCACCGGCGAACGGCCTGCGGCCCACCCGGCGCGGGCGCCCGCAAGGCCGGCAAGCACGCCGGCACCCACCGACGCCAGTACGGCCCGGCGGCCGATGCGATGCCTGATGAGACGGCCAAGCAGAAGCGACGTGTCCATCCCTGCTATATGCGCCAAGCTGCCATCACCGGCGAGTCAATTTCAGGTGACAGCCCGGTGAACGCTCATGCCGCCTTGGCAAGGTTGCGCAGCACATAGGCGAGAATGCCCCCGTTCTTGAAGTAATCGAGCTCATCGAGGGTATCGATGCGGCACACTACGTCGATGGTCTTCGGCTTGCCGCTCGACGGTGTGACCTCGACGGAAATCGCCGCGCCCGGCTTCAGGGTGTCGCCGAGGCCGTGGATGGTGACGGTCTCATCGCCCTTGAGACCATGGCTCTGCCAACTCTCTGCGTCCTTGAACTGCAATGGCAAAACGCCCATGCCGATCAGGTTGGAGCGGTGAATG
>CAZMSA010000321.1:0-2344 GCA_964568825.1 uncultured Rhizobiaceae bacterium | reverse complement strand
GAGTTCGATCCTCTCTCGCAGCACCATTCTTCTCAATGAAATCAATGGGATGTCGATTTTCGGTTTCTGCCTGATCGGCATGAAATGGCGGAACAAGGCACGAACTGGCCAGTTATTGCGTGCAAAACCTGTGCAGTGTGTTCACCAGGCGTTCGCCCCCATCTTTGCCAAGGGAATGGGGATGGAGGTCGAGCAAGCAGAGGCCACCGCTGAGAAGGTGAAGACGGCCCTGGCAAAGCTGCAGGCCATACCGAGGTCCGGCGTCACGGATGATATCGCTTCAGCTGCTGTATTTCTTGCCAGCGATGAAGCGGGGTTCATCAATGGAGAAGACATTGTCGTCGATGGCGGTTTGATATGGGGGCGACGGTTTTCAGAGGTCATGAGGGGCGGCGGCACTTGGAGCCAGTTGTTCGAGTAAGCCCGTCGACATATGCGGCCAGGGACAGCATTCAACCTGGGCCACCACGACCTTCCCTGCGGGTCCGCGATGTTTTGCAGGTGGGTGAGGTTCAAGCAGGCTTGAAACGTCGCGTTTGTGATATGCGGGGCGGGACCCCACTAGCCTCTAGACACGTGCCCCATCGCCATGTTTGTGGGCGATTCGAAATCGTCGCCGGCCGTGGCGCCATCAATCCGCCGTTCGCCGCTGCGATGGCGCGCTGCCGTGCCGACTACAAAGGCCCTAATGACGGCGGATCATGTCAACTTACGCCACCGACTTGCCGCTCTCGGACCCACCTGTCGGCGAGAAGGCAGGCTTTCGCTGCAGCCACGTCGGCAGTTCGTTTTCTCCGGCATCCTTGTCGAGATCGCTGACGATCTGCTGCAATTGTGCCAGCGATTGGTGAAGCACCTTCATTTCCTCACCGCTGAACGCCGCGCGCGCCGGTGACAGGCGCTCCAGGACTTGCAGCTCTTTTTCGATTGTGTAGACGGCCCACTCGCGCTCGCTCAGGTAATTGAGACCCGACATGCCTCCCTCCCTTGCACACCGCTCAACGAACAGTCGGCAGCAACCCGGAACCTCCGCCTCCTGATCAATTTTATGACTTTGCGTCAAATTAGCTTGCCTGACAACCCTGATTGCTTTGCATGGGTATGTAAATCACCGCTGATGGCGGTAAACAGTGGCATGCCAGGAGCGGAATTGGCCAGGCGCCGGCCCTCTGGTGGCGATCTGTTCCGTGGTTGGCGGAGATGGCGCAATGTCAGCAAGCCATCAATCGCAAGGGCCCGTTCAGCCGCCCCATCGGTGCCTATCGCCGCAACTGCCCCTTGAGGGCGGAGATGTGGGCGAAGGCCCCTTCAAGCCGGGCCTTGTTGATCTTCCCCGCCTTCACCGCCTCGACGATGACGGCGCGCGCCTTGTCGCCGACCTCGGGGTCGTAGGTCAGCATGTTGCCGAAGATCAGCAAGTCGTCGCCGGCATTGACGGCGCGCACCACGGCATCGGCAAAGTCGAAGTGCCTGGTGATGGCGCCCATCTGCATGTCGTCGGAGATCACAGCACCCTGGAACTCGACATTGGTGCGCAGGTTGCGCAGCGATTGCGGGTTGAGCGAGGCTGGCAGGGCCGGTTTGTCTCCTTCGGGTATGACGTGGCTGGCCATCACGGCATCGGCCAGCTTCGCCCGCACCAGATCGCCATAGACCTGCACCTGAAGGATGCGGTTCTCCGGTGACACGCGGACGCTGCCGATGTGGCTGTCACCGGTCGTGGCACCATGGCCGGGCCAGTGCTTCAGGCAGGTGAGCACGCCGGCGGCGCGGTGGGCCTTGATGAAGGCGCTGGCGTACTTGAACACCACCTGGCCATTATCGCTGAAGCTGCGGTTGAGCTTGCCGATGATGGGGTCGTCGGGGTTGAGGTCGAGGTCGATGACCGGCCCCAGGTTCATGTTGATGCCGGCGAAGGCCAGTTGCCTGGCCATCTTCAGATAGATCCGGTAGGCCGCATCGACGCTATCGTGGCGGGCCACGTAATAGGCGCTCGGCGTGGTCTGGAAGCCCTTGGAGCGCGTGAGGCGCTCGATCCTGCCGCCTTCCTGGTCGATCGCGATGATCGGTGGCAGGCCGGCGGCGCGGCTCTTCAGATAGCCGGTGAGGGCCCTGAGCTGGACCCGGCTGGCGATGTTGCGAGCGAACAGGATGACGCCGCCGATGCGGCTGGCCGCGATGTCGTCGCCGATGCGCTTCACCGTCCGGGCCTCGGCGGTCTCCCCCTTGAAGCCGGTGATGATCATCTGACCGGCCATTTCCTCCAGGCTCGCCGCCCGGGCACTGCCCGGGGCAACAAACGCGATAATGAGGAACAACGCTGTGAGTAACCGGCGCACCTACA
>CAZMSA010000320.1:0-2351 GCA_964568825.1 uncultured Rhizobiaceae bacterium | reverse complement strand
CCCACTTCATGGAGATCGATGCGGAGGTCTTGTCCAACATCCTGATCGGCGGCATGAGCCGGGCTGAATTGCCTATCCACACCAAAGGCATGCTGGCGCCCATACTCGAGCCACAGGATTTCATCCTGCCACCCTTGCCGAACCACCTGTTCACCCGGGACACGACGTGCTGGATCTACGAGGGTGTGACCCTCAACCCGATGCACTGGATCGCCCGCCGCCTCGAAACGCTCAATGTCGCGGCGATCTACCACTTTCACCCGGACTTCAGCAGCGCGGGTTTTCCCATCTGGTGGGGCGATCCCGATGACTATCATGGCCTCGCGACATGCGAGGGCGGCGACGTCATGCCGATCGGTAACCGCACGGTGCTGATCGGCATGGGCGAGCGAACCACGCCACAAGCGGTCGGCCAGATCGCCCGGGCGCTGTTCGCGCAGGACGGGGCGGAGCGCGTCATTGCCTGCCAGTTGCCGCGCGAGCGTGCTTCCATGCATCTCGACACGGTCTTCACTTTCTGTGACCGCGATCTGGTGACGGTATTTGCAGATGTATCGGAGCACATCCGTACCTTCAGCCTGCGGCCCGGAGAATGTGAAGGCATGATTGATGTAAGGCCCGAAAAGCAGCCGTTCCTCGATGTCGTGGCCGAGGCCTTGAAGCTGAAACGACTGCGCGTCGTGGAGACCGGGGGCGATGCCTACGAGGCCGAGCGCGAACAGTGGGACGATGGCAATAACGTCGTCGCCATCGAACCCGGCGTCGTGGTCGCCTATGATCGCAACGTTTACACCAATACACTCCTGCGCAAGGCCGGCGTCGAGGTCATCACCATTCCGGGCGCCGAACTTGGCCGCGGCCGCGGCGGCGGTCACTGCATGACCTGCCCGCTGATCCGCGACCCGGCCTGATCCGGCAAGCCCAGCAATCGAGGTTTCAATGCCCATCAACCTGCACGCACGCAGCTTCATCAAGCTCCTGGACTTCACGCCCGACGAGATCCGCTTCCTCCTGCGCCTGGCAGCCGCCCTCAAGCAGGCCAAGTATGGCGGCTATGAGGAGCAACGCCTGAGGGGCAAGAACATCGCGCTGATCTTCGAGAAGGCCTCGACCCGCACGCGAACCGGCTTTGAGGTCGCCGCCTATGATCAGGGCGCCCATGTCACCTATCTCGGGCCCACCGGCACCCAGATCGGACACAAGGAATCGATGAAGGATACCGCCCGCGTGCTGGGTCGTATCTATGACGGCATCGAGTATCGCGGTTTCGGTCAGGCGCTTGCCGAGGAACTGGCCGCCCATGCCGGCGTGCCCGTCTATAACGGGCTCACCGACGAGTTCCACCCCACCCAGATCCTCGCCGATTTCCTGACGATGCATGAATATACCCACAAGCATCTGTCGGGTATTACCTTCAGCTTCGTGGGCGATGCCGGCAACAACATGGGCGACTCGCTGATGGTCGGGGCGGCGATGATCGGCATGGATATCCGCCTCGCCGCACCCAAGGCGTGCTGGCCCGATGATGCCCTTGTCGAGCGATGCCAGGGCATTGCCAAGCGGACTGGCGCCAGGATCATGCTGACCGAGGACATCAAGCAGGCCGTCACCGGCTGCGACTACGTCTACACCGATGTCTGGGTGTCGATGGGCGAACCGGACAGCGTCTGGGCCGAACGCATCAAGCTGCTCAAGCCTTATCAGGTCACCACCGACGTCATGGCCGCGACCGGCAACCCGCACGCCAAGTTCATGCATTGCTTGCCAGCGTTCCATAATGCGGAGACCGAAGTCGGCAAGGAGATCAAGCAAAAGTGCGGCATCGAGGCCATGGAGGTGACCGACGAGGTCTTCGAGTCGCCAGCTTCGATCGTGTTCGACCAAGCGGAAAACCGCATGCACACGATCAAGGCACTGCTCGTCGCGACCATCGGAGGCTGACACGGTGCTCGTGGTCATTGCCTTGGGCGGTAACGCCTTGCTCAGCCGTGGCGAACCTCTCACCGTGGAGAACCAGCGCACCAATACCAGGCGTGCCGCAATGGCCATTGCCGAGGTGATTGCGGCGGGCCACCGCGTCGTCATCTGCCATGGCAACGGTCCGCAGGTTGGCCTGCTAGCCCTGCAGGGTGCCGCCTACAAGCCCGACGAGGCCTATCCGCTCGACGTGCTGGGGGCGGAGACTGAAGGCATGATCGGCTATTTGATCGAGCAGGAGTTGGAGAACGCCTTGCCGCAGGGCCAACGGGTTGCCACGCTGTTGACCCAGGTGGAGGTCGATGCGCGAGACCCGGCGTTCCTCAAACCCAGCAAACCGGTTGGACCGGTCTATGAGAAAGCGGAGGCGGAAA
>CAZMSA010000319.1:0-2375 GCA_964568825.1 uncultured Rhizobiaceae bacterium | reverse complement strand
AGGAACCGGGCATGGCACCTTCACCGATAAAGGTGTCGAAGGCCGCCCAGAACTGTTCACGCACCTGATCGCGCTCCTGCAACAGTTCATGGCGGGCATGCGCGATGAACACCGCCGCCACCCCCGGCCGCTTGTGAGCGAGGCGCCTGATGGCATCGCTTGAGACCACCTGATCGTCACGCGCTGCGACAATCAGCACCGGCGCCAGAAACAGGCTCGATCGAGGCTGGCGGGCCAGTTCGCGCATGGCGTTGAAGGCGGCATTCAGCCAGGCAAAGGTCGGCCCGCCGGTGCCCAGATGCGGCGCCTCGCCGGTGGTACGGACCGCGAGTGAAAAGCGGCCGGGATCGCTTGTCAGCGGGTTGCCGGGAAAATCCTTGTCCGCAAGCGGCCGGCGCGCCTGGGTCGGCACGAACACACCGCCCAGTCCGCACATCACCGCCAGCCGCGCCATCACCCTGACCAGCGATCGCGGTAACGGCGTCGGCGCGAAATCGATGAGCGGCGCCGACAACACCACCCGTCGGAACCAGTTGCGGGTGATGAGCGCCCTGAGCAGAACCAGTCCGCCGGTCGAGTGGCCGAGGGCATAATACGGGGGCGGGCAGTCGGGAAGCACCACGCCCGTCATGAAGGCGATGAAATCCTCGTCATAACCGCGAAAGCTGCTGACATGGCCGCGAAACGGATTCTTGAACCGACGCGCCGAACCGCCCTGGCCGCGCCAGTCGAGGACGGCGACGGCAAAGCCGCGCTTGCACAGATCCTCGATGGTTTCGAAATATTTCTCGATGAACTCCCCGCGTCCCTCGAACACGCACACCGTGCCGCGCGACGCCCCCGCCCGGCGGCAGATGCCATAGCGCAGCCGGGTGCCGTCAGCACTGACGACTTCGCCGGCAACGAGGCCGCTCGGCACCTCGTTGCCGGGGACGGGATGAAAGTCCATGCAACCGCTCCGCCGCCTGCCGGTTCCCCAACGGCCCGGCGCTGCGGGCGGAACTTAGGGCAAGGCGGCAACCCCGGGCAAGGGGTGGAACTCTAGAGCATGATCCGAAAAGTATAAGCACTTTTCGGGTAAAATCATTCTCTATCTTGTTGGAATCGATCAGGATGACTTTGGATCGACTCGATCCAAAGTCATCCTGATCTAGCGGCGCTTGACCGAGATGAGTTGGCCCGACAGGCTCGACAGCCTGACATCGAAGCCCTTGCCGTCACGCTTGGCGCGGAAGCCATATTCCTTGCCGGCACAGCCCACCGTCTGGATGTCGGTAAAGCCGAAACTACCGACGATCGCGCGCGCCTTGTCACAGGAAAGCACCGCCTCGGCGGGCTTTTGCGCCGTCTTGTCGGTCTCGACGATGGTTGCCTTGGGATCGGTCGAGGCAACCTGCTGCGGCACTTCCGGCTTGGGCCTCGGCTTGGGCACATAGGAAAGCCCCTGGCGGGGCTGAACCTGCCTCGCCCGCGGCGCCGGCCGATAGGGCAGCGGATTGCCGTATTGATCGGTCATCACCGACTGGTTGCGGCTATTATTGGGATAAACCGGCACAAAACTGCCCGGTGCCACCTCGTAATAGAATTCCGGCGCCACCTGCTGCGGGCCGGCATAGACCGGCGGGTAGGCGGCATACGCGGGCGGATAGGCGGCATAATATTGCGGTGGCAATGGCGGCGGGGCCGGGCGCGGTCCGGCCCAGTAACCGAAATCCACAACGGCGCCGCGATCATAGGCGCCGTAATTGCCGTAGAACCAGTGGCGCCCGCCGGCAGCGGCAGGCAACGTCAAGGCCGCCAGTCCGGCGGCGGCAAGCCCAATAGCACCAATTTTGCGCAATTTCATGAGCTCCGCTCCTCAAGCCGGCACGGGGCGGAAACCCGCGCCGAATGTTAACCTAACTAGCCCGACATTGAGGCGACAAATGGGCTCTATTGACCCTCTTGAAACCGGTTAAAGCCTCACTATCTTGAGTTTGTCGGCGCCGCATGGGCGGGCCGGCAAGCGTCATCTGGCCCTTACTCAGGGCAGATGGAACTTGAACGTTCATTGCTTCCCAAGGAGGATGAAACCATGTTTGACTTGACCCCTCTCTACCGCTCCAGCATCGGCTTTGACCGCATGGCCCGTCTGATGGACGACGTGTCGAAGTTCGAGGCTCCCACCTATCCGCCCTACAACATCGAGCTGGTCGGTGAAAACGCCTATCGCATCACCATGGCGGTAGCCGGCTTTTCCGAGGCCGACATCGGCATCGAGGTGAAGGAAGGCACCCTCACCGTCACCGGCAAGAAGCAGGCCGAGACCGAAGAGAACCGCGGCCAGTTCCTGCACCAGGGCATCGCCGCGCGCAGCTTCGAGCGCCGCTTCCAGC
>CAZMSA010000318.1:0-2378 GCA_964568825.1 uncultured Rhizobiaceae bacterium | reverse complement strand
CGGTCGAGCTTCTGCTTGACGATGGCCACCGCCAGCATCAGCGAGCCGAGGATGAACAACACCGAATCGGTCATCAGCGACTGCGCCACCTTGGTGGGGGAAACCCCCAAGAGCACCACCTGGCCGACGATGATGAGCAACGGCACGGTGGGCAGCGGGATCGGTTCGGTGACAAATATGATGGTCGCCATGAGCATCATGGAGAGCACCAGCTGGCCGTCGTGGCTGATGCCATGCGGCAGCGGCAGGTGGGCGAATATGAAGCCCGCCAGCATGGAGATGAAGAACCAGCGCTTGGCCCAGAAGAATTGCAGGTCGATGAGGCTGAGGATGTAGCGCACGCGCTGGTAGCCGCGCCGCCGCATGCGGGTCAGGCGATGGTCGGGCTCATGCGCCTGCAAGCTGTCGCGGGCAAGCAGGAAATCGGCTGCTGCCATGGCCTCAGGCCCCTTGCCGGCAGAGTTGCCGCCGTGGGAAGCTGTCGCCACTTCGCGAATCGGGAGGAGGGATCCGAACATGGCCGCCGAAGCCGCCGTACTTGCCGCTGCCGATCAGGGACTTGAAGCGAGCATCGACCGCTTGATCGAGCTGTTGCGCATCCCTTCGATCTCCACCGATCCGGCCTACGCCGCCGATTGCCGCAAGGCCGCCGGGTGGCTGGTCGCCACGCTGAACAAGCTGGGTTTCGAGGCAAGCCTGCGCGACACCACCGGTCATCCCATGGTGGTCGCCCATTACCGCGCCAAGAAGCGCCGGTCCCGCGTTCCTCACGTCCTGTTCTACGGTCATTACGACGTCCAGCCGGCCGATCCTCTGGAGAAATGGCAAACGCCGCCCTTCGAGCCGCAGAGGCGGCGCGACAAGGACGGTAAGGAACGGGTATATGCCCGCGGAGCCGCCGACGACAAGGGCCAACTCCTGACCTTTGTCGAGGCCAGCCGCGCCTGGCTCAAGGCAGCCGGTGACCTGCCTCTGGATGTGACCTTGCTTTTCGAGGGCGAAGAGGAATCCGGCTCGCCCAGCCTGATCCCCTTCCTCAAGGCCAACCGCAAGGAACTGGCCCACGACGTGGCGCTGGTCTGCGACACCAACATGTGGGACGAAAAAACCCCCGCCATCACTACCCGCCTGCGCGGCATCGTCCATGACGATGTGACGATCATCGGTCCGAGGGTTGACCTGCATTCGGGCTATTACGGGGGTGCTGCCATGAACCCCATCCGGGTGCTCGCCCGCATCATCGCCGACCTGCACGACAAGTCCGGCCGCATCACCATTCCCGGCTTCTACGACGGCATCAAGGAACTGCCCAAGGCGACCCGCGAGCAATGGGCGAAGCTGAAGTTTTCCGAAAAGAAGTTCCTCGCCGAAGTCGGCCTGAAAGAACCCGCCGGCGAGGCCAAACGCTCGGTGCTGGAGCAGGTGTGGTCACGCCCTACGGCGGAGGTGAACGGCATCATCGCCGGCTATACCGGCGCTGGCCACAAGACGGTGATCCCGTCGCGGGCCTCGGCGAAATTCTCCTTCCGGCTGGTCGCCGGCCAGGACCCCGATGGCGTGCGCAAGGCCTTCCACGCCTTCGTCCGCCAGCGCCTGCCGGCCGGCATCAAGGCCGAATTTGGCGGCGACGGTGGCGCCGGTCCGGCCAGCGAGATCCCCGAGGACGATCCTTACCTGTTGAGCGCCGCTGAAGCGCTGAAGGCGGAATTCAAAAGGCCGGCGGTGCTGATGGGCTGCGGCGGCTCCATCCCCATTGTCGCCAGCTTCAAGGACATCCTCGGCATGCAAAGCCTGCTGGTCGGCTTCGGGCTGGCCAGCGATGCCATCCATTCGCCCAACGAGAAATACGACGTGGCGAGCTATCATCGCGGCATCAGGAGTTGGGTCCGCATCATGGCCGCGCTGGCCGGCGACGCGACGTGATTGCCCAACTGGTCATCGGCTCGGTGGTCATCGCCCTGACGGTGGCCATCCATGCCGAGATGTTCGCCCTTTTGATGCGGCATTTCGATTGGCTGACCGGCCTGGTGCGGCCCGTCCTCAAGCGCTTCGCCAACACTGGCGTGATCATGATCGCCATGCTCTACGTGCTGCTGGTGATGACCATCGAGGTGTGGCTGTGGGCAGGGGTCCTGATGCTGGTCGGCGCGGTGCCGGGCATCGAGCCATCGGTCTATTTCGCCCTGGTGTGCTTTACGACACTGGGCTTTGGCGACATCACCCTGGCGCCCGAATGGCGGCTGCTTTCGGGCCTCATCGGCGCCAACGGCTTCTTGATGTTCGGCTGGTCGACCGCCTTTACTGTCGAACTGGTGCGGCGAACCAGCTAGCCCGCCCTATTCATGAACCTTGAAGCTGACGGGGATTTCCGGCGCGTA
>CAZMSA010000317.1:0-2380 GCA_964568825.1 uncultured Rhizobiaceae bacterium | reverse complement strand
CTTGGCCTGCCGACTGAAAAGTGGCCCTCTTTGAGGTGAGGCGGATACGACGAGATTTGCAACGCATGTTTGCGGAACGAGCCGCTCAACGAGACGTCATTCGGTCATCTCGGTCGTGAAATCCAGTTCGGGATGTCCCCCCGGCATCTCGATAACTCCTGACCCCAACGGCGGGCCGTTGACTTGCTCAAGGCTGACCGTCAGTTTGTCTTAGTTTTGGGCAACTCGACTTTTACGTTGATGTCCTTGCCGCCATTGAATTTGCCGTTCATGAAAAAGTAGCCACCAACCAGGACAGCGATCAGTACCAACACAGCTACGAACCAGCCCGCTCCGCTGCCGCCACCACCTGTCTGGATAATTGTAGGCCCACCATTGTCATTGGGCATTCGACGTTTCCTCTCTTACTGCCAGAGCAATAGGGTCATCTGGAGGCCTGTGATCAACATTGCAGCCAGCAGCCCCCCGGACGGCACGCCGGGTCCGGCGGTTCCGGTCAATTCGGTTGCCTTGCAGGTCCCCGATCAAAACAAATTCAATCCGGCATGGCGGACCCTGTTGCATATTGTGCAGACTACGGCCCTTTCAGAATCAGAACTGTTCAGAATTGCTCACATTGAGCACCCTTCCGGCTTTGGCCATCTGCCCGTGAAAACCCGACTGGGACAATAGGAAGATCAATCTGATTTTTCGGCCGCCAGGCCGATGGGCGGCTCCTTCCGCAACTGCCGGCGGAATGGCATGCGCGGCAGCGGGCAAGCGGCACTTGCTGCATTTGCCACCCAGCGGGGAGAACTACAGGCCAGTTGCTACCAACTTTCGTAGCAGCCAATTACCGTCGCTCTGGGCCTCTGACGAAGGCGCAGTGCAATGCGAACTCCAGGACCGAGCTCGTCGCCAGCTGGCCTAACGTGCATCATTTCTCGTTGGCTTTGTGGCGTAGGCCACCGACAGGGCACGCGATGCGGTGTAACGAAAGGAGAACGGTGTTTCAAAGAGGCGCGCGGTGTTCGATCCGAACGACTTTCGAAAGTATGAGCTGGAATGCCTGCGTCGGGCATCCGACTGCATGCAATTGGCGCGCGACTTTGGCAACCCTGCCTTGCAGTCGCATTTCGTCCGCATGGCGAGAGAATGGGAACTCCTGGCGCAACAGGTACCAAGCGCCGATATCGAACCCAAGTATTTCCCTGAGCGGGCTTGGCCAGCCTAGACGCGGTCATCGCGACGCCAGGCCCCAGCGCTTCGGCACCAGCCTGCAGTCTCAATTGTTGCGGCGCCCTTTTGTGTCGCCCTGAACCGCCGTTGCGGGCGGCATCAGGAAGGCATCGAACCGCTCCTTTACGATGGCGTAGCACTCACACGATGCCTTTTCGAGGCCTGGACGATCGACAACCTGAATCCTGCCCCGCTGATAACTGATAAGGCCGGCCGTCTGCAGCGACTGCGCTGCAAGTGTTACCGATTTGCGATTGGTGCCCAATATGTGGGACAGGAACTCGTGCGTGTATGGCAGGGCTTCGCCTTCGGCCCGATCATGCATCATGAGGAGCCATCGGCACATTCTTTCTTCCGTCGTGTGCAAAGCGTTGCACGCGACAGTTTGCTGAACCTGTGACAGCAGCGTCTCCGAATAGCTGACGAAGAGATCGCGCACGTGTTCGCTGCCCTTGAATTCCGATTGCAGCACTTCGATCGGGCAGCGAACGGTGCTGCCATCCAGTTGAACAAGGCATCGATTGAAGGAGACGCGGCTGTACATGGCGGCGAAGAGGCCGAACGCGCCTTCACGCCCAATGTTGGCGGTCTCAATCGCCGAGCCGTTCTCCAGAACAGTCAACAGCGAGAGGACGGCGCCCTCCGGGAAATAGGCATGCTTGAGAAGCCCGCCCGCTTCGCAGACGATGACACCAAGCTTGAGCTCGATAGGTTCAAGATGCGGACTGATCCGCTTGCGGCTGGCGCTCTCCAGGGCACCGAGCAAACGATTGTGCCGCGTAATCTCTCCTTGACCCTTTGACATAGCCAAAATGGTGCCCCCGGTGACAGATGTCTAATGCGCAATTTGCAGGCTACAGCCCTATCGGACTCAGGGTTGTGCAGAATTGCTCACCACGAGCGCCCGCCGAGTGTGGCCGCCTTCCCGAAGAAACGCAAAACGATCCGGTTCAATCCTTGCCCGGTGGCTGGTCGTGCAGAATGACGTTCAGCAACGAATTGTGGACCTCGATTCCACCGTTGTAGTCGATGAAGCCCAGGTTGCGGAACTTGTTCATGAAGTAGCTGACGCGCGCCCGGGTCGTGCCGATCATTTCCGCCAGCGTCTCCTGGCTGATTTTCGCGATGACCGGTTCCGGCTTGCCTTCCTTGCCGAAGTTCG
>CAZMSA010000316.1:0-2385 GCA_964568825.1 uncultured Rhizobiaceae bacterium | reverse complement strand
GCCAAATCAGCCCATCGGCGTCGTTGATGAGCTTGCCCGATGCACCACATCGCGCCGCGCTCATCGCCTAGCCGAGTGGGCTGATTTGGCTCCATCAAATGATTCTACCTGACCGGATCACGCTCTAGAACGGATCGCGTTCGACTGAGAAGGACGCCTACTCACGTCCTCATCGCAGCTGAATCACCGCTTCGATCTCGACCGCCAGATTGTACGGCAGGGAAGAAGAGCCTGCTGCAAACCGGGTGTGTGCGCCACGCTCGCCAAGCAGGTCGATGAAGATCTCGGAGGCGGCATTCATGACCTGCGAATGCTCGGCGAACCCCGGGACGGCATTGACATAGCCGCCGAGGCGGATGACCTGGGCCACGCGCTCCATGTTCGAGGCGCAGGCAACGTCCAGCTGGGCGAGAATATTGAGCGCCACCGGCGGGCAGCGCCTTGGCCCTGTGCCAGCGTCAGATCGCCGCCGACCACGCCCTGATGCGCCAGGCGCTCGCCGATCAGCGGCCCCTGCACACACCAGAACTGGTCACCGGCGATCCGGTAGCCGACATATTTGCCGGCGCTGGCGGCGCAGGGCGGCAACGTGAAGCCAAGGGCCGCCAGGGCCTGACGGAAATCGCGGGCCACCGTTGCTGTCCTCCTCAACCATGTATCCGAAGCACGGCCTCGATCTCGACCGAGATGTTCAGAGGCAGGACAGCGACACCGACCGCCGATCGGGAGTGGGCACCCTTTTCTGGCCCGAAGAGCTCGACGATCAGTTCGGAAAAGCCGTTGATGACCGGCGTTGTTGAAGAGAACCCCGGCGCCACGTTGACCATGCCGAGCGCGTGACACCAACCCGATATCCGATCGAGATCGCCGAGCTCGCGCTTGAGATCGCCGAGCATCGAGAGGCCGACCTTCTTGGCCATCTCGTAGCCTTCGGCAACGGTCAGATCAGCACCGACCTTACCGAGCGGCTCGCTGATCGAGCCGTCGGGCTCCTGCGGCGCGTGGCCGGCGATGTAAGCGGTGCCATCGCGGACAATGACCGGCTTGAAGGGCAGTGTCAGTCCCGCTGGCACCTTAAGAGGTTCGGGCAAATAGAGGCCCATAGCATGCAGTTTTGCTTCGATCTCAGCCATGATAGTTGCTCCGCAGGTCCGCGAGGGTTTCAATGATAGTCCGCAGCGGGAAGCCGGCGTTCAGATTTTGCCTCGACCATAGCGCGGCGAATATGGACAAGGAAGATCACGACGATCTAACCTCAATGCCGGCTTTCTTGAGGCCATCGACGAAGTGATCGTACCAATCCAGCGACTTGAACGCCAGCACCTGGCGCAGATGCTCCGGCGAGAAGTCCGGTCTGATCGCCAACAATTCCTGCCATATACGGCGGGCTTCGTCGGGGCGTCCGGTGTATCCGTAGAGTGATGCCAACCAGGCTCGCGTCAGATCCGAATTTGGCGCCCCCTCCAGGCGACGTTTGAAGCTTGCTTCGGCTTCGTCGTAACGATGCAGCAGGAACTGCGATATCAAGAACGATCTGCTGGACAGCAAAACGTCTCCCCGCAAGCAAATCCGGCATGTGAAAGACCCAACGCGATGGCCGGGCGCTTGAGCTTGATGAATGTCGGGGTTGCTCAGTGGCCACAAGACCCTGAGCGAGGTCACTCGCTACACAGAGGCAGCGAGCAGAGCCCGGCTCGCGGGCGATGCAATGCGAACTATCGGGCGGGCCGAAAGGCGAACGAAAAATGGCAAACCGGACAGTTCGGTTTAACAATTTCTCCCGTAATTCATTGATAGAAAGGAATTATTCAATGAGGATGGGCAGAGGACTACCGAACAACTCCCGTAACCATTTGACAAAATAGCAATATTGGAAACACCTTGCCGAAGCCTGCCCCCAAAGTTGCCCCCAAGCCCGTCGGGTCGATGAGATCGGCGTCTATAGCCTCTAGACCGGCGACAGCCCGTCGTGCCGCGTCAAGTTGCGCCTTGCGGGTCCGCACACGATCACGCGATTGCCGCGCTCGGCAAAGCGGTGAGCTAGCGCCACCCCGATGCCGCTCGCACCGCCGGTGGTCAACACTGTGTTTCCGTCCATCTGCATGGCATGCTCGCGAGTTTGTCCGACCGATCGGCGCCATTCGACAGCTTCACAGCCGGTCCCGAGGTTGACGCAACCGCCTCATGCTTGCAAGAACGAAGCGCCTGACGCTTGCGCCTGGATCTATGCATACGTCGCTCGGGTCGAGACCTGGCCGCGCTGATCGATTTACCGGCGAAAATGCTACCGCAAATGCCAAAAATTGCCAGCAGCCGGCTTTGACATGCAAATAATGAGGTATTATATTACCACATATTGAAAAACCAACTTGCCAGACAATTTCG
>CAZMSA010000315.1:0-2388 GCA_964568825.1 uncultured Rhizobiaceae bacterium | reverse complement strand
TGATGCAAAGCCCAACCCAGACAGTGAGGTAGCGTTCGAAGAAGGACATGGTCAGTCTCTCTCGTTCGGGATCGTGTCGTTCACGCGCTGCGTTCCGACGGGGCGGAAGCACCATGGCCGATTTCGTCCAGCCTGCGCTGTAGAGGCATGCGGCTGAGGGACGCCAGGGACAGGTTGACGAAGATGCTGATGCGCTGGTTGAGCATGCGCAGCGTATCGGCAAAGGCGAGAAGCTTTTCCGCTTCGTTGCCTTCTGCCCGGGCGGGGTCGGGCAGGCCCCAATGAGCGGTCATCGGCTGACCCGGCCAGATCGGGCAGACCTCGCCGGCGGCCTGGTCGCACACCGTGAAGACGAAGTCGAGCTTGGGCGCACCGGCTTCAGCGAACTCGCCCCACGACTTGGAGCGCAAATTGCCAACGTCGTAGTTCTCCTTGCGCAACAGGTCGAGCGCATGGGGGTTGATTTCACCGCGCGGATGGCTGCCGGCACTGAAGGCGCAGAACTTGCCCTGGCCGAGCCGGTTGAGCACGCACTCGGCCATAATCGAGCGGGCCGAGTTCTGCGTGCACAAAAAGAGCACATTGAAGGGCTCGAGCTGATCCTTGACCGCCACGCTGATCACCCGCACTTGCCGGCCGGGTTGCAGCCTTCGGCCTTGCAGCCGCTCGCAGTCGCATCCGGCGCTGAGGTGAAGCCGCAAAGCTCGGGATGGCGGTCGCAGCAGTCATCGACCAGGTATTCGAGCAGGGCGCGCATGCGCTCCACATTGGCGCGGTAAATGATGGAACGCCCATCGCGAGTCCCCGTGACTAGGCCAGATCGCGCCAGAATGGCTATATGAGTCGAAAGCGTGTTCTGCGGCACCCCGATTTGCTCGGCGATGCCGCCGGCGGCCATGCCGTCCGGCTGCGAGCGCATGAGCAGCTTGAAAATCGCCAGCCGTGTCGGCTGGCCCAAGGCGGCCAGCGCCGCCAAAGCGAGCGGGCTGGACATGTCGTCCGCGATGCCCAGCGCGCTTGCATGGCCTACAACCGCCAAAATCTCATTCGCCATTTCCCAGCCTTTCACCATCTGATTCGTTGCCGCTTTGACGATATGAGATGCAAGACAAACAATCCATCTTCTGATATATCCAGAACTCCAGAATCATACGATGATCGTGCGACGATCACGTGACAAGAGATTCTGTAACGCCAGCGATGTCGGCCGCTCTCACAAGCAGAGCACGAGCCAAGGCCGGGCAAGGCAGCGCAAATCTGGGAGGTCAAATAAGTCATGAAGCGGTGCATGAATTTGGTGGATACGGGTCGGCGTCAGTTCCTGAGAGGCGGCGCTGCCGCAGCGGTGGGTGTTGCCGCTGGTGCTGGACTAAGGTCCGAGGCCAAGGCGGCACCTGCGTTGGCGCGGGTCAGCTATCCGTCCATGCGGTTGGCCAACATCGCCGATCTCAAGTTTAACGAGCCGTTCGAGGTGGCCTATCCCGACGGCGCCGCGCCGGGCGTGCTCTTGAAACTTGGCAAGGCGGTCGAGGGCGGGGCCGGCTCTGACGGCGACATCGTTGGCTTTACCACCATCTGCCCGCACAAGGGCTTTCCCCTGGCCTATAGCCCCGGCGACCAGACATTTAACTGCCCCGGCCACTACTCGCGCTTCGACGTGGAGGCCGGCGGCATGCAGGTGTGGGGACATGCCACCCAGAACCTTCCGCAATACGTGCTGCGGGTTGACGACAAGGGCGACATCTACGCCGAAGGCGTGGACGAGTTGCTCTACGGCCGTCTCAGCAACGTACTCTGAGGGAGAATCACATCATGGCTTACAAGCGTCAGATCGACCGTCTGCCGATCATCCCGGCCGATGCCAAGAAACACAACGTCACCTGCCATTACTGCATCGTCGGCTGCGGCTATCATGCCTACACTTGGCCGGTGAACAAGCAGGGCGGCACTGCACCCGCCGACAATGCCTTCGGCGCCGACCTGTCGAAGCAGCAGGATGCCAATGCCGATGCCTGGTACTCACCGTCCATGTACAACATCGTCAAGCAGAACGGCAAAGACGTCCACATCGTCATCAAGCCGGATGCCGAGTGCTCGGTCAATTCCGGCCTCGGCTCGATCCGCGGCGCCCGCATGGCCGAGAACCGCTTCAGCCCGGCGCGCATGACCCAGCAGCAACGGCTCACCGACCCCATGGTATGGCGCTACGGCCAGATGCATCCGACAAGCTGGGACGATGCGCTCGACCTGGTAGCGCGGGTGACGGCGGCGGTGGTGAAGGAGCGCGGCGAGGATGGCCTCGTGGTCTCCATGTTCGACCATGGCGGCTCGGCCGGCGGCTACGAGAACACCTGGGGCACCGGCAAGCTCTATTTCGGCGCCATGAAG
>CAZMSA010000314.1:0-2423 GCA_964568825.1 uncultured Rhizobiaceae bacterium | reverse complement strand
GCAAGGGCGAGGGCCAGAAGGTGCTGGCGGTGGTCAACGTGCCGGAATCGACCATTGCCCGCGAATCCGACTTTGTGGCGCGCACCTATGCCGGACCGGAGATCGGGGTGGCCTCCACCAAGGCGTTTACCTGTCAGCTCGCGGTGCTCCTGGCGCTGGCCATCCGGGCGGCGCGCCAGCGTGGCGCGGTGACGGCGGACGATGAGGCCCGGCTGGTCGGCGTGCTGTCGGGGGTGCCGCGGCTGATGGGCGAGGCACTGAAGGCCGAGCCCCATATCGCCGGGATCGCCCACAAGATCGCCGGTGCCCGCGATGTGCTGTATCTCGGACGCGGCATCAATTACCCGATTGCGCTCGAAGGCGCCTTGAAGCTCAAGGAAATTTCCTACATCCATGCCGAGGGCTATGCCGCGGGCGAGCTGAAGCACGGACCCATCGCGCTGATCGATGAGAATGTGCCGGTGGTAGTCATCGCGCCGCGCGATGACCTGTACGAGAAAACCGTCTCCAACATGGAGGAGGTGGCCGCGCGCGGCGGCCGCATCGTGCTCATCACCGATCAAAGCGGTGCCGCGGAACGCCAGAAAAACGGCATGCAGGTGATCGCCGTCCCCGATGCCGATGCACTGATCTCGCCGCTGCTCTATGCCATCCCGGTACAGCTTCTGGCTTATCACGCCGCGGTCTTCATGGGCACCGACGTCGACCAGCCGCGTAATCTCGCCAAGTCGGTCACGGTGGAATAGTCGGCGAATTCCCTTTTCGCCACAGTGTGTTAACCGGGCTTCAATGCTTCCTTAGCCAGGCCTTAACCATGAGCGGCCATGATGGTCCTCATGATGAACAAGTCAGTTGTGTATGCGTCTGTGTGTACAGTGTTGCTTGCCGCGACCGCGGTCAGCCCCGTTGCGGCTGCCGCCAATAATCCCAGCGCCATCGAGCTTGCCGCCCAGGGCTACAAGGCCCTCACCACCGGCAATGCCAGGGAAGCGGTGGCACGCTATTCCGATGCCATCGAGTCACGCACACTGAAACCGGAAGACCTGGCGCGATCGCTGCTCAACCGGGCATTGGCATTCCAGACCCTGGGGCAGAACCGGGAAGCGATCGATGACTATTCCGCCGCCATGCACATTGATGCGCTGACGCCGCGCATGCGGGCCATCGCGCTTTACAATCGCGGCCTGGCGCAGCAAAAGCTCGGCCAGCCGGCGCGGGCTATCGACGACTTCACCAACGCGCTGTTCCTCGATGCCGAATTCTCCCAGGCCTATTACAGTCGCGGCAACGCCTTGAGGGAATCGGGCCAATACCTGTTCGCCCTGTCCGATTATGAAAAGGCCCTGCGCTACAAGCATCCCGAGACCTATCTGCCCTATTACGGCGAGGCGCTTACCTATGAGTCCCTCAGGCAAAACGAGCAGGCGCAAAAGGCCCTGTTGCTGGCGCTCAAGGCCAATCCGACGTTCACGCCGGCCAGGAAGTTGCTGATGAAGATCGCCGGCGGCAGCGACGCGCCGGCCGTCAAGCAGCAAAAGACGATCGAAATGAGCGCCAACCAGCAGCAAGCCAGCGTGGTCAATGCTGCCGATGATATCGTGACCGGCTCCATTGAGCCCGACCAACCGGACGTGGTGGTGCGCAAGCCGGACCAGCCTGCTGCCGAACGGCCGCCGGTGTCGCTGTTGCCAGAAAGCGCCGACAATCAGGTCGAGACGGCCTCGATCGTCCCCGCCAACCTGAAGGTCAAGGCACCGGATGTTCCGGCCAACAAGCCCGAGGTGGCTTCGGTAGATGCAACCGCCAGGACCGTGGCTACGACGGACAAACCGGCGCAGGACAGCCAGACGGCGGCCAACGACTATTCCATCCAGCCGGTCGGCTGGACGGTGCAGCTTTCATCGCAGCGCGCGCCGGATGCGGCGTGGTCGGTTTGGAAGAAGCTTACCGCGCGCTATGGCCGCCTTTTGTCGGGGGCCGATCCGTTGGTCTACAAGGCCGATCTGGGCGATCAGGGCATCTTCTACCGCCTCAGGGTGCACCACATCGACAGCCGCCATGCCGCTCAGTCGCTGTGCAGCAAGCTCAAGGCGCACGGCACTTCCTGCTTCGTTGCCAAGGCGACAGGCTGATCGGAAACGGGCAGGTCTTCAGGTTTTGCCGCTGCCGTAATCCTTGTCGACGTGGCTGACCCAGCGGTCGAACGAGCCCATGAGGGCGCTCCAGTCCGCTTCGACTTCATGCTTCATGACGCTCCAGTCGCCCTGGCTGGCGGTGTCGAGCTTGGACCGCATGGCATCCGCGCGGGTCTTGATCTCGTCTGCCTGGGCATGATGATGGGGCTGCAGGGTGCCGGCCTTGCCGAGCCGCTCGCGGGTTGCCGCCAGTTCACTTTCCAGATGTTGCAGGCGCTCGTGCAGTTG
>CAZMSA010000313.1:0-2430 GCA_964568825.1 uncultured Rhizobiaceae bacterium | reverse complement strand
TTCGCCATGCCGCCCATGGTGCGCGCCACCATGCTGGGACTGTCGCGGGTGCCTGCCGAACTCAGGGATTTCGGCAACATGGCCGGCTGCACGCCACGCCAGAAGCTGTGGCGGGTGATGCTGCCCTCAGCCCGCCCGAGCCTGATGATCGGCGTCAACCAGGTCATCATGCTGGCCCTCAACATGGTTATCATCTCCTCGATGATCGGTGCCGGCGGGCTCGGCTACGATGTGCTTCTCGGCTTGCGGGCGCTGCGCATCGGCGATGCCATGGAAGCCGGGCTGGCGATCGTCGCCCTCGCCATCGCACTCGACCGCCTGAGCCAGGCCATGGCCCAGCGGACCGCCGCCGCCAAAGTGCATATGGCAACGGAGCCACGGTTGTGGAAGCGCTACCCCAATCTTACCGCCGCCCTGGCGGTGCTCATCGTGACCACGCTCATCGGCCTCGTCGAGCCGGGCCTGCACCACGTCCCCAAGGCCATCACCTTCACCACCGGCCCGTTCTGGATAGCATCGATCAAGTGGGTCAACATCAATTACTATGACTCCATCGAGACCTTCCGGGTGGCGCTGATCCTCTATCTGCTCAACCCGATCAGGCACTTCTGCACCGCGTTCCCATGGACCGGAGCGGTGCTCATGCTGGGCCTCATCGGCTACCGGCTCGGCGGCTGGCGGTTGTCCGCCCTGGTGGCGGTGCTCACGACCTATTGTGCCGTCGTCGGACTGTGGGACAAGACCATGGCGACGGTCTATCTGTGCGGCATCTCGGCGGCCATCTGCTGTGTCATCGGCATTCCCATCGGCCTCTATGCTGCCCGCAACGACCGCTTCGAGAAGATCATAACGCCGGTGCTCGACACCCTGCAGACGCTACCCTCGTTCTGCTTCATCATCCCGGTGGTGATGCTGTTCCGGGTGGGCGATGTTTCGGCCATGATCGCCACCGTCGCCTTCGCCGTTGTGCCGGCGGTGCGTTACACCAATCACGGCATCCGCCAGGTATCGCCGGCGCTGATCGAGGCGGCCACCGTTTCCGGCTGTACCAGGCGGCAACTGTTCTGGAAGGTCGAGTTGCCGATCGCCCTGCCGGAGATCATGCTCGGGATCAACCAGACGATCCTGATGGCGCTCGCCATGATCATCATCTGCGCCATGATCGGCACCCGCGACCTCGGCCAGGAGGTGTTCATCGCGCTGGCCAAGGCCAATGCCGGACGCGGCATCGTGGCCGGCCTCGCCATTGCCTTCATCGGCATTACCGCCGACCGCCTGTTCAACGCCTGGAGTGCGCGGGCCCGCGCCCGGGTCATGTGACCGACTCGCCCCAAAGAGACCACATGACCAGCAACCACCAGCGCATCGCCGCCCTGCCGATCTGGACGGGCGAGATCACTATCCAGCCACTGAAGGGCGGGCTCTCCAACGAGAGCTATACGGTGAGCGACGGTGGTGAGACCTACGTGGTCCGCCTCGGCCAGGATTTTCCCGTCCACCATGTGTTTCGCGACCGCGAGCAGATGGCAGCGCGGGCTGCCCATGAAGCCGGCTTTGCGCCCGAGGTCATCTACACCGAGCCGGGCCTGATGGTCGCGCGGTTCATCAGCGGTCACACCTATGGCGAGACCGACGTGCGCGCCAACCTTCAGCGGGTAGCCGGGCTGATGCGCGATTTCCACCGCAAGATGCCGTTGCATGTGTCGGGGCCGGGGGCGATCTTCTGGCCCTTCCATGTGGTGCGCGACTACGCCCTGACGCTGAAGGCCGGAGCGAGCCGCATGACGCCGCACCTCAACGGCTATCTCGACCTCGCCACGGCACTGGAAGCCGTGCAGGAGCCGCTCGCCATCGTCTTCGGCCACCACGACCTGTTGCCGGCCAACTTCATCGACGATGGCGCAAAGCTGTGGCTCATCGACTTCGAATACGCGGCCTTTTCCACCCCCATGTTCGACCTCGCCGGCATCGCCGGCAACGCGCTGTTCAGCCGCGATGAGGACGAGGCCCTGCTGGCCGCCTATTTCGGCGCCCCGCCCACCCCCGGCCTGATCCGCAGCCATGCCGCCATGAAGTGCGCGGCACTGTTGCGCGAGGCCATGTGGAGCATGGTGTCGGAACTGCATCTCGATGCCCCCGGCGCCGACTATGTGGCCTATACGGGTGAAAACCTGGAACGGCTCGACAAAGCCCTCGACGATTACCAGTCACGGTTTGGAAAGATTGCCTGAATGAGCCTTCCCGCCCACGCCCAGATCGTCGTCATCGGCGGCGGCATCATCGGCTGTTCGACCGCCTATCACCTGGCGCGCGACCACAAGGCAGAAGTGGTGCTGCTGGAACAGGGCAAGCTGACCGGCGGCTCCACCTGGCATGCCGCCGGCCTGGTCGGGCAGTTGCGCTCATCGGCCTCGATCACCCAGGTGCTGA
>CAZMSA010000312.1:0-2435 GCA_964568825.1 uncultured Rhizobiaceae bacterium | reverse complement strand
GAGCATGATGTTATCCGAAAAGTGGTTTCCACTTTTCGGCATCATGCTCTAGGGCCTGCTGGCCCGCGGGTCAGGACCCGTCAATCGTCGCATGGCCACTTGGCCGGCATGGTGAGGTCAGCCGGCAGGATGGTGGTCTTGTCGCCGCAGGCAATATCGATCTGGTCCTGGGTGAGGTTCTTCGTCTTGCTCAGGTCGGCACCCTGGAGTTGCGCCTTGTAGAGGAAGGTGCGGTCGAGATCGACGTTGATGAGGACGGCGTTCTGGAAGCTCGATCGCGACATGTTGGCACGGTCCATGTCCACGTCCGTAAGGGTGGTCTTGTCGAAGTTGGCGCGGAAAAAGTCTCCCTTCGACATGTCGGTTGATTGCAGTATCGCTCCGGAAAAGTTGGTGCGCTGCAGTTCGGCCTTGTGAAAATTGACGTTCTTGAGGTCGGCCTTCTCGAAGTTGGTTCGCGAACCGTAGGCGAATTCGAAATTGGCCTTTTCCAGATTGGTGTCGCGAAAGCTGACCCGGATGAGTTCGGCGCCGCTGAAATTGGTCCCGACGAGTTTGGAGCCGGTGAATGTGGTGCCCGACAGGTAGGATTTCTTAAGATTGGCGCCGCTGAGATCCTTTTCCTTGATGATCAGCCGCTCCTTGTAGCATTTGGCCCAGTTGACACCCGTGGCCGGCGAGTCGCCGCAGTCGGCGAGCGCCGGGGAGACAACAAGGATCGTGGCGCTTGCGATGAGAGCGGTGAGCTTGATGATGTGTTTCATGGCAGTAGTCCCTTGTCTGTCCTGGCGCCGGGAGCGCGGCCACCCTCGAAGGCTAGCATAACGTTTTGCGCTGGAATACCGCCTTGTCTATCGCATTAGATCAGCATGCAATTGGGTGGAATCATCCAATTGCATAAAAGCTGATCGATTCCAGAATGTTGAGCATGATGTTATCCGAAAAGTGGTTTCCACTTTTCGCACAGCATGCTCTAGCCGCTTGCCCGACACCATCGCCCACATTCTCATCAGCAAATGAATTGACGGTGACGGGGTTGCGGTTGTAGAACAAAATAGGAACAAAAAAGATCTACAACGGAACCTGCCATGACACGCGACCTCAACACCGGGCGCGGCCGTGGGGGAGGTCCTGTCCTCTCCCCGCCCCCCAATGCGACCGCCGGCCGGGTGCCGCGCCCGGCCGTCCTTGCCCGCTTGCGCCAGGCGGTGGCCCATATCGAGGACGCAAAGGCCGCCGCCCTGCCCCACCGGTCAGACGAGGCCGCCATCCGGGCGAGGTGGGCAGCAGCCTGCGCCCCGGCGAAAGGCGATGAAAGCCATGGCAGGCCGGCCCTGGCCCCGCGCCTCACCCTGGGGTTCGATGAGATCGATGATCGCCTGCCGGGCGAGGTTCATTCAGGCGCCGGCGTGCACGAAATCGCCGCTGCGGCTCCCGCCGGCGTGGCCGCGGCCTCCGGCTTTGCCGCCGCCCTCATGGCACGCCACATCGCCCGCCTGCCGGATGCCGATACCCGGCCCCTCCTGTGGTGCCGCCACGCCGCCTCGGTGCGCGAACACGGTCATCTCTACGGCCACGGGCTTGCCGCCCTGGGGCTCGCAAGCGAGCGCCTGTTGACCGTCAGCCTCACCCGCCCGCGCGCCATTTTGTGGACCATCGAGGAGGCGCTGAAGTCGACCGCCCTTGCAGGCGTTATCGCCGACATGACGGCCGAGGCCCTCGACCTCACCGCCTCGCGCCGGCTGATGCTCGCCGCGCGCGCATCGGGCGTGCCCTTGCTGTTGGTCTTTGCCCGTCCGCTCGCCGGGGCGACGGCGGCCCTCACCCGCTGGCGCGTTGCCCCCCATGCCTCGGGCGCGCCCGCCTTCGATACCGGCGCCCCGGGCCTGCCGGCATGGACCCTCACCCTCGAACGCAGCCGGGCCGGGCGCCCCGGCCAGTGGACAGTGGAATGGCATCATGCAACGCATCGTTTCGCTCTGGTTCCCGCACTTTTCGATCAATCGCTTCGCCTGGACGAAAAGGCGGGACCGCGTTCCATGGCCGGCGGCTGATGGCCAGCCGCTGGCGCTGGTGGAAAGCGGCGCCAAGGGCCTGCGCCTCACCGCCTGCGATCGCCTCGCCATCGCCCGCGGCCTCAAGCCCGGCGAACGCCTCGCCGATGCCCGCGCCCGCGTGCCCGACCTCGCCACCGCGCTGCACGAGCCTGAAAACGATGCCGCCATGCTGTTGCGCCTCGCCCGCTGGGCCGAGCGCTGGAGCCCCGCCGTCATGCCCGATGCGCCCGATGGGCTGATGCTCGATGCCACCGGCGTCGCCCATCTCTTCGGCGGCGAGGCGATGCTCATTGCCGACATCAAGGGCCAGTGCGGGCGCCTCGACTTCACCGCCATCGCCGCCATCGCCGGCACCCCGCCCGCCGCCCGGGCGCTGGC
>CAZMSA010000311.1:0-2442 GCA_964568825.1 uncultured Rhizobiaceae bacterium | reverse complement strand
TGTATTCACGAATCCTGCTCGCGCCGCGTCAACCCCACCCGTCCGGCGGCGCACGCGGCCACGGTAACCGAACAATAAAGGGGCCGGATACATTTTCTTATCAAACTCGCACCGCCGACCCTAAAAAACCGCCGCCCCCAGCTCATGCACCGCGCTCAGCATCTCCGCATCATCGGTTAACGCCTCGGCGATACAACTGCGGCACGCCACCACCGGCTTCACGCCCGACACGATCAGCTTCGCGGCGTGCACCAGCAGGCGCGTGCTGGCGCCCTCCTCCAGGCCGCTGCCTTTCAGGTTGCGCGTCATCTGCGCGAACTTGATGAGCTGGTCGGCGATGTCCTTACCGACGCCGGTTTCGTTCACCAGGATCTTCGCTTCGAGCGCAGCAGAGGGGTAGTCGAACTCCAGCGCCACGAAGCGCTGGCGGGTCGACTGCTTGAGGTCCTTGAGCACGCTCTGGTAGCCGGGGTTGTAGGAGATCGCCAGGCAGAACTCGGGGCCGGCCTCGAGCACCTGGCCGAGTTTTTCCATCGGCAGCACGCGGCGGTCGTCGGCCAGCGGGTGGATGACCACGGTGGTGTCCTTGCGCGCCTCGACGACCTCGTCGAGGTAGCAGATGGCCCCAAAGCGCACGGCGCGGGCGAGCGGCCCGTCGACCCAGATGGTCTCGCCGCCGGTGACGAGGTAGCGCCCGACCAGGTCGGAGGCGGTCAGGTCGTCGTGGCAGGACACGGTGATCAGCGGCAGCTTCAGGCGCCAGGCCATATGTTCCATGAAGCGGGTCTTGCCGCAGCCGGTCGGGCCCTTGAGCAGGACGGGCAGCTCGTTCCTGTAGGCCGCATCGAAGATCGGGATCTCGTCGCCGACCGGTTCGTAATAGGGTTCCCTGTCGATGAAATATTCTTCGGGTTTGATGGCCTGGACGGACATTCGGACTCCTGGTTGTACTCCACCGGGGTCAGAGCCCTTTTCCATGAAGGATTGTGGCCACACCAGCCACCGGCGGCTGAAAAGGGGCCTGGCCCCCGCTGCTTTTGGGATAGTGCCACAGGGCGGGGGTGGAGGCACGGATCGGGACGGAGGCCGGGATCATGTGGTGCGGCAGTGGTGCGAATCGCGCCCGGTGGGTGCGCCTGCAGCGGGTGACTCCGGCCTCGAGGGAAATCGCGCCCGGTGGGCGTTCCTACGGGGATAAATTGAGCGGTGGTGCGAATCGCACCCGGTGGGCGCTCCTACAGGGACAAATTGAGCGGTGGTGCGAATCGCGCCCGGTGGGCGCTCCTACGGGGACAAATTGAGCGGTGGTGCGGATCGCGCCCGTCAGACGGATTCCTGACTGCTTCTATACCTTATATATTGTTTCTATTTTCCTATCGCAAAATTCGATACGCTCCACCCCCCGCGATATATGGCGTCGAATTGCCTGAGCCTGTATCGTTGGCGGCCTGTTTTTTCCGGGCCCTCCCCGCTGCGTCACAGGCCGGGCGCCAACCACCGGTCCGGATCTGAATTTTAAAGTAAATTCAATCGCATACGCTATCCGGGCGTATTTTGGAGGACGATCAATGTCGGACGTAATCGCAACCAACCAGACGATCCTGGTGGTGGGAGGCGGCATCAGCGGCGTCACCGCCGCGATCGAGGCCGCCGAATGCGGCAAGCAGGTGATCCTCGTGGAAAAGAACCCGTCCCTCGGCGGCCGGGTCAGCCAGCTCTACAAGTACTTCCCCAAGCTCTGCTTCCCGTCCTGTGGCATGGAGATCAACCTGCGCCGGATCAAGGCGAACCGCAACCTGACCGTGCTGACCATGACCGAGGTCTCCGCCGTCAGCGGTGAGTCCGGCAACTACAGCGTCACCCTGAAGACGCGGCCGCGCTACGTCAACGGCAACTGCACCGCCTGCGGCGAGTGCGCAAAGGTCGTCACGACCGAGTTCGACAGCGAATACGACTACGGCATGCAAAAGCGCAAGGGCGCGTACCTGCCGTTCAACATGTCCTACCCGCAGCGCTACGTGCTCGACCCCAGGCTGATCGGCAGCGACGACGCGCAGAAGGCGAAGGACGCCTGCCGGTACGACGCCATCGACCTCGACATGCAGGAATCCGAGGCCACCCTCACCGTCGGCGCCATCGTCTGGGCCACCGGCTGGCAGCCGTACGATGCCGACCGGATCCAGCCCTACGGCCACGACCGCTACGCCAACGTGGTCAGCAGCGTGGAATTCGAGCGCATGCTCGACCCGTTCGGCCCGACCGGCGGCAAAATCCTGCGCCCGTCCGACGGCAAGGAGGCGAAGGACGTCGCCTTCATCCAGTGCGCCGGTTCGCGCGACCGCAACCACCTCCGGCACTGCTCGCGCATCTGCTGCATGGCCACGCTCAAGCAGACCACCTACCTGCGCGAGAAATTCCAGGACGATTTCAAGGCCAGCGTCT
>CAZMSA010000310.1:0-2497 GCA_964568825.1 uncultured Rhizobiaceae bacterium | reverse complement strand
AACAGCCGCGGCTCGATCTCGTCGATGGTGAAGCCGGAGACCGGGCAGGCGAACTTTTCCGAGAAGGTGAGGCGCTCGTGGGTCTCGTTCTTCGACTTGTTGGCGCTTTCTTGCGACGTTTCCGACGGCGGCAGGGGCTTGTCGGCGAACTCGGCCACGGCGAGGCCGTCGGCGAGTTTCAGGGCGGTCTCGAACGAATCAGCCAGCCGCGAGGCGATGTCGGGGCTGACCACCAGGCGGTCGACCACCACGTCGATGTCGTGCTTGAACTTCTTGTCGAGGGCAGGGGCCTCGGAAATCTCGTAGAAGGCGCCGTTCACCTTGACGCGCTGGAAGCCGCGCTTCATCAGGTCGGCCAGGTCCTTCTTGAACTCGCCCTTCCTGCCCCTGACGATGGGCGCGAGGAGATAGAGCCTGGTGCCCTGTTCAAGCGCCATCACCCGGTCGACCATCTGGGTCACCGTCTGGCTCTCGATGGGAAGCCCGGTGGCCGGCGAATAGGCGATGCCGATGCGCGCGAACAACAAGCGCATGTAGTCGTAGATTTCGGTGACGGTGCCGACGGTGGAGCGCGGGTTGCGGCTGGTCGTCTTCTGCTCGATGGAAATGGCCGGCGACAGCCCGTCGATCTGGTCGACGTCGGGCTTTTGCATCATCTCCAGGAACTGCCGGGCATAGGCCGAAAGCGACTCGACATAGCGCCGCTGGCCCTCGGCATAGATGGTGTCGAAGGCCAGCGACGACTTGCCCGATCCCGAGAGGCCGGTGAACACGATCAGCCGGTCGCGCGGCAATTCCAGCGACACGTCTTTCAGATTGTGCTCGCGCGCGCCCTGCACGCGGATGGTCTTCTTGGCTTCCGGCATGCGAATGGCTTAGACCAAAAGGTGAACGCAGGCAATCGGGGCAGTGGGTAAATCCACCGATTGCGCGAGCGGCACGGTGCCCCTTCCTACTCGCGGGCGGCCCTGATGATGCGCTTTTCGGTTTCCTTCTTGATCTTCAGATAGGTGTCGTACTGGGCCATCGTCAAGATCGAGCGCATGTGCTGCTTCTCGCGGTCGCTCACGGCCTGCAATTCGTCGCTGGCTTCCTGCAGCTTGTCGAGGTCGGGCTTGGCGTAGGGGTTGATGTGGTACTTGCGGAAGATGGCGCGCGTCTGGCGATCCGATATGCGCAATTCGGCCCTCACCCTGGCGCTTTGTTGCGGGGTGAATTTCATGCGCTGCATGATGTGGCTGTCATAGACATTGCCGGCATGGGCGGCGGCAAGCGGTGCGGAGGCCAGCAGCGTGGCCAGCAAGGCGGTGCGGATGAGACCAGGGGTGCGGTTGGCGTTCGTCGTCAAAGAGGTATCCTCAGCGTTCAATGCGGGAAGGTCGCCCGCTCTTCGGTTCGGATACCGGTCTTAAGGCCGATCTTTGTCAGCATCACGGCACCAGCGCCCCTCTCGCGCCTTTCGCCCCGCTGGCGAATCCCCTAAGCCGGTAAACATGCAGCAACGCGCCTTGCCCATAGAGCCGCCAGCGGCGAGCCCACGCGAAATCCTCAAGAGCGTGTTCGGTTTCGAGGACTTCCGCCCCGGCCAGGAAGATATCGTCTCAGCGCTCATCGCCGGGCGCGACGTGCTGGCGGTAATGCCGACCGGATCGGGCAAGTCGTTGTGCTATCAGGTGCCGGCGCTGGTGAAGGGCGGCCTCACGATCGTGGTATCGCCGCTGATCGCGCTGATGCAGGACCAGGTGGCGGCGCTGAAGCTGGCGGGGGTCTCAGCCGAGACCATCAATTCGGCCCGCGAGCGCGACGCCAACGTGGCGGCCTGGCGCAAGGTGGCGGCGGGCGAGGTGCGGCTATTGTACCTGTCGCCCGAGCGGTTGATGACCGAGCGCATGCTGGCGGCGCTCAAAAAGCTCGACATCACCCTCATCGCCATCGACGAGGCCCACTGCATCTCGCAATGGGGCGCCTCGTTCCGGCCGGAATACGAGATGCTGGCGCGGCTGAAGCAAGCCTTTCCCGGCGTTCCGGTCGGCGCCTTCACCGCCACGGCGGACGAGGCCACCCGCAACGACATCGTGGCAAAACTGTTCGGTTCAAGCCCCGAGATGCACGTCCACGGCTTCGACCGGCCCAATATCCGCCTCAGCGTCGAGGCCAAGTCGGCAAAGCCGGCGCGCCAGCTTCTTTCGTTCCTCGAAGCCCATAGGGGGATGAGCGGCATCGTCTATTGCCTGTCGCGCAAAAAAACCGAGGAGACGGCAGCGCTGTTGGTGGCCGAGGGGGTGCGGGCGCTGCCCTATCACGCCGGCTTGCCCAAGGAGGTGAGGGACGACAACCAGAACCTCTTCATGAGCGAGCGTGGCGTGGTCATGGTGGCGACGATCGCGTTTGGCATGGGTATCGACAAGCCCGACGTGCGCTTTGTCTTCCATGCCGACCTGCCGGGGACGGTGGAAGCCTATTACCAGGAATTCGGCCGCGCCGGGCGCGACGGGGC
>CAZMSA010000309.1:0-2510 GCA_964568825.1 uncultured Rhizobiaceae bacterium | reverse complement strand
AGGGCACCAACCGCGTAAGCTGCAGCCGCTTGTACGATATAGCGAAATGCCTTGAAGCCCCAATTTCGTTCTTTTTCTCCGACGCGGACATCGACCCCTCCGGGCTGGACGCCGGCGCGTCCGGCACAAAGCTGATCGACAACGTCGATCTATCGCAAGTGCGAGATGCCGTCCGGTTGGTTGCCGCGTTCGGCAAAATCAACAGCAGAAGCACCTGCAGCCACCTGGTCAATCTGGCCGAAACCATCGCGGAGGTGGACGGAAAGCGTTAGAGGCGTCGCCGCGAGCCTCCGAAGGGTCTGGTCGGAGACCGGCACTCTGCGAGATCCGCGGCATTCGGCCGAAGCATCGAGCCGCTCCGCCCCGGCTTTCAAGTCGACCTCCGCCGACCTCCAAGCCGACCGCCAAGCCGACTTCCATGGCGGCATTTCGAAGCATCCGCCCCCCATATCGCCCCGATGGGGGCCTGCGGAGGTAGGTTCTTCCGGCCCCCGCCGGGCCCCAAAAAGGGCTTGGCAAGCCGGCCGTAAAGGTCTAGTTAAATCCATTGGGCGTGCCGGCCAGTTTGTCGGCACGCCTTTGCGCGTCCTTACAATACAAACAGATGGTGAGCTCGGCCACGACCTTTTGGACATCCCCGCGGGACATCTGAGAGGAAAGGGCAGGGTTTTCAACGTTTTTGTAATGGCGCGCGGTCTTTTGGTCCGGAAACGGACCCGGAGGCCACCTGTCCAAGACTGCCGGTGCCGAGGCCCAAGGGGATTCCCGATGGGCTGACGCTTAATCCCGGTCCACGCCGTCTGGCGGTGTGGGCATGTCAAACGGGGCCAGCATAGACGGGGACGCGACCCGAGTTTGCGCATTCCTGACCTTCGGTCATGAAGGCGCCAGTTTGGTTCGAACCTCGGAGACCCGCTAGCGGCGATCAGCCCGCGAAACGGGGGGCAGGCTTCTCGAAGACGTCGTCCTGCCCGGACTTGTTCCCGCGTGGAGCGGTTTGTGGGGGATGGCGGGTCACTAACCCGACGGCCTTTTCCGCAAACCCGACGCGGAGCGGCCGTCAAACCGGAAAGAGCTTGCAGTGGACCGAGCGGAAAAGCAGGAGTCCATCGCCGAACTGAACGGGGCCTTCAAAGCCTCCGAAGTGGTGGTGGTGGCTCACTATTCCGGCCTCACCGTTGCCCAAATGCAGACTCTGCGTCAGCAGATGAAGCAGGCGGGTTGCAGCGTGAAGGTCGCGAAGAACCGTCTCGCCAAGATCGCGCTCAAGGACACCGATGCCGCCTCCATCGAGCCCCTGCTGAAGGGGCCGACCGTGCTCGCCTTCTCGGGCGATCCGGTGGCGGCGCCGAAGGTGGCCGTCGACTTCGCCAAGGCGAACGAAGCGTTCGTCATCCTCGGTGGGTCGATGGGCAAGACGGCTCTGGACACCAACGGCGTCAAGGCACTCGCCTCGCTGCCGTCACTTGATGAGTTGCGCGCCAAGATCGTCGGCCTGGTTCAGGCTCCGGCGACCAAGCTCGCCCAGCTCACCAATGCGCCGGCCGGCAAGGTGGCGCGCGTGGTCCAGGCCTATGCCTCCAAGAGCGAAGCGGCCTGACGGCTCAAGACAACGTCTCAAACTGGTTCGAACCGATAGGAAATTGAACAATGGCTGACCTGCAGAAGATCGTCGACGAATTGTCGAGCCTGACCGTCCTCGAGGCGGCGGACCTCGCCAAGATGCTGGAAGAGAAGTGGGGCGTCTCCGCCGCTGCTGCTGTTGCTGTGGCTGCTGGCCCGGCTGCTGCTGGCGGTGCTGCCGCTGCCGAAGAGAAGACCGAATTCGATGTTGTTCTTGCTGCTGCTGGCGACAAGAAAATCGAAGTCATCAAGGAAGTGCGTGCCATCACCGGCCTCGGCCTCAAGGAGGCCAAGGACCTGGTCGAAGGCGCGCCCAAGCCGGTCAAGGAAGGCGTTCCGAAGGAAGAGGCCGACAAGATCAAGGCCACCCTCGAGAAGGCCGGCGCGAAGGTCGAGCTCAAGTAAGTCTTGCTTATTTGAGCGGCAAATTCCGGTTCCGGGCCCGTTTTGGCGGGTCCGGGGCCGAATTCGGCTCCGGATGCGGTCTGTTGAGGCCGCCTCCCGAGGCGAACAAGGCGGATAACGCGGATAACCCGCGAAAATGTAAGAGGGGTGGTCGGATGGCATCCGGCTTCCCAGATAGGGTCAGGCGGCGGCCTGGTGGCAGCGGATATTCGGGCGGGCCGGGCGCAAGATTGGTGAATTGGTTGGCGGAACAGAAATTCGGCGGTGCGGTGGCTGGCTACCGGCGGGTCCCCGCGAGAGGCAGTCGTGAACGGCAGAGTTCTGGTCACGATGAGATGTAAAGAGTGCGGCGGTTCGGGCATGAGCCCCGAATCACATAAGTAACGGACAGTTTCCGACGCCTGTCCGGATGGTCGCGATTGGATGGCGGCCGTCCGGAGAGGCGCCCGATGCTGGCCGCCACAATCGAATCGAAAGAGAGA
>CAZMSA010000308.1:0-2549 GCA_964568825.1 uncultured Rhizobiaceae bacterium | reverse complement strand
GCGAAGGTGAACTGGTCCATGTAGTGGCCGCCGCACTCGGCGGCGATGCGGCGGGCATCCTCATAGATGTCTGTCGGGGCGGTGAGGCGCACCTCACCGCCGAGGAATTCGATGGCCTCGACCTTTTCCCGCGCCGTCGACCGCGGAGCAACGGCGATGAACGGCAGGCCGATGAGTCGGGCAAAGTAGGCCTCGGAGATGGCGGTCGAACCGGATGAGGCTTCCACCACAGGCTTACCCCGGCGGATCCAGCCGTTGCACAGGCCGTAGAGAAACAGCGAGCGCGCCAGACGATGCTTGAGACTGCCGGAAGGATGGGTCGATTCATCCTTCAGGTAGAGATCGATGCCCGCAGCATCGAGACACGGCAGGTCCAGCTTTATCAGGTGGGTGTCGGACGATCGGGTGAAATCAGCATCGATGCGCTGCACCGCCTGATCGATCCAGGCATGGTCGCTGGCCGACAGGCCGCTATCGGAGGTGCAGGTATCGAACTGGCCGGCGGCTTTATCCATCATGTCATTCTCCGCACGAAGGCAGGGGGCCCTTGCATTTTGCGCTTGAGTACGCAGGTACTTGCCGTCAAGCGATGTAATACCCTAAGCCTTGTGGCAGATAGAACATAGCAAGCGAGCCTGACCCCGACCATGGAATACAAGGACTATTACGCAGCGCTTGGCGTCACCAGGGATGCCACGCAGGACGACATCAAGCGGGCCTACAGGAAACTTGCGCGCAAGTATCATCCCGACATCAACAAGGAAAAGGGCGCCGAGGCAAAGTTCAAGGAAATCGGCGAGGCCAACGAGGTCCTTGGCGATCCGGAAAAGCGCATGGCCTATGACCAGTTGGGCAGGGATTATCGTGCCGGCCAGGACTTCAGGCCGCCGCCCGACTGGGATGCCGGGTATGAATTCTCCGGCGGCCCCGGCCAGGCGGCGAGTCGTGCCGAGGAAGCGGCCTTTTCCGACTTTTTCGAAAGCCTCTTCGGCGGGGCGCGCCGGGCCGGCGGCGCCGGGCAGCGGCGCGAATTTCACGTCCGGGGCGAGGATCATCACGCCAAGGTGCTGATCGATCTCGATGACGCCTTCAAGGGGGCCCGGCGGACGATCCGCCTGCAGGTCCCGAGGGTGACCCCCGAAGGCCATCTGGTCGCCGAGGAGCGTACCCTCAATGTCGACATCCCCCGGGGGGTGCGCGCCGGCCAGCATATTCGCCTGAAGGGCCAAGGCGCGCCGGGCATGGGCAAGGGCGAACCGGGCGATCTCTATCTGGAAATCGAATTCGCCCCGCACCGGCTCTATCACGTTGAAGGGCGTGACCTCTATCTCAACCTGCCGGTGGCGCCGTGGGAGGCAGCGCTTGGCGGCAAGGTCAAGGCGCCGACGCCGGAAGGGGTGGTGGACGTCACCATCCCCGCCAACTCGGCGCAAGGGCGCAAGCTGCGCCTCAAGGGCCGCGGTATGCCGGGCACCCCGCCGGGTGACCTCTATATCGTCTTGCAGATCGCCCTGCCCGCCGCCAACAGCGACAAGGCAAAAGACCTCTATCGCCGGATGGCGGATGAACTGGCCTTCAATCCGCGCGCCAGGCTTGGTGTGTGATTTCAACCCCGGAGACGATAGCATGCCGGACAAAACCCCCTTGAGCCCTTCCGTCGACCTGGTGAGCGATGCCCCCGAACTGACGCTTGAAGACATCTGCAGCGCTTGCGGCGTATCGCACGAAGAGATCACCGCCTATGTCAACGAAGGCGTCGTCGATCCGCACGGCTCGCAGAGCATTCATTGGCGCTTTTCGCGCCTCAGCATCGTTCGGGTCCGGCGGGCGAAGCGGCTTGAACACGACCTCGGCCTCAATGCGGCCGGTGTAGCGCTGGCGATGCAACTGACAGCCGAGATCGAGGCCCTCAAGAACCGCCTGGCACGCTATGAACCTGACATTATTACCGACGAAACCGAGGACTGAATTTGCCATCGGCACCAAACCGGGGGTGCAGGATGAGAAGGTCGCGCCCTGTTAGAAAATACAAATTTACGGATTATATCAATATGTTAACTGGCGGTGGACGCAGTCTTGAGCGAACTTGTCTCCACTCAGAATTCCCTGATACACGGGAAAATACAGGGAAAAATCGTAAATTTGCCGATCATTGAACAAATTAAACGCCCACAACCAATTGATATTGCGTCGTATTTTTGAAAAATTCCCTGTGCAATCGAACAGGGAAAATCGTTGGCCGATCAGGGAAATATTGCAAGCGAACAGCGAAGCCAAGGTAAGCGTCCGTTGATTGCACAGTTGTTTTCGGCCTGGTGGTTGCGATCTTGTCCTTCACGGCGAAGTCTGTGGAACAGGAGGGACGATCGTGCCGCGAATGAAGGAGACGAAGCGTGCGAAGCGGCCAGAAACCGAAATGCTGGCGGCGTGTTGTCCCTTCGCTGCGGGCGAGTTGGCAATACTGACACCGGCCAGCCGCGGGACCAGGGTTTCATCTTAGAGCGTGTTTGAGAAGGGGATTCCCATCGGCGTGTTTGCGTGATTCATCG
>CAZMSA010000307.1:0-2574 GCA_964568825.1 uncultured Rhizobiaceae bacterium | reverse complement strand
TCGGTCGCCGTCCACAATCACTACAAGCGGCTCAACCACCAGACCAAGCATAACGACGTCGAGCTCGCCAAATCGAATATCCTGCTGATCGGGCCGACCGGCTCGGGCAAGACGCTGCTGGCGCAGACGCTGGCGCGCATTCTCGACGTGCCGTTCACGATGGCGGACGCCACCACGCTCACCGAAGCCGGCTATGTCGGCGAGGACGTGGAGAACATCATCCTCAAGCTGCTGCAGTCGGCCGACTACAATGTCGAGCGCGCCCAGCGCGGCATCGTCTATATCGACGAGGTCGACAAGATTTCGCGCAAGTCCGACAACCCCTCCATCACCCGCGACGTGTCGGGCGAGGGCGTCCAGCAGGCGCTCTTGAAGATCATGGAGGGTACCGTCGCCTCGGTGCCGCCCCAGGGCGGTCGCAAGCACCCGCAGCAGGAATTCCTGCAGGTCGATACCACCAACATCCTGTTCATCTGCGGCGGTGCCTTTTCCGGCCTGGAAAAGATCATCTCCAGCCGCGGCAAGGGATCCGGCATCGGTTTCGGCGCCGATGTGAAGTCGGTCGACGACCGGCGCACCGGCGAGGTTCTCAAGCACCTGGAGCCGGAGGATCTGTTGAAATTCGGCCTCATTCCCGAATTTGTCGGTCGCCTGCCGGTGATCGCCACTTTGGAAGATCTCGACGAAGACGCCCTGATCCAGATACTCACCCAGCCCAAGAACGCCCTGGTCAAGCAGTACCAGCGGTTGTTCGAGATGGAAGACGTGAGGCTCAACCTGCCGGAAGAAGCGCTCAAGGCCATCGCCAAGAAGGCCATCGAGCGCAAGACCGGCGCCCGTGGCCTGCGCTCGATCATGGAGGGCATCCTGCTCGAGACCATGTACGACCTGCCGGGCCTCGACGGGGTTGAGGAGGCGGTGATTTCGCGCGAAGTGGTGGAAGGCGAGGCCAAACCATTGCTGATCTACGCCGACCGCGATGAAAAGCCCACCAAGTCCAAAGTGCCGACATCGGCGTGAATCAGCCGGGATGTCTGCTGTGTAGCTGCCCGAAGGGAAGGGGCGCGCCAAACGCGGCCACCCGACAAGAATGGTGCGCGCGGCCGCAGGCCTGACGTTTTCCATATCCCGCGGCACATCTTGAATTCGACGTCGCCTGCCGCCATTTTGGCTAGAGTTGTGAATATCCTCCCGTGGGTGCCTTTCAGGTGGGCCGCAGGAGGTACTTCAAGGCGCAAGCTGGCCGAATCGGTCTAGACTTCAGATGGGCAAGATACGGCGGTGGCTGCATGCGGGGTCGTCGGAATGACGTGGTGCCGCTTGTGGCCGCATCGTGAAAGGAACTGAAACACAATGAGCGAAAACCCGACACAGGGTGACGGTGCCGCCGTCGAGACTTTTCCCGTCTTGCCGTTGCGCGACATCGTGGTCTTCCCCCATATGATCGTGCCGTTGTTCGTGGGCCGCGAAAAGTCCATCAAGGCGCTGGAAGAGGTGATGCGCGAGGACAAGCGCATTCTCCTGGTGGCCCAGCGCGAGGCCGCCGATGATGATCCGGCGCCTGAGGGCATGTACGAGGTCGGCACCATCGCCTCGGTCCTGCAGCTTCTGAAACTGCCCGACGGCACCGTCAAGGTGCTGGTTGAAGGCAACGAACGCGCCCGCATTGTCGGCTTCACCGACAAGCCCGACTATTTCGAAGCCAAGGCCACAGCGCTCGAGGGCGTCACCAGCGAGGACGCCGAGATCGAGGCGTTGATGCGCACGGTGGTCCAGCAGTTCGAGAGCTACGTCAAGCTCAACAAGAAGGTGCCGCAGGAAGCGGTCGCCTCGATCGGCCAGATCACCGAACCGGCCAAGCTTGCCGATACCGTTGCCGCCCACCTGGCGGTGAAGCTGGCGGACAAGCAGGCCCTTTTGGAGATCGCCTCGGTGAACGAGCGGCTGGAGCGGGTCTATGGCTTCATGGAAGGCGAGATCTCGGTCCTGCAGGTGGAAAAGCGCATCCGCTCGCGGGTCAAGCGCCAGATGGAGAAGAGCCAGCGCGAGTACTATCTCAATGAACAGATGAAGGCCATCCAGAAGGAACTCGGCGACGGCGAAGAGCGCGACGAGATCGGCGAGATCGAAGCCCGCATCGCCAAGACCAAGCTCACCAAGGAGGCCCGCGAAAAGGCCGAGGCCGAAGTCAAGAAGCTGCGCCAGATGAGCCCCATGTCGGCTGAAGCCACCGTGGTGCGCAACTACCTTGACTGGCTCCTGGGGATTCCCTGGGGCTCGCGTTCACGCATCAAGTCCGACTTGGCCTATGCCCAGAAGGTGCTGGATGCCGATCACTACGGCCTCGACAAGGTGAAGGAGCGCATTGTCGAGTACTTGGCGGTCCAGACCCGCACCAACAAGCTCAAAGGTCCCATCCTGTGCCTCGTCGGCCCGCCCGGCGTCGGCAAGACCTCACTGGGCAAGTCCATCGCCAAGGCGACGGGGCGCGAATTCGTGCGCATGTCGCTGGGCGGGGTGCGTGACGAGGCGGAGATCCGCGGCCACCGGCGCACCTACATCGGCTCGATGCCC
>CAZMSA010000306.1:0-2574 GCA_964568825.1 uncultured Rhizobiaceae bacterium | reverse complement strand
CATCATGCTCAACATATTGGAATCAATCAGCTTTTATGCAATTGGGTGATTCCACCCAATTGCATGCTGATCTAGGCCTTGTGCCCCGAAACTTCCGCGCCGGCATCGCGCTTGAGCGGTAAATGCAGGAACGCGCACACCAGCGTCAGCGCGGCAAGGCCGAAAAAGGCAACGGCGAAATCCTGCTGCACCAACGTCTGTTCGCCCCTGAAGCCGCGCATCGCCTCGAGGATGAAAGCCGCCAGCGCCACCCCGACCGCGACGGCAAGCTGGCGGGTGACGGTGACCAGCGCGGTTGCCTGCCCGACATCGGCATCGTCCAGGTCGGCATAGGCGATGGCGTTGAGCGCGGTGAACTGCAGGGAACGGAAAAAGCCGCCGGTAAGCAGCACGGCAAGGATGATCCAGTGCGCCGTTTGCGCCGTGAACAAGCCGTTGAAAACCATGAACACGGTGGAGATGACGGCATTGGCCACCAGCACCACGCGGAAGCCGAAGCGGCGCAGGATCGGCCCGGCGGTGAACTTCATGATCAGCGCCCCTGCCGCTGCCACGAAGGTGATGGAACCCGAAGCGAACGGCGAGAGGCCGAAGCTCAATTGCAGCATCAAGGGCAGAAGGAACGGAATGGCGCCGATGCCGACGCGGAACAAGAAGCCGCCCGCCACGCTGGTGAAGAAGGTCGGTATGGCAAGCAGCCTGAGGTCAATGAGCGGATTGGCGGCGCGCAGCGAATGCATGACATAGAGAGCGATCAGCCCGCTGCCGCCGACCATCAGCATTGTCGCCATGTGTCCGGGCAGGAAATCGCGGCCCGCGACGGTGAAGCCGAAGATGAGGCTGGCAACGCCGACACCGGCCAAGAGGAAGCCGCGCCAGTCGAGGGGCCCCGGATTCCGCCTGATACCGCTCGGCATGAAAGCGGCGGCCAGCGCAATGCCCAAAATGCCGACCGGCACATTGATCCAGAAGATGTAGCGCCAGTGGAAGTAGGTGGTGATGAACCCGCCCAGCGGCGGCCCCACCACCGGTCCGACCAGCGCCGGCACCGTCAACCAGGCGAGCGCCTGCACCAGCCTTGCCTTGGGCACCGCTCTGAGCACGATGACCCGGCCCACCGGCACCATCATCGCCCCGCCCACCCCTTGCAACGCCCTGGCCCCGACCAGACCGGCGAGACTGGTCGCCGAGGCGCAACCGATCGAGGCGATGACGAAGACACCGATCGCCACCTGGAACACCCGCCGCGCCCCGAAGCGGTCGGCGCACCATCCGCTCACCGGAATGAAGATCGCCAGCGACACCAGATAGGCGGTGAAGGCGAGCTTGAGGATGACCGGATCGACATGCAGGTCGGCGGCGATTGCCGGCAGCGAGGTGGCGATCACCGAGGCGTCCATGTTCTCCATGAACAGCGCCGAAGCCACCACCAGCGGAATGAGCCAGAAGGCGGTAGGCTGGACGGCGCTGTTGACGCTGGTCTGTTCGGGAGGCGTGGACATGGGGGCGACTTGATAACATCGGTTGGCGCCATGCACCATTGCCCCAGGCGATTGGTACCATTGCCCGCAAAGCAAGGCTGGTCTAAACGGCTGCATCGCACCCACAGAAAACCGAAAGCCCATGTTCCATCTCACCTCGCGACCGCTCGAAAGAGCCGCCGCCGACCGCCTCGCCGACCACCTGCAGGCGACCCTTTACCCCGAGGCCGCCGCCACCGGGACGCTCGAGGTCGACGAGGCGCGCGACCTGTGGATCGCTGAAAGCTGGTACGAGACCGAGCCCGATGAAGCGATGCTGGTCGATGCACTGGCCCGCGGCGGCTTCTCGCCCGGCGATGTCGAGATCACCGCGCTCGCCGACATCGACTGGGTGCGCCGCTCGCTTGAGGGCCTCGGCCCCGTCGAGGCCGGACGCTTCTTCCTGCATGGCGCCCACGACCGCCACCGCCGCCCGGCCGGCGGCATCGCCTTCGAGGTGGATGCCGGCACTGCCTTCGGCACCGGTCATCATGGCTCGACCAGAGGCTGCCTCCTGGCGCTCGATGCGCTGTTGAAACGGGCAAGGCCGCGCCGCGTCCTCGATGTCGGCTGCGGCACCGGGGTCCTCGCCATCGCCGCCGCAAAGGCACTCAAGGTTCGCACCATCGCCAGCGACATCGATCCCGAGGCGGTGCGGGTCGCCACCGACAATGCGCGGCGCAACGGCGCCTCGGCACTGCTCAGGACCGTTACTGCCAGTGGCCTCTCCGCGCCGCTCATTCAAAGGCATGCGCCCTACGACCTGATCTTCGCCAACATCCTCGCCCGGCCCCTGGTGGCGCTTGCCCCCGCCATTGCCGCAGCCACCGCCCCCCATGGTCATGTGATTCTGGCCGGCCTCACGCGCAACCAGGAACGCCAGGTCCTCGTGGCCTATCGGGCCCATGGTCTGGCGCCGGCGTTTCGCATCCGCCTCGATCACTGGAGCACCCTGGTGCTGCGGCGGCCGGGCAGCGGGGTGACGGTGTTCGTGGGATAGGGGGAGGGGAGCAGGCGGCATGGCTTTTCGGCCCCGCGGCCTGACGGCCCGAAG
>CAZMSA010000305.1:0-2575 GCA_964568825.1 uncultured Rhizobiaceae bacterium | reverse complement strand
CGCCTTCCATCATCATGGCGACGAGGTTCTTGCCGATGTCGTGGATGTCGCCCTTGACCGTGCCGATGACCATCTTGCCGACGCGCGGGGCGCCGGTCTCGACCAGGAGCGGACGCAGAATGAACATCCCGGCCTTCATGGCGTTGGCGGCCAGCAGCACCTCGGGCACGAACAGGATGCCGTCGCGAAAATCGATGCCGACGATGCGCATGCCTTCCACCAGAGCCTCGGTGAGCAGCTTGTAGGGGGTCCAGCCGCGCTCCAGCAGGATGTGGACGCCTTCCTCGATTTCTTCCTTGAGCCCGTCGTAGAGATCGTCGTGCATCTGCTGCACCAGTTCCTCATCGTCGAGGGAGCGCAGATCGAGTTCTTCTTCGGCCATGGCAAGGGTACTCCTGATCAAATGCGAAAGACGCGCATTGCCGCCAACCCTATAGGCCCAAAGGGGGAATATTGCCGCACCGGAGCGACCTCAACGGAGCGGATTACGACGCCGGGGTGACGCGGGCCGCGCTCAGTGCACCACGCCGCTGGGGGAATGGCGCAGGATATGGAACTGGCCGTAGCGGTTCTTGATATCCAGCCCGATCTTGCCTGTCGCGGTGGTCGAGGCGCTGCCGACCTCGGCGGTCTCGAACTCGATGCCGTGCGGAATGTCGATGCGCACCCGGTGCAGGGCCCCGGTGGCCGGGCTCCTGATGGGTTCGCCGGTGGACTCCAGTACCCCCGGAATGTGCACCCGGGCGGTGCGATGCTCGATGTCGCATTCGAACGCGATGGGCTTGAAGAGCGTCTCGTGCACGGTCTTCGACATGGCGTGGAACACCCACCAGTGGGTCGCAGCCTCATTGGTTTCGCCGCCTTTGAGGATGGTCTCGAGCGCCGTGCGCTGGCGGGCATCGGCACGCTCGTCGATGATCACCTGCATCTCGCCGCCGCCCTCGTAGATGGGGCCGGGCCAGGCGTACAAGATGGCGGTCCGCAAGCCGGAAAGGTTCACTTTGCCGAAGTGGCCGGTGGTGATCTCCAGGGCCTCGAAACCGCGGCAATCGCCCTCGCTCGGCAGGCATTCGAACTGGCACGGACAGCACCAGTCGCAGTTGCAGTTGCCGAAATCGATGCCTTCCACATACCAGTCGATCGTTGCCATGGTCGCGTCCCCCCGCTTTTCAAAGGCCAAGGAGCGGCCTTGCCAGCACGCCGGTCCCCGCCAGCACCAGCGCAAGCCCCGTCGCCGTGGTCACCCAGCGGCGACCGGCGGCGAATTTCTCGATGCCGACATAAAGGGCGATGCCGGCGATCCATAAAAGGTTCATGATGCCGCCGACGAACAGCAGTGCCATCAGGAACCAGCAGCACCCGAGGCAGAAGGCGCCATGATCGAGGCCCATGCGCCAGGCCTCGGCAAGCCCGGGGCGCCAGTGGTGGGCAATGAAGGTGATCGGGCTCTGGCAGTGCCTGAGGCAGGCCATCTTCAGCGGCGTGAACTGGTAGGCGCCGGCAACGATCAAAACGATACCGGCGACCGCCGGGCTGGCGACCTGCATCATGCCGGTGACCACGCCGATGCGCTCCAGCCCCCATTGCAGGCCCGTGGCAACAAGGCTGAAGCCGCCCCATGCCGCCAGATAGCCCGCAACGAAAAACAAGGTGGCGGCAAGCGGCCGCGACGAGGCTGCCCGCTTGCGGGCGATGGCGGCGTGCAGCAGTACCATGGGCGCCGCCGAAGGGACCATCATGGCGATCATCATCACCCACCACATAAAAAAGACGAGAACCGCATAGCCGAGCGACCAGACGGCAGGCGTCATGGCCATGCCGGGCATCTCGATGGCCATCCGCGTCATGCTCAGCGCCGACATCTGCATGCCGATGCCGAAGACGGTGTAGATCGACGCGACGACGACGACCAGCGCCAGCCCCACGACGACCACCAGACGATCGCGCTTGAGCAGCGTTTCCAGCGTCGATGTGCCAGTCATGAATTCAAACTCCGCAAAACAAAAAGCCTGACGCAGCGATAACTATCGCGTGGACCGTTGCGGATGTCCACTGTCGCGACGCGGCGGCTGGACAGCTACCGACCGCCGGGGCTAAGGCTTGCAACCCTACCATGAAGTGTCCCGTCTGAGGATCGATAACCCCCGTGACCGCCCCCTTTCCCATCGACGATATTCGTGCCCGCTTTCCCGCCCTGGCCTTGAGCGATGCCGGTGGCCCCCGCATTTATCTCGACAACCCGGCCGGCACCCAGGTGCCGCACGAGGTCATCGCCCGCATGACCGATGCGCTGACCCGCACCAACGCCAATCTCGATGGTTATTTCACCACCTCGAAGCTGGCCGGTGAACTGGTGGACGAGGCGCACCAGGCAGCGGCGGATTTCTACAACGCCCGATCGGCCAGCGAGATCGTGTTCGGCCACAACATGACGACGCTGACGCTTCACTTCTCGCGCTGCCTGGCGAAGGACTTCAGGGCCGGCGACGAGATCGTGCTGACGCGCATGGACCATGACGGCAATGTGGCGCCGTGGCTGCTGGTTGCCGAAGACAAGGGGCTCACCGTGCGCTGG
>CAZMSA010000304.1:0-2580 GCA_964568825.1 uncultured Rhizobiaceae bacterium | reverse complement strand
ACTCGGCGGTGTTGGAGATCGAGTAGTTCATGTTGGCGATGCCGCCCTCGTAGATCAGGTCGACGATGAGCTTCACCTCGTGCAGGCATTCGAAATAGGCCATTTCCGGCGCGTAGCCGGCCTCCACCAGCGTCTCGAAGCCGCCGCGGATGAGTTCGACCAGCCCGCCGCACAGCACCACCTGCTCGCCGAACAGGTCGGTTTCGCATTCCTCCTTGAAGGAGGTCTCGATGACGCCCGAGCGGCCGCCGCCGATGCCGCAGGCATAGGAAAGCGCCAGGTCGTGGGCATTGCCCGAGGCGTCCTGGTCGATGGCGATGAGGCACGGCACCCCGCCGCCGCGGGAAAATTCGCTGCGCACCGTGTGGCCGGGGCCCTTGGGGGCGATCATGATGACGTCGATGTTGGCCGGCGCCTCGATCAGCTTGAAGTGGACGTTGAGGCCGTGGGCAAAGGCAATCGCTGCGCCGTCCTTGATGTTGGGGGCGATGTCGTCCTTCCAGATGTCGGCCTGCAGTTCATCGGGGGTGGCCATCATCATGAGGTCGGCCCACTTGGCACCCTCGGCCACCGTCATCACCTTGAGGCCGTCGGCCTCGGCCTTCTTGGCCGTCGCCGAACCGGGCCTGAGCGCCGTGGCGATCTCCTTGACGCCGGAATCCTTGAGGTTGAGCGCATGCGCCCGCCCCTGGCTGCCATAGCCGACGATCAGCACCTTCTTGCCCTTGATCAGGTTCACATCGGCGTCGCGATCATAATAAACGCGCATGGTTTCATCCTCGCTGTTGGGTGTATCGGCGGCCCTGCCCCCCAAGGCCGCACTTGTTGAAATTTTCGCCGCGCACAATAGCGGGGAACGCCTGAAACACAAGGCCTCGCCACGGGCGTTTCAACGCACGCGAACCCGTCAGGCGACCGGATCGCCGCAGGCCGCCCGGAACCGCCGTACCGCCTCGGCCATGCCGTATTCCAGCGCCTCGGCGGTGAGCGCGTGACCGATGGAAACCTCCTGCAAGTGCGGCAACCCGGCCACCACCGCCGGCAGGTTGGCGACGGTGAGGTCATGGCCGGCATTGAGGCCGATGCCGGCCGCCTTTGCAGCATTGCCGGTGGCGATGAGCCTTTTCAGTTCGCGCGCCGTCTCGGCCGCATCGAAGGAGCCGCCATAGGGTCCGGTGTAGATTTCCACCCGGTCGGCGCCCACCTCGGCCGCCTGCTGCGGGGCCGCCGGATCGGGATCGATGAAGATCGACACCCGCATGCCCGCTTGCTTCAGCCGGGCGATGATGTCGGTGAGGAACGATCGGTGCGCCTCGATGGTCCAGCCGTGATCGGACGTCGACTGGCGGATGTCGTCGGGGACCAGCGTCACCTGGTCGGGCATCACCGCCTCGACAATCTCGCAGAAACGGGCATCCGGATTGCCCTCGATGTTGAATTCCTTGCCAGTGAATTCGCCGCGGATCATGTGGGCCAGTTCCGGCACATCGGAGCGGCGGATATGGCGTTCATCGGGCCGCGGATGCACGGTGATGCCATAGGCCCCGGCCTCGAGGGCGATGCGCGACAGGTCGACGACCGATGGCCACGGCAGGTTGCGGCGATTGCGCAACTGGGCGATGGCATTGACGTTGACCGAGAGCTTGCAGGTCATGGAAAGATGTTACTCACTTCACACCTTGACCGCTTCCGGCCCGCGCGAGATGGCGGCGATGCCGGTGCGCACCACCTCGATGAGCCCGAGCGGCTGCATCAGGGCGATGAACTGGTCGACCTTGCGGGTCTTGCCGGTCAATTCGAAGACGAAGGAGTTGTTGGTGGCATCCACCACCCGGGCGCGAAAAGCATCGGCCAGCCGCAAGGCCTCCACCCGGTGCTCGCCTTCGCCAGCCACCTTGACCAGCGCCAGTTCGCGCTCGATGGCATTGCCGATGACGGTGAGGTCGGCGACCGAATGCACCGGCACCAGGCGTGCGAGCTGGGCGTGGATCTGTTCCAGCACCATGGCGGTACCCGAGGTCACGATGGTGATGCGCGATACGTGCGCCTGGTGCTCGGTCTCCGACACGGTAAGGCTTTCGATATTGTAGCCGCGCCCCGAAAACAGGCCGATGACGCGGGCAAGGACGCCCGGTTCGTTGTCCACCACGATCGACAGCGTGTGGCTTTCCACCGGCGATTTGGTGGTTTCGAGGAAATAGGCCGATGCGGGCTGTGCGTTCATTTCGATCTCTTTCCTTTCACACCAGAACCTTGCCGGCCGCGCCGACGGCGTTCTCGACCTCTTCGTCGCCGACGTCCTCACCCAGCAGCATTTCATTGTGGGCCTTGCCAGAGGGGATCATCGGGAAGCAGTTGGCGAGATTGGCCACCCGGCAGTCGAACAGCACCGGTGCCTCGACGTTGATCATCTCGGTGATGGCGGAATCGAGATCGGCCGGCTTGTCGCAGCGTATGCCGACGCAGCCATAGGCCTCGCCCAGCTTGACGAAATCGGGCTGCGATTCCGTGTAGCTCTCCGACAGGCGGTTGCCGTGCAGCAATTGCTGCCACTGCCTCACCATGCCCATATACTGGTTG
>CAZMSA010000303.1:0-2589 GCA_964568825.1 uncultured Rhizobiaceae bacterium | reverse complement strand
GGCGGCTTCGTCCTATGTGCGCTCGCGCGCCGCCGAATTCGGCATCAAGCCGCCGCTGTTCGAAAAGCGCGACATCCACGTGCACGTGCCCGAAGGTGCGACACCCAAGGACGGTCCGTCGGCCGGCATCGCCATGGTGACCGCCATCGTCTCCGTCCTCAACGGCATCCCGGTGAGGAAGGACGTGGCCATGACCGGCGAGATCACCCTGCGCGGCCGGGTGCTGCCCATCGGTGGCCTTAAGGAGAAACTCCTTGCAGCCCTGCGGGGCGGCATCAAGAAGGTGATGATCCCCGAGGACAACGTGAAGGACCTTGCCGAGATCCCCGACAACGTGAAGTCCGGCATGGAAATCATCCCGGTGTCGCGCATGGAGCAGGTGGTCGAGGTGGCCCTCGTCAGGAAGCCCGAGCCGATCCAGTGGGACGAGGAGGCCGAAGAGGCCGCACGTGCCGCCGCGGCAGCCCAGGGGACGGGGCCTGCCATCACCGCCCACTGAACCGGACGCTACAATGAACGCGAAAGGCAGTCCCCCGGGACTGCCTTTTGCATTTGGGGTGGTGTGCAGGCGGCGGAATTCTGCGCCGAATCACGAATTTCCCAAACCTGCAAAAATGTCCAATTCGGCGCCGCCGGGCGATCGGCTGCGTTCGGTGCCGCCGCCTAAGTGCTTGGCGAATAGTGGATAATTTTCATTAACCATTACCACACTTGCAATTTTGGCGGAATTTTCCTGTTTTCTGTCAACGACGGCTCTGTAGCGTCGTTGAGTCAAGCTCGAGTTTAGCCAACCACCAAAGAGGTTCGACATGAACAAGATGGAATTGATTGCCCAGGTCGCGGCCGATGCCAAGTTGACCAAGGGCGATGCGGGCGAGGCGGTGGAAGCCACCCTTGCCAACATCACCAAGGCGCTGCAGCAAGGCGACGATGTCCGCCTTGTCGGTTTCGGCACCTTCACGGTGAGCCAGCGGGCCGCCAGCGAAGGCCGCGATCCGCGCTCCGGACGCGCCATCCAGATCCCGGCCTCCAAGAACGCCAAATTCAAGGCCGGCAAAGTGCTCAAGCAAGCGGTCAACAACTGACCCGGCATCCGCGCTGAAGGCCCGCTGATCCAACCGGGCCGATAGCCGGATCGACATCGCCCCGCGCTTCCCCTCAGTAAGGGCGCGGGGCACTTCTTTTTGTGCACAAGGCAGGACGCTTGCCAGCAACGCGTCCCGGCTCTATTGATGCCCGCGAACAAAGGGGCGGTTAGCTCAGTTGGTAGAGCGCCACGTTTACACCGTGGATGTCGGGAGTTCGAGCCTCTCACCGCCCACCAGCATGCATCTGTCAGCCGCAGCCAGGGGCTCAAGCGGTGAGATTGATCCTGCATTTCGGGCTGCACCGTTCGGCATCCAGCGCCCTCCAGCGGTTTCTCAACGCGCAGCACCGGCTCTTGCGCCAGCGCCGTGTGCTGGCTCTCGACCAGCGCACCGCCAAGGCGGAGGAATTCCGACCCGTCGTCCTCATAAAGGGCACGCATGTCGGTGCCGGCGGTCCGCGGGCCAATCACCTTCAGATCGAACGGTATCTGCAGTCGATCGCGACCGACATCGATGCGGTGATCTATTCCGACGAGAACATGCCGGGCCTGATGATCGGCGACAACAGTTCAGCGTTTTCGTGTGCCGGGCGTTTCGCGGCCATGCTGGCGCTGCTGGCCCGCAACCACGATGCCCACGCCGTCGCGGTGCTGCGCCATCACGCCGACTGGCTCGAATCGATCCATCGTTTTTCGGCCGGGCGTGGCGAGCCGCGCGACTTTGCCGGCTTCACGGCCCACATCGATCTTGCATCGGTGAACTATTGCCGGCTGCTCGACAGCGTGGCCGCCGCGCTGGGACGCGAGCGGCTGCATGTGTTTTCATACGATGGCCTCAAAGTCGATGGCGGTGAGAGGCTGCTGCGGCACATCCTGGAGTTGGCGGGCGTCCGACTGCCGGGGCCTCTGCAACTGCCGGTCGGAAACGTATCGCCGGATACCCGCTTCATCGCCCTCATGCAGATGCTGCATCGCCGCGGCATCGTGCTGCCGAAGCTGAAGGCGGTGGACCTCAAGGAGCGTCTGCGGCTCGCCGAAGCCGGCGCCGACTGTGAAAGCGATATCGCCGAAACGCTCAAGGCTGCGGCGCGGCGTGTCTTCGTGCCGGTGACCAGCCGGCGCTTGTTCCGCTGGACCCAACAGGTCCTTGGAGCCGGCATGCCGCTGCCGGCGATCTCGGCACCCCGGGCCCGTGCACTGGCAGTCGAGGCGCTCGCCATCGCCGCCGACGAAGGCCAGGCAGGTGCGGCGCAAGCGGCCTTGAAGCGCGAACTTGCCGCCCGCTTCGCCGCCGACCGGGCCGCCGTGGCGAGGCTTTACCTGCCCGACTGGCGGTCGGCTGCCGACAGCGGCGCGGCTGGCGAAATCCCGCCGGATGCCGCGCTTGACTCGGCCAGATGAAGCTCGTAAGTGAGCGCCACTGACGGGCCCCCTTGAGGGCCCCATGATGCGGGTGTAGCTCAGTTGGTTAGAGCGCCGGCCTGTCACGCCGGAGGTCGCGG
>CAZMSA010000302.1:0-2617 GCA_964568825.1 uncultured Rhizobiaceae bacterium | reverse complement strand
ACTTCACCGCCATCGCCGCCATCGCCGGCACCCCGCCCGCCGCCCGGGCGCTGGCACGGTTTTCCCGCCAGATAATCCTCACCCCCGGCAACGAGCGCGATGGCTTGAACCCCCTGCCGGTCGAAGCGCTGGGGCTGGACCCCGAGACCTCCCACACGCTTGGCCGCCTCGGCCTCAAGACCATCGGCGATCTCTGCCGGGTGCCGCGTTCGAGCCTTGCCCGGCGCTTTCGCCGCGAAAGAAGCACATCGGTGCTCAAAAGCCTCGATGAGGCCCTGGGCCTTGCCGATTGCCCGCTTGATCCCCTCATGCCCGAACCGGCACTGGTGGTGCGCCACTGCGTCATGGACCCCATCATCACTCACGAGGGCATCGAGGCGATCCTGACGCTGCTCGCCCAGACCTTCTGCACCCGCCTTGCCAATGCCGGCCACGGCGCCTTGCGGGTGGCCTTGAAACTCTACCGCACCGATGCCTCGCGCGCCGTGGTGCAGGCGGGCCTTGCACGGCCCTCGCACGATCCCCGCCATATCGTGCGCCTCATCGCGGCGCACCTCAGCGAGGTCGATCTCGGCTTCGGCGTCGATGCGGCAACCCTGGAAGCCCTCAACCCCGCCCCCCTCGACTACCGCCAGGAAAATCTCGACGGCGCCCCGCCGGCCGGCGGCATCGAGCTGGCCGCCCTTGCCGACCGCATCGCCAACCGCCCCGATGGAGCAGCGCTTGCAAGCTTCAGGCTCATCGAAAGCCACCTGCCGGAACGGGCCGAACGCTTTGCGCCCCCGGGCTTCGGTGAGACCCCGCAATCCCCGCTGCCGCCGCCTGAGAGGCCGCCGGGGGCCGCCCCCGCCCGCCCGCTGGTGCTGTTCGACCGCCCGGAGGAGGCAAGCGTCATCGCCGCCGTTCCCGACGGCCCGCCGGTGCGCTTCATCTGGCGTCGGCTGGCGCGCCGCGTGGTGCGCGCCGAAGGCCCTGAGCGCATTTCGCCGGAATGGTGGACCACCCCGCCCGGCGCTTCGCCCCCGCGTCCGCGTGACTATTACGTGATCGAGGATGCCGAGGGCCGGCGCTACTGGCTTTTTCGCGCCGGGCTCTACGGCGAAGAGGCAGAGGCGTCCCCGCGCTGGTATGTGCACGGGCTGTTTGCATGAACGGATATGCCGAACTGCAGGCCACCTCCAATTTCTCCTTCTTGCGCGGCGCCTCGCATCCCGAGGAACTGGCGGCGACTGCCAAGACCCTGGGGATCGAGGCGCTGGCCGTCACCGACCGCAATTCGCTGGCCGGCATTGTGCGCGCCCATGTGGCCGCCAAGGACGTGGGGCTCACCTTCGTCGTCGGCGCCCGCCTCGATCTCGATGACGGCACGAGCCTTCTCGCCTGGCCCACCGACCGCACCGCCTATGGCCGTCTCACCCGGCTTTTGACCCGCGGCCAGCGGCGGGCGGAAAAGGGCGGGTGCATCCTCAGCCTCGATGATGTGGCCGAATTCCAGCACGGGCTGATCCTCGCGCTTCTTCCCCCCGAAGGTTGGCCGGATGAGGCTTTTTCCGACCGCCTCGGCACATTGCGCCGCCGCTTCGAGGGCGCCTTTTATCTCACCGCCCAGCGGCGTTTCGGACGTGGCGACCGCGCCCGCCTCAACCGCCTCGCCGCACTTGCCCGGCACCACGGCGCGCCGCTGCTCGCCACCAACGACGTGCTCTACCACCACCCTGCCCGAAAACCGTTGCAGGATGTCGTCACCGCCATCCGCGAGAAATGCACACTTCGCCAGGCCGGCTTCCGCCTCACCGCCAATGCCGAGCGCCACCTCAAGACCCCGGCCGAAATGTTGCGCCTGTTCGCCGGTCATGAGGACGCCGTCGAGCGCACCCTGGAGGTGGCGGATGCTTGCCGTTTCAGCCTCGATGAACTGCGCTATGAATACCCCGAAGAACCGCTGCCGGCGGGGCGCGATGCCGATACCCATCTGGGCGTCCTTGCCTGGAAGGGAGCAGCCGCGCGCTATCCGGGGGGCATCCCCGACAAGGTGCGGTCAACGATTGCCCGCGAGCTCGTCCTCATCAAGAAGCTCGGCTATGCCCGCTATTTCCTCACCGTCCACGACATCGTGCGCTTTGCCCGCGCGCAACCTGAGCCGATCCTGTGCCAGGGGCGCGGCTCGGCTGCCAATTCGGCGGTGTGCTACATGATCGGCATCACCGCCGTCGACCCGGCCGAGATCGACCTTCTGTTCGAGCGCTTCGTGTCGGAGGAACGAAAGGAACCTCCCGACATCGACGTCGACTTCGAGCACGAGCGCCGCGAGGAGGTGATCCAGTACATCTATCGCCGCTACGGGCGCGACAAGGCGGGACTCGCCGCCACCGTCATCACTTACCGCGGGCGCAGCGCGGTGCGCGAGGTGGGCAAGGCAATGGGGCTTTCCGAGGACACCACCTCAGCCCTGGCCGGCATCGTGTGGGGGCGCATGAGCGAGGAGATGTCGCAAACCCGCCTGCGCGAGGCTGGGCTCGATGCCGCCGACCCGCTGCTGCGTCAGGTGCTCGAACTCTCGGGCGAGATCACCGGCTTTCCCCGCCACCTCTCCCAGCATGTGGGCGGCTTCGTGCTC
>CAZMSA010000301.1:0-2618 GCA_964568825.1 uncultured Rhizobiaceae bacterium | reverse complement strand
GGGTCATGGGCCATATCTGAGCCGATTTGATCCCGCCAACCGGGCCAGCGTTCGGTTTTGGCATTCCTTTGCCCAACAATAGGTTGCGACAATTTCGCGGCCATCGTGAACGCGCCACGATAATAGGCGTCCACGCCAGCCTCATGCGGCGCCGCTGTCGCGGCACTGGCCATCCACGCGACAAAGCCGACCGCCAGAAATGGTCCAAGCACTGTCATCTCCGCTCAATGCAGCGAGCGTAAAGTTGCCGTCGGCGCGCAGACGGGACACGGCCGCAGGGCTTCTTCAGGCCATGGAGGAGGTTATCGGATGTCGGGGCAGTTTCACGCACGGTAATACTGCCGATACCAATCCACGAATTCAGCCACCCCCTCTCGCACAGGAGTCGCCGGCTTGTAGCCCACTGCCTTTGTGAGTTCAGACACATCGGCATAGGTATCCGGCACGTCGCCTGGCTGCAATGGGAGCAGCTGCTTTTCGGCGCTCATGCCCAGCGCCTCCTCGATGGCCGCAATATATTCTCCAAGCTTTACCGGGGCGTTGTTGCCGATATTGAAGATCCGGAATGGTGCATCGCTGGTTGCCGGATCAGGATCATTGCTGTCCCAGTCGGGATTGGGCTTTGTGATGTCGTCGCTCACCCTGATCACCCCTTCAACGATGTCATCCACATAGGTGAAATCGCGCGTGTGATTGCCGTGATTGAACACCTTGATCGGCGTTCCCTCCAGAATGCACTTGGTGAATTGAAACAACGCCATATCGGGCCTGCCCCATGGCCCATAAACCGTAAAGAAGCGAAGCCCCGTGGTCGGCAGCCGGTAAAGATGGCTGTAGGCATGCGCCATCAGTTCATTGGCCCGCTTGGTGGCGGCATAGAACTGGAGAGGATGATCGACACCATGGTGCTCGGAAAACGGCATCTTGGTATTGGCACCATAAACGCTTGAGGTGCTGGCATAGGTCAGATGCGGCACGCTGGCGTGGCGGCAGGCCTCAAGGATGTTGGTGAAGCCAACGATATTGCTCTCCACATAGGCAAGCGGGTTCTCCAGCGAGTAGCGCACGCCCGCCTGGGCCGCCAGATGAATGACGCGGCTGAAGGCATGCCCGGCAAAACAGGCATCGACCGCCGCCTTGTCAGCCAGATTGGCGCGCACGAAGCAATAGTCTGCCCCTGTCCTGGCGGCCGTTTCCTTAAGGATGCCCAGGCGCGCTTCCTTCAGCGTGGGATCGTAATAATCATTGACGTTGTCAAAGCCGACGACGGTATCGCCACGTTCCATCAGCCGCCTGGCCACATGAAACCCGATAAAGCCGGCATGGCCGGTCACCAGCACCTTCATCTACAGCCGCCCATCGACGTCTGAGCGCGGGAAAATGCCCTTCACGTCGTAGAGCACCGCACCCGGTTTGCCAAAGCGACGCGCGCCTTCAACCCCCATCTCGATGAACTGGCTGTGCCCGACTGCCACGATGATGCCATCATAGGTCCCATCGGCCGGCGCCTGGCTGAGGCACGACAAGCCCAGTTCATGCACCGCCTCATCAGAATTCACCCAGGGGTCATAGACATCAACGACAGCGCTATAGTCCTCAAGCCCCTTGATGACGTCCACCACCTTGGTGTTCCTCAGGTCCGGGCAGTTCTCCTTGAAGGCCAGCCCCATGACCAGGATGCGGGCGCCTGCCACCGGGACGTTACGCCTGAGCATGAGTTTGATCACCTGATCGGCGACAAAGGCCCCCATGCCATCGTTGATGCGTCGTCCTGCCAGGATGACTTCCGGGTGATAACCGATCTCCTGGGCCTTGTGGGTGAGGTAATAGGGATCAACCCCGATGCAGTGCCCGCCCACCAGGCCGGGGCGAAAGGGCAGGAAATTCCACTTGGTTCCCGCCGCCTCGAGCACTTCATGGGTGTCGATCCCCAGACGATTGAAGATCAGCGAAAGTTCGTTCATCAGGGCAATGTTGAGATCGCGCTGGGTGTTCTCGATAACCTTGGCGGCTTCGGCCACCCGGATGCTGGAGGCCTTGTGGGTTCCGGCTTCGATGATTGAGGCATAGAGCCTATCGATGGCCTCGGCGGCCTCAGGGGTTGACCCGCTGGTTACCTTGGTGATGCCGGCGAGCCGATGCGTCTCATCACCCGGGTTGATGCGCTCCGGGCTATAGCCCACGAAGAAATCCTTATTGAAGGCAAGTCCCGACCCGCGCTCGAGGATGGGCACACAGACCTCCTCGGTGCAACCGGGATAGACGGTTGATTCATAGATGACAATGGCGCCAGCCTTCAATGCCCTGGCGACCGTTTGCGATGCCTTCTTGAGCGGCTCGAGATCAGGTCGATTGGCCGCATCGATCGGCGTGGGTACCGTGACGATGAACACGCTGCAGGCGGCAAGCTCGCCTGGATCATCGCTCAGGCTCAGATGCCTTGCCGCCTGAAGCTCCTCGGGGCCAACCTCAAGGGTCGCATCGCGCCCGGCGCGCAATTCGGCAATGCGCGCACTGCGGACATCAAAGCCGACAACTGCACGCTGCCTGGAGAACGCCACTGCCAGGGGGAGCCCGACATAGCCCAGGCCAATGATGGCAATTTTTGCTTTTTCAAG
>CAZMSA010000300.1:0-2626 GCA_964568825.1 uncultured Rhizobiaceae bacterium | reverse complement strand
CCTATCAGGCCAGCATGGCGGCGACGCTGGCCGGATTAAAAGGCTTGCCACGCTCGTTGACGTGGCCCTGCTCAGCCAACTCGGCAGATATCGCCCGGAGGCTCATCTGCCCGGCCTTCGTTTTGCGCCGCAGCCGACGCGCCAGGGCAACAACACCAGGCCGCCTCTCGACGTGGCTCTTGCGGCCTTCACACTTGCCGGTGGTTTCACGCTTGCGCTTGCGGGCAGCCGCCAGCTTGCCAACCAGGCGAGTCTTCTCAAGCTGAGCGAAAGCGCCCGCTATCTGGCGCATGGCAACCTTGAAGGCATCATCGCTGGCGGTCAGGTCGTCGCCAGAAGCCGTCAGCACCGTGACGCCGCGCGCCTGTAGGGCAATAACACCCGTCTCTTGGGTTATCAGGTCGCGGGCGAATCGCGTGGCATCCTCGACAATGACGGTGCGGACACCATTACCTTCGATATGGTCCAGCAACGCCGCGAAGCCTGCCCGACTCTCGATAGGGTCGGCACCGCTCCCCCTTAAGTCGCCGACGCGACAACGCTGGCTGACACGCGACGAAGCCGCCGCCTTGCTCAAGGCCGCGCGCCGGCTGGGGCATTCTCATGTCCGCCGCGTCATCCTCATCGGGCTCTATACCGGCACCCGGCACGCGGCCATCTTGAGCCTGCGCTGGTTGCCGTCGCCCGATGGCGGCTGGATCGATATCGACAAGGCCGTCATCCATCGCCGCGGCTTTGGCGAGCGCGAGACAAGGAAGCGCCGTAGCCCGGCGAGGATCCCGGATCGCCTCATGGCGCACCTGGGCCGTTGGCACCGGGCCGATGGCGAACAGGGTATCGTGGGGGGCGGTGACGTGGAAGGGAAGCCAGATAGCCAAGGAGCGCCGCGCGTGGGGCGAGACGGTCAGGACCGCAGGGCTCGGGTCCGAGGTTACGCCGCATGTTCTTAGGCATACCTGCGCCACCTGGGCGCTCAATTCCGGTATGTCGGCGTGGGATGTGGCGGCACTTCTGCCGACCTCGGTGCAGATGATCGAGGCCACTTATGGCCATCATTCTCCACAGTTTCAGACCGCCGCAAAGGGGGCGTTTGCGGGACGCCATGCGGGACGCAAGGCAGCGAACGGGATATAATCTATGGCTAAGTCTTTGAAAGGATTGGTGGTGGACGCAGTCCAGTCCGAACTCGTCTCTGCTGAAATTCCCTGATATCAGGGAATTTACTGGGAAAAATGCGTGAAAAGTGGCTATATAGACAGTACAGATCGGATTTTCTCCAGTGAATTCTGAGGCTTAAGCCAAAACCATTTAATTTTAAGAACAGGGAATTAAATCGCACCGAACAGGGAAATCTCGCGGCATAACAGCGAATTTAAAGTTCGAATTGCGCGTCTATCCCCATGCGCGGCTGTCGGATGGTGACGATGTCCGCGCTCATGGTCTCGTCACCGAGCAGATCCACGCCCACGGCGCGTTGGCCGGGGTGGAATTGTGGTTGGGCGGCAACTTTGTTGCCAACTTCGATACCAGGCTGCCGCCGCTCGGGCTGATGAGCCGACCGTCGACCAACACCGGTACATTTCACCCGGTGCAGAGCCGCCGCCTCGACAAGGCCGACATCCGCGCCATCCGGAGCTGGCAGGCCGATGCCGCCAGGCGCGCCGTCGAGGCCGGGTTCGATATCGTCTAGAGCATTTGAGCGGATTCGGTGTGTCCATGCCGCCCAGCACGTGAAAGCCTGATGAAATGAAGTCCATCAGGGGTTTGGGAATTGTTCCAAATGCGGAATGTTGTTGCAATGAGGAGTGCTGCACAATGGTTCAAGACATCCGCGAGGTTGCCGCCCTGTTCGACGACGCCGAAACACTCGAGAAGGCCGTGGTGGCGCTCGAAAGCCGTGGCTTCGATCGCGCCGCGTTCAGCCTGCTGGCCGACGAGGTGAGCGTGGAGAGCGAACTGGGCCATCGCTACCAGCGCGTCGCCGAAATGGAAGATAATCCTGCCGCTCCGCGCGAGACTTTCTTTACCAGAATATCGCGACTGGAAGCCGAATATGGCCTGCCCATCGGGCTCGCCTCGATCGGCGCCCTGACACTCGCCGGGATCGGCGGCGTGCTGCCGATGCTGGTGGCGGCGAGCGGTGGGGGCGGCGCTTGGCGGTGTACTCGGCCGCAAGATGCACCAGCACCACGCGCAGCGGCTCAAGGAGCAGCTGGCGCGCGGTGGGTTGCTGTTGCGGGTCAATGTGCGTGATGCGGCGCAGGAAAAGCTGGCGCTCGAAATTCTAAAGGCACACTCGGCCCACGACGTTCACATCCACGAAATTGCCGCTTGAGCGCTGTGGTTGGCTTGACGACCGACATATGTCCGGCCGCTGAAGCGGCTGCATCCCGGCTCATTGACTGAGGTCAATCTGGGTAGAAGGCGGCTGCGCTAGAGTGTCTTCCAATCGGTTACGTTTTGTCGAGCAGCCGTATTCTGCATCAAAGCCATCACACCGGCGAATTTCACAGGAGAAATAGCATGAACGCGAACGCCAAGGTCATTGAAAACCTGCAAACGGCCCTGTCAATGGAACTGGCCGCCGTCAACCAGTATCTGCTCCATGCGCTTGTCGCCGACGACT
>CAZMSA010000299.1:0-2661 GCA_964568825.1 uncultured Rhizobiaceae bacterium | reverse complement strand
CGATGAATCACGCAAACACGCCGATGGGAATCCCCTTCTCAAACACGCTCTCAAGCCTCAAGCCTCAACCGTTGATGTGCGCCTTGGCGGATGCCGTGCCGCTGTGGAGAGCGATCTCCACCTGCAGTCCGTCGTAGGCCATCTCGACGCCTTGCGGCAACGTCCTAGCCAGCGTGGCATAGTCCATGTCGATGTGGAGATTGGTGAGGATGGCGCGCTTCGGCTTCAGGCGTTCGATCCACTGAAGCGTCTCGGGCAACGAAAAATGGCTCGGGTGCGGCTTCGGTCGGAGTGCATCGACAATCCAGGTATCGAGACCTTCGAGGCTTTCAAGGCTGGCTTCGGGAATGCCGCTCAGGTCGGGCGTATAGGCCAGTCCGCCGATGCGAAAGCCCAGTGCCCGAATGTTGCCGTGCTCCAGTTCGAACGGCAGCGCGGAAATGGGGCCGCCATGACCGCCGACCTCCACGGCTTCGCCGACGATCAGCCGGTGCATCCTGAGGATCGGCGGATAGTCGCTGCCGGGTGGCGTATAAAAGCAATAGCCGAAACGCCCCAGCAGCATGGTGCCGGTGCGATCGTTGGCCCAGATGGGAACCCGCTGGCGCTTGTTGAGCGCCACGACGCGCAATTCGTCGATGCCGTGGGTGTGGTCGGCGTGCTCGTGGGTGAACAGCACGGCGTCGATTTCGCCGGTACCGTAGTCCAGAAGCTGCTCGCGCAGGTCCGGCGAGGCATCGATCAGGACGCGGGTCGCGGCCTTGCCGGAACGCCGCTCCAGCATCACCGAACAGCGACGGCGGCGGTTTTTCGGCTCTTTCGGGTCGCAAACGCCCCAGTGGTTGCCGATGCGCGGCACGCCGCCCGACGACCCGCAGCCGAGGATGGTGAGAGTAAGGCTCATGCCGCGGCTTCTCCGAAGCCTAGGGGCCGCTTCACCTTCTGAAAGAGGTTGAAGAAGTTGTCCGATGTGGCGCGAGCAGCTTCTGCGGGCGATAAGCCCTTCAGGCGGGCCAGTTCTTCCAGCGTGTAGCGGGTGAAGGCCGGCTCATTGGTCTTGCCGCGATACGGCACCGGCGCCAGATATGGCGCATCGGTTTCGACCAGCACCCGATCCAGCGGCGAAAGCCGTGCTGTTTCATGCACATCGGCGGCGTTCTTGAATGTGAGGATGCCCGAAAACGATATATAGGCGCCAATGGCGAGGCCACGCACCGCCAGCTGCGGCTTGGAGGAAAAGCAGTGGAGCAGGGGCGTGAAGGCCCCCTTCCCCATTTCCTCCTCGAGGATATTTGCGGTGTCCTCTTCGGCCTCGCGGCTGTGGATGACCAGCGGCAGTCCGGTCTGGCGCGCTGCGTCGATATGGGTGCGGAAGACGGCGGCCTGGACGTCGCGGGGGCTATGGTCATAGCGGTAGTCGAGGCCGGCCTCGCCGATGCCCACCACCTTGGGATGGGCCGCGATGCGCAAGAGGTCATCGAGGCCGACGTCGGCTTCTTCGGCGGCGTTGTGGGGATGGGTGCCGATAGTGCACCACACCTCGTCATGCGCCTCGACGATGGCGCGCAAGGCCTCGAACCGCCTGACCCGGGTGGAGATGGTGACCATCAGCAGCACCCCGTTATCGCGGGCGCGGGCGATGACCTCGCTCAAGCGACCGGCGAACTGCTCGAAATCGAGGTGGCAGTGGCTGTCGACGATGGCAAGCGGCATCAGGCGGTCCCCTGCCCCGCTTCCGCTTCCACATAGCGCGGAAAGACCGCAGTCGGGGCCGGCAGTGCCGTTCCCGACTCAAGCCGCCCGGCGTCCCCGAGGCTGGCAAAGCTGCGCGCCTCATCGGGCACCGCCAGAAAATCGAGGAATTTTGCCGCCGCCGACGGCACGTAGGGTTGCACCAGGATGGCAAGGCCGCGCAACACCTCGGCCGTCACATAAAGGACAGTCCCCATGCGCTCGGGATTGGTCTTTTTCAGCGCCCACGGTTCTTGCGAAGCGAAATAGCGATTGGCGTCGGCCACCACCTTCCAGATGGCGTCCAGCGCCTTGTGGATGGCCTGTACGTCATGATGCTGGCGGTTTTCAGCGATGATGGCGTCGGTTGCCGCCATGATCGCTTCGTCCTCGGGCGAAAAGGCACCATGCGAGGGCACCTTGCCGCCGCAGTTCCTGGCGATCATCGACAACGAGCGCTGGGCGAGGTTGCCGAGGTCGTTGGCGAGGTCGGCGTTGATACGGGCAACGATCGCCTCATGGCTGTAATTGCCGTCCTGGCCGAAGGGAACCTCGCGCAGGAAGAAGAAGCGCATCTGGTCGACGCCGTAGAGATCGATCATCGATTGCGGATCGACGACGTTGCCCACCGACTTCGACATTTTCTCGCCGCGGTTGAACAAGAAGCCGTGGCCGTAGACGCGGCCCGGCAGCGGCAGCCCCGCCGACATCAGGAAGGCCGGCCAGTAGACGGCGTGAAAGCGCACGATGTCCTTGCCGATCACATGCAGATCGGCCGGCCAATAACGGGCGCGCGGGGCTTCAGGGTCGGGAAAGCCGGTGGCCGAGAGGTAGTTGGTGAGGGCGTCCACCCATACGTACATGATGTGGCCGGGCGCATCCGGCACCGGGATGCCCCAGTCGAAGGTGGTGCGCGAGACCGACAGGTCC
>CAZMSA010000298.1:0-2665 GCA_964568825.1 uncultured Rhizobiaceae bacterium | reverse complement strand
ATCAAATAATGAAGCAGGCGTTGAATTCACCCGCGATATGCTTCTGCGCATGGCAGCGATGGAATCGCATGAACTCCGCCGCCTCACGAGTTGGGGTAACCAGCCGCGCAAAGTGGTTTGAGTGGCGGTGAACCGGCCCCGGGGCGAGGTCTTGCCGAAGCGCGGCAACCAAGCTGCGGCCACTGCCAGCATCATCAAGGTCGACGACAGAGATCACCATCGCCATCACAGGCGGCATCATCGCGGCCCGCTTGTGAGGTTCAGTCTGGGCTTCGGCTACCCCTATTATGCCTATCCCTATGGCTATCCGGCCTATCCCAGTGCCGGTCTCGGGATCTAGGGGTTTGACGGCGGCGGTCATCATCACTACCGGCGCTTTCATCGCGAGCACGACCATCACTGATCGCGCCGGGACTTAGAAATCCGTTGGCTGGCCGCCCTCGGCGATGCGGCGTTCGATGAAGGCGTCCAGTTCGGCCGCGATGGCCGCATCGATGGGGGGCTCGACGTATTCGCCAAGCGCTGCCTTCCACACGCCGTTGGCCTTCTGCCAGGCCTCGGGTGCGCCCGCGGCCTGCCATTGCTGAAAGTTGCGCCAGTCGGAGATGAGGGGAGCGTAAAAGGCATCGCTGTAGCGCGCAAGCGTGTGGGCGCAGCCAAAGAAGTGCCCGCCCGGGCCCACTTCGCGCATCGCATCGAGGCCCAGCGCATCCTCGCTCACATCGAGCGGCTCGACGAATTTCTCGATCATCTGCAACAGGTCGATGTCGAGGGCGAACTTTTCGAACGAACCGACCAGTCCGCCTTCCATCCACCCGGCGGCATGGATGATGAGGTTGCCGCCGCCCATGATCGCCCCCCACAGCGAAAACACCGATTCATATGCCGCCTGGGCATCGACGGTGTTGGCGGCGCAGGTATTGGAGGTGCGGTAGGGCAGGCCATAGCGGCGCGCCAACTGCCCGCCGATGATGGCCGCCTTCATGTATTCCGGCGTCCCGAAGGCCGGCGCCCCCGACTTCATGTCGACGTTGGAGGTAAAGCCGCCATAGATGAACGGCGCGCCGGGCCTTGAGAGCTGGCTGAGCACAAGCCCTGCCAGCGCCTCGGCGTTCTGTTCCACCAGCGCCCCCGCCACCGTCACCGGCGCCATCGCACCCGCCAGGGTGAACGGCGTGACGCAGGTGACCTGGCCCATGCGCGCCATCTCGATGATCCCCATGGCCATCGGCCCGTCGAGCTTGAGCGGCGAGTTGGTATTGACGACGGTGTGGACCGAGGGTTCCGCCAGCAATTGCTCGTGACTGATGCCGCGGGCGATGCGCGCCATCTCGATGCCGTCGAACAGCCGTTCACGCCCTGTCGATGAGGTGAACAGCACCTTGTCCGACAGCCGGATCTTTGCGCGCCCGATATGCAGGTGCCGCACCCGTGGATGCACATCGAGCGCATCGGTCGAACCGCCGCCGGAGGTATGGATGCAGTTGAAGAACTGCGACAGGCGGATGAAGTTCTGATTGTCGGCGAGCGTTCCCGGCCGCCTTCCTCGATCCATGTCGGAACAATTGGGCGGGCCGCCCACCGGCGAAAAGGCGATCCAGTCGCCGCCGATACGGATCGAGTGTTCCGGGTTGCGGGCGTGGAAGGTAAATTCCGCCGGTGCCAACCCGATCGCCGCCTCGATGATTTCGCGCCCGAGGCGCACCCGCTCACCGTCGACGATGGCGCCGGCCTTTTGATAGATGTCGCGCGCCTCGGGCAGCACCACGTCCATGCCGATTTCTTCCAGCAGGCCGAGCGAGGCCAGGTGCATGGTTTCGAGCTGATCGTCGCCGAGCAGCTTCATCGGCGCGAAGGCGCGCCGCGGCTGCTTCCATGGCAGTTGCGCGATCCCCCGCGGCCCCTCGCCATCGCGCCGCCTGCCCCCCTCGAGCGAACGGCGTCTGGCAGCGGGTTCGGTGATCATCGACATGGGGGGTGGTCCTTCAGGCAGCGGGAGGCGCGAGCCTACACCGCAATCAATAGCGCCGCCATGGCCCGAATCAAACGGCGCTGTCCCAGAGCCTAAGCCGGACGGAGTTGAGTGGTTTCATCGGATTGTATTTCCGTCCGGCAGCGACACCGGACGCTGACACGAATGCCTAGCAATTGAATGCACTGTCACCGTAATTGCATAGTTCAGCTTTTGTTGACCGACTCCCGTGGCCGGTATAGCTTGCGCAAGAACACAAAGCGAACATGCAAGGTGGACGATGGGCTACGCAATCGAGCTAACGGAGGAGGAGTTGGCGCTCTTGGCTGACATCGAATTTGACGTACTGCGCTTGGACCATGTGCGGTTGGTGCGGCAGGCGCCGCAAGTGCTGCACCTCTTGAAGTCGCTGGTGGATAGAGAGGCAATACCGGAAGCCCGCCTGCGCTACTGGTCCGAGCCGGAATATCAAATCGGACGGGTGAAAGGTTCGCGCAAGGGCCTATTCGAACGGAATGGCAGACAGGGACAGGAAATTTACACGCATCCGCATTTCTTGGAGTATCTGCGCTACTTCCTTTTTGGCGCACAGTTACCAGAACAGGCGATAGCTGAGTTAGAAGAGATTGTCGGCAACGCGGAATGGGTGACGTCTGGCGACGTCACCAAAATCACCAAGGGCACGCGACGTAT
>CAZMSA010000297.1:0-2675 GCA_964568825.1 uncultured Rhizobiaceae bacterium | reverse complement strand
GAAGCCTGCTGCTGCGAAGGATCAGCCATTGAACACATTTTCAAACGGACTCTCAGAGCACGGTTTTCCGGGTTGAGCCACGACTTGCCGCGCCGCTTCAGCCGGTTGGCCTCGAAGGCAAAGGCCCGTCTGATCTGGCCGCTGGTGGAGCGCAGGAAGAACTTGAGGACATATTCGCCGCGGCGCGCCGTGGCCGGGTCGAGATCGGTCGCCACATTGCGGTGATGCCCGTGCACGTGTTCGATGGCGAAGGTGGTGTCGAAGGAAAACGCCAGAAGCCAGCGCCCCATGATGATCGCCACAGGGTTGCCGGAACGATGGATCAGTTCGTGCGCCACGTTGATGCCGCCGGCGCCATAGACCAGGCCGAGGGTTGCAAAGCAGCCGATGAAATCGAAGGTCGACAGGTTGGCGCGAACGGCTGCGAGGTCGATACCGAGCGCATGCTGGAACAGCCACACGAGGCCGAACGGGTCGGCATTGCTCAAGAAGGTGGCAAACACCGCGCTCATGACCGCAATTAAGGGCAGGGCAAGGTAGAGAAAACCGTCGAGCACCACGGTCACGACCTTGCCGTAGACCTTGCGGCTGTTGCCGACCAGTTCATCGACGATAGTGGTTGCAAATATCCCGGCTGCAAACGTCAACCACGACCAGTGATGCCCCAGTGCCAGAAGGACCAGCCCGGCACACAGAAAAACGGTCATCCCGCCGTAGCGCACATAGACCATGGGCAGCCCGATAACCTCTCTTGCCTTGACCTAACATGCAAATTCGCCATGCGAAAGAGTGGCGCCTGTCGCGGTTCCGAAGGCGGCGGGTCAGGTGATTCCGGCGATGGCGCTGCGGCGCTCCAGCAGGACGATATCGCGCCACTGGCCGGCCATGGCCCCGTGCGACATGCACCCCAGGCGCTGGCGGCGGCCGACGTCGCGAAAGCCGCACGACCGGTGTAGCGCCAGGCTGGCGAGGTTTTCTGGAAAGATGCCGGCCTGCAACGTCCACAAGCCGCATGCTTCAGATTGCTCGATGAGAGCGACAAGCAGTTTTCGGCCGATGCCGTGACCGCGCGCAGCGGCCGCGACGTAGATGCTGACTTCGGCCACCCCGCGATAAACCGGACGCGCCGAGACCGCCGCCAGAGCCGCGAACCCGACGGTGGCACCGTCTATTTCGGCAACCAGACGGCAATCGGTGAGGTGTTTCGCGTCCCATTGCGCCCACGACGGCACATGCTCCTGAAATGTCGCATGACCGGTCGCGATGCCTTCGGCATAGACGCTGAGAACGTCGTCCCCGTCCATAACGTTCATGGGCCTCAAGGAATTGGTCATGTCGTGGCTCTTGGCAACTCAAGGGCGGGGAAATTGTGATTTGACCGTGGGAGTTATTGGACGCAAACTTGCTATCGTTATGAAAGGAGGTCCCGACGATGAAGCCACCGGCGAGTTTTCGGCCGGCCTTTCAGTCCCCTTTACCGACAAAGCATAAAGGCCGGCAACCCAGAATCTGAACCGGAACTCAAAGTCCGATCACAATGCGCCGTCGAGGCTTTTATGTCGTGACTTTCATCATCTTCTGCCCCTGATGAACGGCGCCGAGATGGTGCATATCAGCCGATTGCCTAATCGGCATAAGGGTTAAACCCCCTGCAATCGGGCTTCGCGCACTTCAAGTGGCGGAGCCCACGGTACTTTTCGGGGAGAATTGCCAGTGTTTTGCTGGTAATGCGTTGATCCGGCGTGGCCGCAAAAGGCGCTAGTTGGTATTCTCGTTGGTATAGCGAACGCAGCGTTGGGTCAGACCCAGGGGCACACCAAACAGCGTATTGCTGGCGCTCCACGTGCAGCGTTCGATGTAGGGGCCCTTGTCCGGCCCGGTCAGGCGGGCGTTGCCAAAACTGTAGGACACATCGCCCGGATAGATCCGGTGGACGTCGATGATCCTTTGGCCGCGGTACAAGGCGGGGTCAGGGCGGCCTCCGCCACGCGCATCCGCAGGAACGACCATCGGCAGCAGCGCTGCCACCATCAAAAGTGCTGTGCCGGCAATAGCCTTGCGCAGACCCGTCATCGCTTCTCCCTTCATGGCGCCGTTACCTTCCCAGGGGCTGACAGTGTAACGCGTTTGCCGGTGAAGTCCAAGCCGCAGCCTCGCCGCGACAGCGCGGCAATGGCATACTGCGGCGGAATCGATTCGCCCAGGTGCCAGCGTTGCGTGGCGCCGTAAGGAGATTTGAGTCCGAATTGACGAAGTCGACGCCAAAGGTCCGTGATCTCTTCGACAAGCTGGAAGCCGAAATGGCCCCGGACGCCGCCAAGGCGCGGGTGATGAAGCCGCAAGGGCACAAGGCCGAAGACGGCTACACCGCTGCCGACATCGAGGTGCTTGAGGGTCTGGAGCCGGTCCGGCGGCGGCCCGGCATGTATGTGGGCGGCACTGACGAAAAGGCGCTGCATCATCTGTTCGCGGAAGTGATCGACAACGCCATGGACGAGGCGCTGGCCGGCCATGCCTCCTTCATTGAGGTCGATTACACAGCCGACGGCACCCTCGCCGTAAGCGACAACGGCCGCGGCATCCCGGTCGACCCGCATCCGAAATTCAAGGACAAATCGGCGCTGGAAGTGATCATGACGACGCTGCATTCCGGCGGCAAGTTTGATTCCAAGGTG
>CAZMSA010000296.1:0-2677 GCA_964568825.1 uncultured Rhizobiaceae bacterium | reverse complement strand
CCCATGCCGCCGTTCTTCCACTGGCCGCCGGCCACCTTCTGCTTGGCGGCGTAGTAGGAGCGGCCGTTACCGGCGCACTGCAGCACCATCACGCGCTTTTCCTGCGGACGGGCCTGAAGATCGGCGATGGTCACAGTGCGCGGACGCTGCACCAAGCCGTCGACCCGGATGGTCCAGTTCTTGACCATGTCGGCGGGCGCCGGGGCGGTCGAGGCGTACCAGGCTGCATCGCCCTCATGCGGGAAGTGAAAGCGGTTGTAGAGAATTTCCTTGGGCGTATGGGCATGTTCGCGCAGCATGGTCAGTGGCGTTTCCATGACCGCCAGCTTGGCGTTGTGCACAAGCATGCCGGAGGCCTTGCCGGCAATGATCTGGGCGGAGTCGGGTGCGCCATCGGCCAGGGCTGCACGCAGCGCGGCCGGAGAGGCTGCCAGGGCCACTCCCGCGGCAGTGGCATATTTCCCGAATTGACGCCTGGTGATACCCGATGCCTTATCGTGATGTCGCATTTGTTGTTCCCTTCCCTTGGGTTTGCCGATCGTTGTCCAAATTCCACCCATCCCGCATTTTGCAGGTATCGGTGAACAGATGAAACGCGCCAGGGCGGCGGATTATTCCGTGGGCTCGAAAAAAAACATCCCGCGCGGCAATCGCTACCGGCCCGGCCCCTCACGCAGCGGGAGCAGACAGGTTAGAGGCCGGGCCGTGGTTACCCTCAGGTGGGAACCAGGCGATGGTGCCGTCTTCAGCGCATAACCAGCACCGAACAGGGCGCATGACGCACCACGCGCGATGCGGTCGAACCGAGGAAATAGTCCTTGAGGCCCGGCCGGTGCGATGCGATGACTATGAGATCGACGGATTTTTCCGCGGCAAACGACAAGATGGTGTTGGCGGCATGGCCCAGCTTGACGAAGAGTTCGGCCTTGACGCCTGCGGCCTTGGCCATTTTTTCAAGGTCGAGACCTGCCTTGTTCTCAGCTTCTTCGATGATGCCGAACGGCAACTGGGCAAGGACATAGGTCGGCACGTCCTCGATCACCGCCAGCATGATGATGTGGGCGTCCTTGCCGCCCATCTTGCGGGCCAGCGCAAGGCTCTGCTTGCCCTGATCGGGCGATGAGACATCCACCGGCACCAGAATGGATTTGTACATGGCAACCTCCTGCTTGGGTCATTTAGTGAAACATGCCCGATCCGCCGCCGTTCCCCCTTGCGCTGGATCAAGCAGGCATTAGCCCCGTCCGCGATACGGCTGGACGCCCTGGTCGGGCAGCCACAGGCCCTCGGGCGGGGTGCCGGTCTGCCAGAAGACATCGATGGGGATGCCGCCGCGCGGATACCAGTAGCCGCCGATGCGCAGCCATTGCGGTTTGAGCGTATCGACCAGGCGCCGGGCGATGGCGATGGTGCAGTCCTCGTGGAAGGCGCCGTGGTTGCGGAAGGCGCCGAGATAGAGTTTTAGCGACTTCGATTCGACGATCCATTCGCCCGGCACATAGTCGATGACCAGATGGGCGAAATCCGGCTGGCCGGTGACCGGGCAGATGGAGGTGAATTCCGGCGCCGCAAAGCGCACCAGATACAAGATGCCGGCTTGCGGATTGGGGATGCGCTCCAGCACCGCCGCGTCGGGATTTTGCGGTTGCGCCGCCCGGCCGCCCAATTGCGTCAGCCCGGAAGTGTCCACCGTCATGTCGCTTCACTCCAATCAGCCGCGTTGCCCGCTTGCCTCTCCCCCGCTATAGAGACCGCGCGCGCCCGGCGCAACGCTCCCCCGGACCACCAACGAGGACTCCCATGACCGCCATCATCGACATCACCGCCCGCCAGATCCTCGACAGCCGCGGCAATCCGACGGTTGAGGTGGACGTTCTCCTCGAAGACGGCTCCAAGGGCCGCGCCGGCGTGCCCTCGGGGGCCTCCACCGGGGCGCACGAGGCGGTCGAACTGCGTGACGGCGACAAGACCCGTTACCTCGGCAAGGGCGTCACCAGGGCCGTCGGCAATGTCAACGGCGAAATCTTCGACCTCTTGGCCGGACAGGACGCCGAGGACCAGATCGGCATCGATGCCGCCATGATCGAGCTCGACGGCACCCCCAACAAGGGCCGGCTCGGCGCCAACGCCATCCTCGGGGTATCGCTGGCGGTGGCCAAGGCGGCCGCGGAAGCCGCGGGGCTGCCGGTCTATCGCTATGTGGGCGGCACCTCGGCGCACCTCCTGCCAGTGCCGATGATGAACGTCATCAACGGCGGCGTCCATGCCGACAACCCCATCGACTTCCAGGAATTCATGATCCTGCCGGTGGGGGCGCCCAGCATCGCCGAAGCCGTGCGCATGGGTTCGGAAGTGTTCCATACTCTCAAAGGCGAACTGGGCAAGGCGGGGCACAACACCAATGTCGGCGACGAAGGCGGCTTTGCCCCCAACCTGCCGAGCGCCGAAGCGGCGCTGGATTTCGCCATGGCGGCCATCGAGAAGGCCGGCTATGTGCCCGGCAAGGACATCGCGCTGGCGCTCGATCCGGCGGCCAGCGAGTTCTTCAAGAATGGCGCCTACGTCTATGCTGGTGAGGGCAAGACCCGCTCATCGGCCGAGCAGGCCGACTATCTGGCGTCACTGGCGAAGGCCTACCCCATCGTCTCCATCGAGGACGGCATGGCCGAGGACGACT
>CAZMSA010000295.1:0-2772 GCA_964568825.1 uncultured Rhizobiaceae bacterium | reverse complement strand
TCGCGGCTGGCCGAGGCGTTGGCGGAATGGACCCCGTGGTCAAGCCACGGGGTGACAGGGAATGGGAGGGATGCGCAAAACCTCAAACGTCATACCGGCATTTGATGCCGGGGTGACGGGGGTGGGGGGCGTTTCGCTTGGCGTCAGTTGCCGGCGCTCGCCACTTTGGTGGTGGACGGGGCCTGATCCATCAGGGCGATGATCTGCTGGCGGTGCTTGTTGAAGGCGGCCAGCAGATCACCCGTCAGGGTGCGGCCGCCGGCGACCTTCACTGTCAGGGGATTGACCGGCTTGTTGTTGATGCGCACCTCGTAGTGCAGGTGCGGGCCGGTGGAGCGGCCGGTCGAACCCACATAGCCGATCACTTGGCCCTGGTTCACCCTGGTGCCGACTTTGATGCCGGTGGCGACGCGGCTCATGTGGGCATAAAGCGTCTCATAGCCATGGGCATGCTTGATGCGCACCAGATTGCCGTAGGTGCCGGCGCGGCCGGCGATTTCGATCACGCCGGCGCCGGCGGCGCGAATGGGGCTGCCGTACGGCAGACCGAAATCAACACCGGTATGCATCTTGGAATAGCCGAGAATGGGATGCTCGCGCATGCCGAAGCCGGAGGTGATGCGGGCGCCGTTGGCCGGGGTGCGCATGAGGAACTTGGTGGCGTTGTGGCCGGTTGAGTCATAATAGCCGGTGGTGTTGTCGTCCGGCGTGGTGAAGCGGTAGTAGGATTTGGTCTGGCCACCGTTGTAGGTGAGCGAGACATACTGGATGACCTTGCGGGTCCTGGAAGAGCCGGTCAGCGGCACGCCGTAGAATATGTCGAGTTTGTCGCCAGGCTGGATCTGGCGCTGGAAGTCGACGTCGAAGGCGAAGATGTGCATCACCTGGGCGATGATGTAGTCGGGCACGCCGGCATCTTGCGCCGCGGCATAGACGCTGGAAGTGATCGTGGCGGTGACGTGATAGAACGGCGCATCGGGGAAATACGGCTTCTTGCCGCCGTTGGTGCCATCGACATGGGCGACGAACTGGCCGTCGCCATCGGCCTCGACCGTGATTTCCTCATTGCTGCCGGGCGAGAACGCCACGCGCACCGGGTAGGTCACCTCATTGCCGTAGAAATCCTGCTGGCGATCGAGGGTGACGGTAAAGACCTGGCCGGTCTTGAAAAGACGGCTGGGATAAACCGGTTCGATGGCCGCGGCAACGCCGCGGGCGGCATCGCGAGTAACACCCAGCCCCACCAGTTGATCGATCAGCTTGTCACCTTTTTCCAGCGTGATGGTCTCATCGGTCGGTTCCGGCGGCGGGGTCTTGGCAATGGTGGTGATGTTGCCGACGGTGAGCGATGCCATCTGGACGCTGGCCTCGACCGTGGCCGATTGCTGGTTGTTGACGTAGGGCAGCTGATCGGTGGCAATGCTGGGGTAGTCGGCACCGATCACGCCGGTGACGCTGTGCTGCACGGCATCCTGCGGACCTGTGAGGTTGTTGCGATAGGCGACGGAGACATCCCTGGACGGGGCCGTGTCACTGGGCGCGGCTATCGATGCCTGCAAGCTGTGCTTTTCGCTGGAAGCAGGACGCAGCCAGAACTGGCCGGTGTCCACCGAGGCCAGCGCCATCGTGGAGACAGGGGCATTGCCGAACAGTCCCATGAGAGTGCCGGCGACGATGACGCTGCCGGCCATGCCGGCCACGCAGGCCGACAACAGCCAGCGGTTATGGTTATCCACAGGGGTGGCGAACGGATCGTCAGCGGGCTCGGTGAGGTCTTCGACATGGATCGGCTCGATACGCAGCGAACGGCGCTTCCGACCAACGCGGCCGCCAGGATGCACTACGCGATCGATCACCAGTCCATTCCCCCCAACCCCTGAACACTCAAACCCCGCCGGGAAGCGCAATTTCCCGCTCGGTCTACGCACACGGGCTTGCGCCCAGATGCCGTTGCGCGTTCACTTGCGAACGTCACGGCTCCCCGCATCGGGTGATTCCGATGGCGCTGCTGCAATCTGCATGCGGCCAGCGGCGGTGTCAACCACCGACGTGAGCAAATTTCGGGGAATGGCGTCGGGAAACAAGGACTTAGATTGGGGCGGGCGGTGGCCGAACAGACCCTGAACAGACGGTTGTCGGGCGCCCATGAAAGCGTGGCCGCGCGACAGGACGCGATGGCGGTACGAAAGCGGCAGGCAGGCAACGGAAAACGTCTCCCAGCTCAGGCGGATCGGTTAAAACTGCGCCCATTTGGGTTTCAGAACGGTTAACCATAATATCCCCCGGGTGAGGTAAATCAGGGCGGCGAAAATCCCTGTGACGATTTTTTGAAGAAGCGCTTGACACCTGCACGAACCCGCTCCTATAACCGGGCCACTGAGGGGCTGGCGCCGTTTGACGGCGTTGTGGCCCCTGCACGTTTCCGACCTCGTTGAAGCGCGCACAACCGGACCCCATATATCAGGACCGGGGCGTGCGCTAGGCACGGGCGGGCAAAAAAGGATGAGCGATCATTCTTTCGGCTCTTTGACATCGTGGATGAAAGAAAGAGAAACGCAGGCGGCGCGTGTCCTAGCGGTCCGTGGAAACACGGACGAACGGAACGCTGAGTCCTGCGTTTCGAGAAAGCCAAAGCTTCGATGGAAACATCGAAAGCACATGGCTTCTCGTCAATGTACGCAGCGACCAAGATCAACCGGGTAACCGGAAGATCGAAAAGCACAGTGTTTCAAACTTGAGAGTTTGATCCTGGCTCAGAACGAACGCTGGCGG
>CAZMSA010000294.1:0-2826 GCA_964568825.1 uncultured Rhizobiaceae bacterium | reverse complement strand
TCCGAACGCCGGGCCTGCCGCACCCTTGGTCAGCATCGCTCCACCCAGCGCAAGGCTCCACGCGGTCGTGCCGATGAACAGCGCCTGAGGGAAGACATCATCGAGCTGGCCCGCCAGTATCCACCCAGAACCAGGTAGACGCATATCTGCTGCAATGATGCCGGCAAAGCTGCGCTGCAGCCAACACCCTTTCCACCGATTGGCGGGGACAGGCCGGCTCAGGTCAAGGCAGCTATTCGGATCGCCTGGCCTGAATCGCTGAAGTCATCGACTTGGGTGATCGCGCAGGAATTTCTCGAGCCGGACAAAATACACCTCCGGCTCCTCGTAGAACGGTGTGTGCGAGCTGTTCGGGAATACCGTCACCTCCGAATTGGGAATCGATCCATGCATCCGCAGCGCGCAGCTAGGCGTCATTTCGTCGTGTGCACCGCAGAGAATGAGGCACGGCTCGATGAAGTTCGCCATGTCATCAAGACGGTTCCAGTCCTTCAGGTTGCCGATATAGACGAACTCGTTCGGACCCTGGACCGCCATGTAGGGATCCATGTTCCAGTCCGCGACGGACTCCGCTAGCGCCGGGGGCCAGTGATCGAGCCGGCAAACATGGCGGTAGTTCAAGAGCGTGATCGCTGCCTTGTACTCTTCATGATCGATTGTCCATTCGGCTTCGCGGCGCTGCATCATGCGGACTGTCTCGATGCCGAGACCGCCACGCAAGCGGTTAAGTTCGCTCACCAGATGCTGGATGTCAGCGGCCGAATTGGCGATCACCAGGCTTGCCAGCACGCCGGGGAACGTGACGGCATACTCCATGCCCAGCCAGCCGCCCCAGCTATGGCCGATCAGGTGAAATCGGTTGAGGCCGAGCGCCGTGCGCACCGTCTCCACTTCCTGGGCGAAGCGAGCCACGTGCCACAGCTTTTCGTCTTTCGGCCGATCTGACTGACCGGTGCCGAGCTGGTCATAGCTGACAATCCGGTAGCCCTTGTCAATCAGGCGAAGGTGCGGTTCCACAAGATAGCGGCAAGGCAGGCCAGGCCCACCGCTCAACAAGAACAACACCTCGTCTCCTTCACCCCAGCTGTAGGTTACGACTTCATGCCCGGCAACATCGATGCGCTTCGACTCATCAGGCCCGCTAAATGTGTTCATGTTGGCCCTCCCGCCTGGGTGAACGTGCACGGATCATTCGCTCGTGGAACTCGTATCTGATCACACAGTGGCATCATCCATCAATTCCGCAAGTTCCAACAACTTGACCCGCAATTCCGATAATTGAGTTCCGACGCATAGAGACCGCCGGTCAGCTGCCAACAAGAGCTCCGTCAGAACAAGGTCGGAATGCTGCATCAATGCGATCAGGTATTCACCGTTGGGTCCATGGGTGCCGGCAAACCAATGCTTGACTGCGCGCTCGCTGGCGCCCGTCCACCGCATCACGGTCTTTACGCCCTGGTGGGTTGTGCCCAGCTCCGCGTTCAGGGCCTTCGCCACAATATGCCCGAAGCCAGCATTGCCGCCATTGCCACCATTCGCAAATCGAGCGCGGTGTAACTTCTTGCCCTTTTTCAGCAACATGTTGCCGGCCCTCCAAAGCTATAGTGGCGCCGACACCGCGGCTCACCCCCTGCCGGCAGAGATATCTCGATGTTTCGCTCGAGAGGGGCTTCGATGAGGATTATGTGTGTTGGGTAGAGGAAGCCGGCACGAAGACGGCCATGAGGGCAGTCCGGACAGGTCCATTCCGGCTGCCGAATATGTCCGGATGTCCACCGAACATCAGCGCTATTCAACCGAGAACCAGGCCGACGCCATTCGCCAATACGCAGCGGCTCGCGGGTTCGCTATCGTCAGGACATATGCGGATGAGGGTAAGAGCGGTTTGCGCCTCGACGGGCGGGATGCATTGAAGCAGCTCTTCGAAGACGTCCAAAGCGGGCAAGCCGACTTCCAGGCCATCCTTGTCTATGACATCAGCCGCTGGGGTCGCTTTCAGGATGCCGATGAAAGCGCTTATTATGAGTACATCTGCAAGCGGGCTGGCATTGCGGTGCACTATTGCGCCGAGCATTTCGAGAATGACGGCAGCCCGATCTCGACCATTGTCAAAGGCGTCAAACGCGCCATGGCCGGAGAATACAGCCGGGAACTGTCCACCAAGGTCTTTGCCGGGCAGTGCAGGCTGATCGAGCTCGGCTTTCGACAGGGTGGACCAGCCGGGTTTGGCCTTCGCCGCATGCTCGTCGATCAGGCCGGCACCATAAAAGGCGAACTCGCCAGAGGTGAGCACAAGAGCATCCAGACCGATCGCGTCGTCCTGGTGCCCGGCCCGGATCCGGAGGTCAGCGTAGTGCGGGATGTCTACCGCTCCTTTGTCGCGGAGAAACTGACCGAGCAGCAGATTGCCGATAACCTCAATGATCGCGGTATCCTGACGGACCTGGGACGAGCCTGGACGAGAGGGGCGGTCCACCAGATCCTCATCAACGAGAAATATATCGGCACCAATGTCTGGAACCGCGTCTCCTTCAAACTCAAGAAGAAGCGAGTGCGCAACGGATCCGATAGGTGGATCCGGGCCGAAGGTGCCTTTCCCGCAATCATAGATCGCCCGCTCTTCGACGACGCCCAGGCGATTATCCATGCCCGGTCGTTGCGGCTGTCGGATCAGGAGATGCTGGAGGCACTGCGCGAACTGTTTCAAAACCGGGGCAGGCTGTCCGGCATCGTCATCGACGAAACGCAGGGAGTGCCGTCAAGCAGCGCCTTTCGCTGCCGTTTCGGAAGCCTGCTGCGGGCTTACAGTCTGGTTGGCTACACCCC
>CAZMSA010000293.1:0-2830 GCA_964568825.1 uncultured Rhizobiaceae bacterium | reverse complement strand
CCTTCTTCGGCACCATCCTCACCTATCTGGCCGGGCAGGGGGCGCTGGGCGAGGGGGTGGGCGCCATGTCGTGGAGCCTGCTTTACGCCAATGCCGCCCATCTCGATGTATCGCTCCTCAACCTCGCCTTCGTCTTCCTGCTGGTCGGCTACGGCACCAAGGTCGGCCTTGCGCCCATGCACGCCTGGCTGCCCGATGCCCATTCCGAAGGCCCGACACCCATATCGGCGGTGCTTTCCGGCCTGTTGCTCAACGTGGCGCTTTATGCCCTGTTGCGCTTCAAGATGCTGATCGCCGCCAACCCGGCCGCCATGCGCCCCGGTCCCATCCTCATCGTCATGGGGCTGGTGTCGCTGATCTTTGCCGCCTTCATGCTCTACCGCCGCCGCGACATCAAACGCCTGTTCGCCTATTCCTCCATCGAGCACATGGGGCTCATCACCTTCGCCTTCGGCCTCGGCGGGCCGCTGGCCAATTTCGCCGGCCTGCTGCACATGACCATGCACAGCCTGACCAAGTCGGCGATCTTTTATACCGTCGGCCATGTGGCACAGGCCAAGGGCACCCAGCGCATCGCCGACATCAAGGGGCTCTCGGCCAGCCATCCCGGCCTCGCCATAGGTCTGGGCCTGGGCGTCCTGGCGATTTGCGGCCTGCCGCCGTTCGGGGTGTTCATGAGCGAGTTCCTCATCCTCACCACCACCTTCGCCCGCCACCCGTGGCTAGCGCTGCTGCCGGCCTTCGGCCTCGTCGTCGCCTTCGGCGCGTTGCTGTTGCGGCTGCAATCCATGCTGTTCGGCGAACCCAACGAACCGAACCATGAGGTCAAGGCCTCGTCCATTCCGTTTGCCCTGCATCTGATCATCGTGCTCATTGCCGGGCTCTACCTGCCGGGGGCCCTGGTGGCCTGGTTCCAGCGCGCGGCGGCGCTTTTGGGATGACCCGCACCCTTCCCACAGCGGTTGCCGAAGTCGCCGCCGGCATGACGGCGGGCCCCGACGGCTTTGTCCGCCTGAAGGTCGGCAAGGCCGAATGGAGCGCTCTCGCCATCGGTTGCGCCCAGGGCCGCAACGACCTCATGGCGCTGTGGCATGAACGCGGCCGCATGCGCATGGCCCTCATGCAGCGTGGCGGTACCGCGCGGGTGATCGCCACCATCGCCTGTCCAAAGGGCGCCTATCCTTCGGTAGGCCGCTACCATCCCCCCGCCATCCGCCTCGAACGCGCCATGCGCGATCTCTACGGCACCAGGCCCGAAGGCCTCCCGGACGCACGCGGCTGGCTCGACCATGGAAACTGGCCGAGCAAAGACACCGGACCCCGGGAGCGCTATCGGTTCCTTCCCGCCGAGGGCGAGAGCCTGCACCAGATCCCGGTCGGCCCGGTGCACGCCGGCATCATCGAGCCTGGACATTTCCGCTTCACCGCCAACGGCGAGGCGGTGGTGCGTCTGGAAGAACGTCTCGGCTATACCCACAAGGGCATCGAAAAGCTGTGCGCCGGCCTTTCCCCGGTTGCCGCTGCACGCATCATCGGCCGCGTCTCGGGCGACAGCACGGTTGCCTATGCCTTCGGCTTTGCCCGCGTCGTCGAGATGGCGCTGGGCATCGAAGCGCCGGCCCGCGCCACGGCCCTGCGCGGCATCATGGCCGAGCTTGAACGCCTCTCCCACCACGTCAACGATTTCGGCGCCATCTGCAACGATGCCAGCGCCGTCGCCCTCAACGCCCGCTGCACCCTGTTGCGCGAGAACCTGCTGCAGGCGGCAGGCCGGGCCTTCGGCCACCGCCTGATGATGGATTGCATCATTCCCGGCGGTGTGGCCGTCGATCTTGCAGACAGCGAAATCGCCGGGCTGCGCCAGGTGCTGGACGAGGTCGAAAAGGGCTTCGCGCAGATCGTCCGCATCTACGACGATTCACCCTCCATCCTTGACCGCACCATCACCACCGGCATCGTTGCGTCCGACCTCGTCGCGCGGTTTGCCGCCGGCGGCCATGTGGGCCGTGCCTCGGGGCGTGATTTCGACGCCCGCCGCAATGCCGGCTATGCGCCCTATGACACAGTCGCTTTCAAGGTGCCGATCCGCCAGGAAGGCGACGTCAATGCCCGCGCCTGGATCCGCATCGACGAGGCCGGCCAGAGCCTCGCCATCATGCGCCAGCTTCTCGACAGGCTGCCGGCCGGGCCGCTCACCATCGATACGCCGCCAAAGACGCCAGGCGAGGGGGCTACGCTGACGGAGGCGTTTCGCGGCGATGTCTTCATCACCGTCAGGATCGGCAACAACGGGCGCATCGCCCATATGCATGCCCGCGATGCCTCATGGTTCCAGTGGCCGCTGCTGGAAGCCGCCATCGAGAACAACATCGTCGCCGACTTCCCGTTGTGCAACAAATCCTTCAACTGCTCCTATTCCGGCCACGACATGTAGCCCGCCAACCATGCGCACCCTGCTCCTCACCGCCCTCTTCAAAGGCCCCGCCGTCGTCAAGGCGCCGGCGGCACCCGCCGACATGCTGGCCGAGGCCGCGCAGGCACTGGCCCAAAAGGCGCGCCGCCGGCTTGGCCGCTCGCTGGCCATTCGCGAAATCGATGCCGGCTCGTGCAACGGCTGCGAACTGGAGATCAACGCCCTCAACAACCCGGTCTACGACATCGAGCGCTTCGGCCTGAAGTTCGTCGCCTCCCCCCGCCATGCCGATATCCTGCTGGTGACGGGGCCGGTGACCTGCAACATGACCGAAGCGCTGGAGCGCACCTATGCCGCCGCGCCCGAGCCCAAATGGGTGGTGGCGGTGGGCGACTGCGCCCATGATTGCGGCGTCTT
>CAZMSA010000292.1:0-2853 GCA_964568825.1 uncultured Rhizobiaceae bacterium | reverse complement strand
CGTGAATCACAACGCCGCTGATTTGCAAACCCTCATTCTCAAACGGACACTTACACTTTTCGGATCACGCTGTAGCGTCCCCAACCTGCCACATTCGCTGACTAGAGGAACGATCGATCGCCGGCGGCAATCAGGTTGGCTACGAGCACGGCGTTTGACTGTACCAACGGCGGCCGATCTGCTATCGGCTTTTGCCGGGCTAACAAATGGAGACCAGGTCCCGGATCATGATGAGGTTGCTGGGATTTCTGTTTGCGACGGGCTTTGCCGTGTTTTGCGGCGGGGCTGTGGCTGCCGGCTATCTCATCTGGAAAACGTCGCGCGATCTACCCGACTACACCCAGCTCGCCCAATACGTCCCTCCCGTCATGTCGCGGGTGCATGCCGCCGACGGCTCGCTGCTGGCGGAATATGCTACCGAGCGGCGGTTGTTCGTGCCCATCGACACGATCCCCAAGCAATTGGTCGATGCCTTCATTTCGGCTGAGGACAAGAATTTCTACGAGCACAGCGGCCTCGACTGGGGGGCGCTGGCGCGGGCCATGGCGCAAAACGTCCTGAACGTCGCCCGCGGTGGCCACCGGCGCCTGGTCGGTGCCTCCACCATCACCCAGCAGGTGGCCAAGAACTTCCTGTTGTCCAGCGACCGCACCATCCAGCGCAAGCTCAAGGAAGCGTTGCTGGCGCGGCGCATCGAGTGGACCTTTTCCAAGGACCAGATCCTCGAGCTCTATCTCAACGAGATCTTTCTCGGCTCCGGCTCCTATGGCGTGGCGGCGGCCGCGCTCAACTATTTCGGCAAGTCGCTGAGAGAGCTCGACATCGCCGAGTGCGCGTTTTTAGGGGCGCTTCCCAAGGCGCCCAACAACTATGATCCGGTGCGCCATCACGATCGCGCGGTGGAGCGGCGCAACTGGGTGCTCGATCGCATGCTGGAGAACGGCTACATCACGCGAAGTCAGCATGATGAGGCCGTTGCGGAACCGCTCAAGGCCCGGTTGCGGCGTCCCGGCTCGCGATTCTTCGCCGCCGAATCGTTTTCCGAGGAAGTGCGTCGCGAGGTGACGCAGATCTACGGCAAGGAGAAACTTTATTCCGGCGGCCTGTCGATCAGGACGACACTCGATCCCAAGCTGCAACTGATGGCCCGCCGGGCACTGACCACCGGGCTGATCAAGTTCGACCGCTCGACCGGCTGGCGCGGCCCCGTCAAGACCATCGATATCACCGGCGACTGGGGCGTCGCGCTGCGCGAGATCACGCCTCCCAACGATCTGCAGCCGTGGCGCCTGGCGGTGGTACTGGAGGCCGGCGATGACAGCGCCCGCATCGGGTTGCGGCCGCAACCGAGGCGCGGCAGCAGGGCGGAAGAGGCCCGTGAGACCGGCACCATACCGCTGTTACTGATGCTGTGGGCACGCAAGGCGCTGCCCGACAACAAGCTGGGGCCGAAGGTTACGAAGGTCTCCGACGTCTTGTCGCCCGGCGATGTGGTCTACGTGGCGCCATCTCACGACAAGGGCCAGTATCACCTGGTGCAGATCCCCGAGATCGAAGGTGCGTTGATCGCCATGGATCCCAATACGGGGCGCGTGCTGGCCATGTCGGGGGGCTTTTCCTATGGCGTCAGCCAGTTCAACCGCGCCATCCAGGCCCAACGCCAGCCCGGATCGGCGATCAAGCCGTTCGTCTATGCCGCCGCCCTCGATGACAATTACACGCCCGCCTCGGTGGTGCTGGATGCGCCGATCGAGATCAAGCTGCAGAACGGCGATGTGTGGAAGCCGAAGAACTACTCCAATAAATTCTTCGGGCCCTCGACGCTACGCCGCGGCATCGAGTTGTCGCGCAACGTGATGACGGTGCGGCTGGCCAACGACATGGGCATCGACAAGGTTGCCCAGATGACCGAAAAACTCGGTATCTACGATCACATGCAGCGGGTGCTGGCCATGGCGCTGGGAGCCGGGGAGACCAGCCTGATCAAGATGGTGGCCGGCTATTCGATGATCGCCAACGGTGGCAAGAAGATCGACGTGTCGCTGATCGACCGCATTCAGGACCGTTTTGGCAAGACCATCTACCGCCACGACAAGCGCGAATGCATCGGCTGCAACGCCGCCAAGTGGGAGAACCAGCCGGAACCGGAGTTCATCGACAACCGACCGCAGGTCATGAACACCTATACCGCCTACCAGATCACCTCGATGATGGAGGGGGTGGTGCAGGAAGGAACCGGAACGGCCCTGAAGGTGGTCGGCAAGCCGATCGCCGGCAAGACCGGCACCACCACCGACGAACGCGATGCCTGGTTCATCGGCTTTGCCCCCGATCTTTGCGTCGGCGTCTATGTGGGCTACGACAAGCCGCGCTCCATGGGTCGGCACGCCACAGGTGGCCATCTGGCGGCGCCCATCGTCGCCCAGTTCATGAAGGCAGCGCTCGCCGACAAGCCGGCGACACCGTTCCGTGTGCCGCCCGGCATCCAGCTCATCCCCATTGACATCGCCACCGGCCAGCGCGTCGCCTATGGTGCGAAGGACAGCATTCTGGAAGCCTTCAAGCCCGGCGACGAGCCGCCCAGCGATACCGTCGTCATCGGCGTGGGCCAGATACCCGCCGACGGCAATGCGGCGCTGCTCGAAGGTGGACTGATCACCGGCACCGGCGGTTTGTACTGAGTCCGGCCACGGCCATTTACAGCGGCAAAAAGGCTCACTATAGGGTGCCGGGTCCGGGCCCTGCCGCAGGCGGACCCCCAATGGAAACGGAACAATGCGCGCCGATATCGAACACGCCATCGACGAAATGCAGCAGTCTATCGCACTGCTGAGGAGGCATCTTTGACTGGGA
>CAZMSA010000291.1:0-2886 GCA_964568825.1 uncultured Rhizobiaceae bacterium | reverse complement strand
GGGCCGGACGCTCCATTGTCCCGCCGCTGATGCCGCCATCGTCGTAGCGCTCCTTGAGCACTTTCCACCCGAGACCGGCCTGCGAGGCGACAAAGGCCTCGCAGGCTTCTCGCTGGGCATCGAGGGAATTGAAGTCCTGCTCCAGCCCTTCCTCGGTGGATTTGCGGGTGTAGATGGCGCAACGCAGGATGGTCATGTGCCGAAGACCCTCGGACCCGACCAGCGTGCGCCGGTGATCTCACGGGCTATGGCGGAGAGGGAGCGGTAGACCTTTCCCTTGAAGGCAAAGCCGTTGTCGAGAACATGGACGTGATGGCTGCGGCCGTTCCACTCCCTGACCAGACGGGAGCCGGGACGAAGGGATGACATCGCCGAGCCCTCGGAGCCAACATTCCGTTGATCTGCCAGCACCGCCATGAGCGCCTTGCGGGCGCGCGGCTGCAGACCACCAAAGGCCCTGGTCTGCAGGTGGTAGGCGATCGCGCGTTCCAGAAAGCGACGCTTGACCCCCTTGGGTGGATTGCAGCCATGAATGCGGATCCATGACGTCTCCAGCTCGTGTCTTGGCAACGTCCGCATCTCCTCGATCCGCACCTCGACCTCGACCACGGTCCTGGGAGAGCGGATCATGCTGCCGATCCGGCGCCAATCCGGTACCGGCGCGCATCCTTTGAATCCGGCACCATCTCGACCGTGAGGCCAAGCTTGCGTTTCACAGTGCCGGACAGGAACCCCCGAACACTATGGGCCTGCCAGCCCGTGCGTTCCTGCATCTCCGGCAGGCTCGCCCCGGTCTTACGGCGCAGGAGCCTCAGGATCAGCTCGGTCTTGGTTTCCTCTTTTGTCGATGCGCGCTTCGTCTTCGTTGGCGAATGCGCCGCGTCAGGTTCGGGATTCTGCATCACGATGGTCATCTCTGTCTCCTTCAGTTGCTGCATCGGACATTCCGATGCCTGCACCACCGAAGGCCCGCAACATGGCGGGCTGCAGAGGTTTTGCGGCTGCGGGGGCGGGTTCACCCTGTCGGCCGCCCCTCCATGCATGCTCTGTTTGCTTGGCAAGTCCAGTTCTTTGATGGTGTGGACGGGCCCCCCAGCTGTATCGGCGTACAGGCGTCATAATGGAGCTGTCATCGACTTCATTGAAGGGAGGCTAGGTCATGGATGCGCACGTCATTCAGCTTGGCCTTCCTCAAAGCCGCCATCGCCTATTATGCCGGCCTCGGCGTCAAGGTCGAGCGCGTCATGACCGACAACGGGTCGTGCTACCGTTCCTTCGCCTTCGCCAAGGCCTGCGCCAGGCTGAAACTCAGGCACGTCTTCACCAAACCCTATACCCCCAGAACCAATGGCAAGGCCGACCGCTTCATCCAGACAGCGCTCAGGGAATGGGCCTACGCCAAGGCCTACCAGACATCCGACCAGCGCGCCGCCGATCTCCCCTTATGGCTTCACCGATACAACTGCCATCGACCACACAGCGCCATCGGTGATAAACCACCCATCAGCCGACTCGGACTAACCGCGAACAACCTGTTGAGAGTCCACAGTTAGATCACTCGCGCAAACCTCTAACACCTATACTCTTCCCTCTAAAGCCCCCATACTTTCATCACGCTCACAGCATTCAGCGATTCCCAAAAACACCTACCCTCCACTCGCTTCGCTCGTTCCGCCCCACGCCTACGGCATGGCCTAAGCGGAGCCGACCGCATAGCGGTCGGCACTCCGTTTTTTAAAACCAAGCAGCCAGTTCAGAGCCACAACAGGCAACGCCTGAGCAAACAGCACCACCGTATTGCTCTCCGAACGGGAGCAAGCGGTTTCTGCCGTGCTCAAATGGCATTCCCGCGATTGATTGCACCATTCCGGCCCGTTTCCAGCTCGTGAGGCCTTTCTGACGATAAAAATGACCTTTGCATGCCCATGGCGCTGACAACCCCTCCACAGCCTTCCTATGGCCTCGGGGAGGGAGGGCAGCGGGGCGGGGCGCTATGTAAGCCGTCAAGCTACACTTGACAGGCCATTTCCTCATCTGATATTCTAAAATGAATGAACATTCGGAATGTGAAGCACAAGGGCTTGCGCCGTTTATTCGAGGACGACAGCGCCGCCGGATTACCGGCCCCGCTTGTCGATAAAATCCGCAAAATCCTTGCCTTCCTGCAAGACATGGAAACCGCAGGAGAATTGCAGACCATCCCGAGCTGGAAAGCCCATCAGCTTACCGGTGACCGCAAGTGCACATGGAGCCTGTTCGTCTCGAAGAACTGGCGCATCACTTTCCGGGTTGATGAAACCGAGATCATCGACCTCGATTATGAGGACTACCACTGAAAGGAGGATCGCCATGACCGCGACTGGAAATTACCGGCTCAAGAACCCGCCGCATCCCGGTGGCTTCGTGCGCACCGAAATCGTCGAACCGATGGGGCTTTCGGTGACGGCTGCCGCCAAGGCGCTCGGCATCACCCGCGCCGCGCTTTCGGCTTTTCTGAACGAGCATTCCGCGCTCTCCCCGGACATGGCGCTGCGCGTCGAAAAGGCCTTCGGGGTGAGCATGGACACGCTCATGCGGATGCAGAACAGTTACGACATCGCCCAGGCTCGCAAGCGGGAAGGGGAGATCGACGTTGCTCGCTTTGTGCCCCAGGAAAAATCCCAACAGCAGCCCGGACTGTTTTAGCAACCAGACATCAGCAATACGTGACGAAGGTAGTTATTTGTGAGTGTTGAACGGTCAGAGCTAGCAGAGGACGAGGCACTGTATGCGGTGGCGCGGGGCCAATCCAATATGATTACTCCGTATCACGCGAAATATTTTGCGCATGATCTCAGTGTCCGTTTGAGAATGAGGGTTTGCAAATCAGCGGCGTTGTGATTCACG
>CAZMSA010000290.1:0-2922 GCA_964568825.1 uncultured Rhizobiaceae bacterium | reverse complement strand
ACACTGTCTCCTTGTACTCGAAAGGGATCAGGCATGAACGGATCACCGGATGCCATCATCATTGGAACGGGCGTGATCGGTGCGGCCACGGCCTTCGAACTGGCCAAGCGCGGGTGGAAGACGCTTTCGCTGGACCGCAACACCCAGATCGGCCACGGTTCGACGGCCGGTTCATGCGCCATTGTCCGCATGCACTATTCAACCTTTGACGGCACCGCCTTTGCCTGGGAGGGCTATCACTACTGGCGCGATTGGGCAGCGTATCTCGGGCTTGGCGACAATGTCGATCTTGCCAGGTTTCGGGAGATCGGCTGCCTGGTCATGAAGAGCGATGCCAATGGCCACCTGATCAAGCACATGAAGTACAGCGCTGACCTCAACTGCCCGTTCGAGGAATGGTCGGCGGAAAAGATCATCGAGAGGTTGCCGGTCTATTCGCTCGACAGCTACGCGCCGGCGCGGCGCCTGGACGATCCGGATTTCGGCAAACCCAATGGCGGACATCTGAACGGCGCCGTGTTCTGGCCCAATGCCGGATATGTGACCGATCCAGCTCTGTCGTCACAAAATCTTGCCAATGCTGCGCGCCGGCACGGCGCACAGTTCAGGCTGGGCGTCGAGGTCACGGCGATTTTGCACGACGGCGGCCGGGCAAAGGGCGTAAGGCTGGCCGGCGGCGAAGAACTACATGCCCCCGTTATCATTAATGTCGCGGGGCCTGGTTCTGCGATCATCAACCGGATGGCTGGCGTTCTCGATGACATGACCATCCAGACGCGGCCACTGCGCCAGGAAGTGGTGCACGTGCCGTCACCGGCAGGCTTCGATTTCGAGACCAACGGGACCATCGTTTCCGATAGCGATATTGCGTGCTACTGCCGGCCCGAGCACGGCAACCACATTCTGATCGGCAGCGAAGATCCTGAATGTGATCCCTACCAATGGACCGAGAACGATACCGATTACGATCGCAACTTCACGGATCAATGGACGACCCAGGCTATGCGTTACGCCCAGCGTGTGCCGACCCTCGGCATACCCAGCCGCACCCGTGGCGTGGTCGATCTCTACGACGCTTCTACCGACTGGATTCCGATCTACGACAAATCGGCGCTCGGCGGCTTCTACATGGCCTGCGGGACAAGTGGCAACCAGTTCAAGAGCGCCCAGATTGCCGGCAAGATGATGGCCGCGCTGGTCGAGTATTGCGAGAACGGCAACGATCATGACCGTGATCCGCTCCGGTTCACGCTGCCCTACATTCAGCGCGACATCAATGTCGGGTTCTACTCGCGGAAGCGCGCGATCAACCAGGAGTCGAGCTTCTCGGTGCTTGGTTAGATAGGCGCAGGACGCAGAGTGGGATATGCCTCGCCAGCCCACCTTCCAAACCAAGACGTTGCCAGGAAATCCATGATACCGGGCCGCACATTTTTCGAACGGGGGTGGTGCTGTTTTCCCTATGACCCATCCTTGGCCGATTGGGTCACGCGGACACTGCCTGCAGCTCGCAGAGCGGGGGCAGCGCCACAGAATGCCTGCTGGTTACGCTATCAGGGCACCTGGTTCGCCGGCGTCAACGTGCTTGAAAACGATGAGGCCGGTGCCGTCGACGCGGGCCCAAAACTTGCCGGCACAGCAATCGACTTCATCCACGAAACACTGGGACTGAGGGATGTCGCCTGGGATCGTGGTCAGGTGTCGGTGTGCTATCCGGGCTATCCCAGACCCATGCAGAGCGAGTCTGATGCCGTCTTCCGCTATCGCCTCAATCGCGATGCCGCCCATGTCGACGGACTGCGCGCAGAAGGCCCCGGGCGCTGCAGGCATGTTCGCGAGTATCATGGCTTCATCCTCGGAATACCGATGGTGGAGACAAGCCCGGATGCATCCCCCTTCGTCGCATGGGAGAGATCGCATGTATGCATGCGCGCAGCGTTCGACGCGCTGTTCACCGGCGCCGCCCCCGAGGGATGGGGAGATGTCGATGCGACCGCGGCCTATCAGGCTGCACGCCATGAGGTCTTTGCCACTTGCAAGCGGGTGGAGGTCAATGCGAGCCCAGGGGAGGCCTATCTGGTGCATCGCCTTGCCCTGCACGGCTTTGCACCCTGGGGGTCTTCCGCCACTGCCGGGCCGGATGGCCGCATGGTGGTCTATTTCAGACCCCCCATCGGCGGCCCCCGCCGCTGGCTGAGCGATCCATGACAAATTCAGCCCCGCAGCGTCGGACCCGTACCATCATGGCCGCCGTGTGTCATGGCGCCGGGCGCCCCTTGTCACTCGAAAGCCTGGAGATCGATGAGCCGCGCGACGACGAGGTGCTGGTGCGTATCGTGGCGAGCGGCATCTGCCACACAGATATCGACTGGTGCGAGACTCAAGACTCAGGGGCCAGCGTGCTCGGGCATGAAGGCGCGGGCATCGTGGAGGAGGCAGGCCACTCGGTCAGGGGGATCGAGCCAGGCGATCACGTCGTGCTCTCCTACCAGTCGTGCGGGCGCTGCCCCGCATGTCGGCAAAGTCGCCCGGCGAATTGCGACGAATTCTGGCGACTTAATTTTGGCTTCGAGCGGCTTGATGGCTCGAGTGCCTATGCGGGGGCCGGCGTCAGTGGTCATTTTTTCGGCCAGTCGTCATTCGCCACGTATGTCCTCGCCACAGAACGAAACATGGTGAAGGTCGACAAGGCGCTGCCGCTCAAGCAACTGGCGCCACTCGGCTGCGGTCTGCTGACCGGAGCGGGGACGGTAATGAATTCGCTTGCCGTCAAAGGTGGCCAGAGCATCATAATCCTTGGCGTGGGCTCGGTGGGGCTTGCGGCGGTGATGGCGGCCCGCCTGGTGGGGGCTCACCCCATCATCGCCGTGGACGTGCACCCGAAACGCCTCGCACTTGCCCGCGAACTCGGCGCCACCCATG
>CAZMSA010000289.1:0-2943 GCA_964568825.1 uncultured Rhizobiaceae bacterium | reverse complement strand
CCTGCCGCCGAAGCCGAAAAGCCCGCCGAAGCCGAGGCGCCCGCCGCTGAAGCTGAAAAGCCCGCCGCCGAGGCCGAAGAGCCAGCCAAGGCCTGATGACGCGCGCGGCCTGAGCCATGGCGGCGCCATCGGCAGGTGACGAGCCGGTCGTCCTCGGGCGTATCGTGGGCGCCCATGGCATTCGTGGCGAGGTGGTGCTGATGAGCTTTACCGCCGAGCCGCAAGCCATCGCCCGCTACGGACCGCTCGACATGCTGGGCGGCGGCGGCAGCCTCGTCATAGAGGCCCTGCGCCCGGCGAAAGCCGGCTTCATCGCCCGTTTGGCAGGGATCACCGATCGCAATGCGGCCGAGGCGCTGAAAGGCACCGAACTGGCCGTACCGCGGCACCGCCTGCCGGCGGCTGGCGCTGATGAGGTGTATCACGCCGACCTCATCGGCCTTGCCGTGCGGCTCAAGGATGGCCAGACCATCGGCCGGGTGACGAGCGTGGAGAATTACGGCGCCGGCGACCTCCTTGCCGTGCGACTGGATGAAGGCGGCCGCGAGGTGCTGCTGCCGTTCAACCGCGAAGCCGTCCCGACGATCGACGTCGCCGCCGGCTTTCTCGTCGTCGATCCGCCGGAAGGCTTGCTGGAGCCCTGACATGACCTTCAGCGCCACGGTCCTGACGCTCTTTCCCGAGATGTTTCCCGGACCGCTCGGGCTGTCGCTGGCCGGCAAGGCGCTTGAAGGCGGCATCTGGTCGCTTGAAGCCGTCGACATCCGCAACCACGCCACGAACCGTCACCGCAATGTCGACGATACCCCGGCCGGCGGCGGCCCCGGCATGGTGATGCGCGCCGACGTGCTGGCGGCCGCCATCGATGCCGCCGTGCCGCAAGGCGATCCGCGCCCCCGTCTCTTGATGAGCCCGCGCGGCACCCCCCTTGTTCAAGCGCGGGTGCGCCAACTGGCCGCCGGCCCCGGCGCTGTCATTATCTGCGGACGCTTCGAGGGCATCGATGAACGCATCATCGCCGCGCGCGGCCTGGAGGAAGTCTCCATCGGCGATTATGTGCTTTCAGGCGGCGAGCCGGCGGCGCTGGTGGTGCTCGATGCCGTGGTGCGGCTGTTGCCGGGGGTCATGGGCGAAGCCTCGTCCGGTGAGGACGAGAGTTTCGAGACCGGGCTCCTGGAGCATCCCCAGTACACCCGGCCACGCCGCTTCGAGGGCCGCGACATCCCGGAAATCCTGTTGTCGGGCGACCACGCCGCCATCGCCCGCTGGCGACGGGCCGAGGCAGAACGCCTGACCGCTGAACGGCGGCCGGATCTTTTCAGGAAGAAGTGACGTCAGGCGGACTTCTTGAGCAGGGCGAGGCGCTGCTCGAGGTCGTCCACCTGATCGGCGATGCGGCTGGACAGGGTGCGCAATTCGAGGATGCCGTTGCCGAGGGCTTCCATGCGGGTCTCGGGCGTCACGGTGACAGGCCCGTCGCCAAGTCCGCTCAACAGCCAGCTCGGGCTGACGCCGAGGATGCCGGCGAGGGTGACGAGGCGGTTGGTACGCGGCTGCGACTTGCCGGTTTCCCAGCCATGGACGGTCGCCGCGGTGGCGCCAATGCGCTGGGCGAGCTGTTCGGTGTTGAGTCCGAGGACTTCGCGTGCCGTCACGATGCGGGCGGCAAGTTCCATGTTCGGCACGGCACGGCGGTTTGTTTTCGTTGAATGGGTCATTGGTCTCCGTTGGTTCGAGTAATTGAGGATGCCCGGGGTCTAGCAAACCGGGGCGCGAAAGGCAAATCGGCCGGGAGAAATCACCGTCACGGACATTGATTTTTCTCCGGGCACCCTGTATGACGCCGCAACTTCTCAAAAGGATGACGATGATGAATATCATTCAGCAGCTCGATGCCGAGCAGGCCGCGAAGATTGCCGAGCGCCGCCAGATCCCGCCGTTCTCGCCGGGCGACACGGTCGTGGTGAGCGTGCGCGTTACCGAAGGCGAGCGTTCGCGAGTACAGAATTACGAAGGCGTGGTGATCGCCCGTTGCGGCGCCGGCCTCAACCAGAGCTTTACCGTACGCAAGATCAGCTACGGCGAGGGCGTGGAGCGCGTGTTCCCGCTGTATTCGCCGCTGGTCGAGGCGGTGAGCGTGGTGCGCCGCGGCAAGGTGCGCCGGGCGAAGCTCTATTACTTGCGCGGTCTCACCGGCAAGGCGGCCCGCATCACCGAAAAGAAGCGGATCATGCCGGCGGCCGCGGCACCGGCGGCGGCGGAAACCGCACCCGTCGAGGCCTGAACGGCCCCGTTGTCTCGAATAATCGTGCGCGAAAAGGGGGTGGCGACAGGCCGGCCCCCTTTTTTCATGGTCACGGCGAAGGCTCGCGCCATTGAAGTGCTGACAAACCCGCCGCCCGCGATTATGTTTCGCCGCGAACCTCTTTGACCTGACGCTTTCCCGGGAAAAGACTGAAAACCATGGCCAAGCCGCGCACGCTTTACGACAAGATCTGGGACGACCATCTGGTGCATGAGGCCGACGACGGCACCGCGCTCATCTATATCGACCGCCATCTGGTGCACGAGGTCACCAGCCCGCAGGCGTTCGAGGGCTTGCGCCTGGCCCACCGCAAGGTGCACGCGCCGGAAAAGACCCTTGCCGTCGTCGATCACAACGTGCCGACCACCGACCGCTCGAAAGGCATCTCCGACCCCGAGGCGCGGCTGCAGGTCGAGACCTTGGCGAAGAACGCCGCCGAATACGGCATCGACTATTTCAACGAGACCGACAAGCGCCAGGGCATCGTGCATATCATCGGCCCCGAGCAGGGCTTCACCCTGCCCGGCTCGACGATCGTGTGCGGCGACAGCCATACCTCCACCCATGGCGCCTTCGGGGCGCTTGCCCATGGCATCGGCACCTCCGAGGTCGAGCATGTGCTGGCCACCCAGACGCTG
>CAZMSA010000288.1:0-2949 GCA_964568825.1 uncultured Rhizobiaceae bacterium | reverse complement strand
ATCAACCGCGAGGCGGCCCGCCTGGCGCGGCTGGAAGCCGATGCCGCCGATCATCCGGTGATCGTCGCCGGTTCCATCGGGCCGACGGGAGAGATTTTTGCACCCGTCGGCACCCTCACCCATGCCGAGGGCGTCGCCGCCTTCAGCGAACAGGCTCTCGCCCTGGCCGAGGGCGGGGCCGACATCATCTGGATCGAGACCATGTCGTCGGAAGAAGAACTGCGCGCCGCCGTCGAGGGCGCCAGTGCTGCCGGCCTGCCTATCGTTTCGACCATGAGTTTCGATACCAACGGCTGTACCATGATGGGCATCACGCCGGGTTATTTCGGGTTGTTGACCGAAAGTTTGCCGGTGGCGGCCATTGGCGCCAATTGCGGTACCGGTGCTGCTGAACTGGTGGCCACGGTGCTCGGCATTGCCGGCGCCCGGCCCGATGCGGTGGTCATCGCCAAGGGCAACTGCGGCATCCCGGAATTCCGCGACGGCCACATCCACTATTCCGGCACCCCCGAACTGATGGCCGACTATGCCCGCCTGGCGCTCGATGCCGGTGCCCGCATCATCGGCGGTTGCTGCGGCACCACGCCTGAACACCTGAAAGCCATGCGTGCCGCGCTTGAAACCCATGTCAAGGGTGAGCGCCCCGGCATCGCCGACATCGAGGCGCGGCTGGGCAAGGTCTCCGAACTGGCCCGTGGCCACGACAAGGCCGCCGAAGGCCGCAGCCGCCGCGAAGGTCGCGAGCGCCGCCGCCGGGCCTGAAATTGCAAAGAAATGTCATCCTCGGGCTTGACCCGAGGACCCAGAGCCGCGGGTGAGGAACCTTCCCCCCGTGACTCCTGGGTCGCCAGGTGAAGCCCGGCGATGACACGGGGTGGGGCCTACCCGTGCAGCAAGGGCACCAGCGCAAAGGCCAGTACCATCAGCGCCGAGGCGGCGATCCACGAGGCGGCGACGCGGATGAGCACGCGCGGCCAGCCCGCCCTGATCAGCGCCGAGATCACTCCGGGCACCACCTCGATGATGACGATCCCCAGAAGCGTTCCGGCCCCGGTGTTGGCGATGTCGGCCCATGTCTCGCCACTGGGCTGGGCGCCGATGCCGATGACCGCCCCGATTACCGCTGCAAAGGCAAAGGCAACGGCTGGATAGGGTTTCAGGTTGAAGGCCGAGGCCAGCGCGGCGACGAGGGCCACCACCAGCGCGCCCAGCCAGGCCTGCGGAATAGTGGGGCCGTAGAGGAGGTCGGCAAAGCCGGCCGCGAAGCCGACGACGAGGCCCGCCATGGCGGCGCCAAGGCCGCGCCAGCGGTTCAGCCCCGCCAGGAGGCCGACGGCTACAAGGGCCATGACCTGGTCGGCGGCGGTCAGTGTGTGCAGCGCCGCCCCCGGCAGGCCGGTGACGCCGGGCATGACCTGGTGGGCAAGCACCGGCGGTGCCGCAAGCGCCGCGGCGGCGATGGCTATGGCAAGACGCCGCTTCATCAAGTGAACAGGAACCACAAGCCGGCCAGGGTGATCGCCGCGCCACCGGCGCGCACGACATATTCGCCCACCTTCCAGCGCGCCATGAGCCCCAGCGCGATGCCCGCCAGGTGCAGGCAGCCGGTGGCGATGACAAAGCCGAGGGCGAATTCCATGGGGCCCACTGCCAGCGGCAGTTCGCGGCCGTGGGCATAGCCGTGGAAGATGGCGAAGAACCCGACCATGACAACCGCCAGCCATACCGGCACCCTGACCGCCAGCGCCACCATCAGCCCCAGCACGACGGCCGACAAGGCGATGCCGGTCTCGACGTGGGAAAGCGGCAGGCCGATAACCCCCGCCGCGCCGCCCAGCGCCATGATCAGCGGAAAGACGATGGGCAACAGCCAGATGGCCGGGGCGCCCAGAAAGGTGCCCCACAGGCCGACCGCCACCATGGCGACCACGTGGTCGGGGCCGGTGAGGGGATGCATGAAGCCGGTCACAAAGCCAAATACCGCGCCCTTTATCGAATGGGCCTCGGCCGGCGCGGCTGCGAGCGCCAGCACCAGCACGGCGCCGGCGAGGGGCCGCCATGGGAATGGGCGCGGCAAGCTATCAGGCTCCGGCGATGCGGTTAAGGCTCGACAGCAGGCTCGCGACCTCGGCTTCGGTGTTGTAGTGGGCGGGGCCGACCCGCAACAGGCCGCCGGCTTCCATCAACCCCATGCGGGTGACCGGCTCGACGGCGTAGTTGTGGCCCGACCACACGAAGATGTTGTCGCGGGCGAATGCCTTTGCGAGGTCGTCAGGGTGATGGCCGGAAAGCGTGAAGGAAACGGTCGGCACCCGCCTGTGAAGCGCGTTTTCCGAGGTGATGCCGCGGATCCTGAGGCCCTTCACCTCTTTCAGGCCGGCAATGAGCCGCCGGGTGATACCCATCTCGTAGCCGTTGAGGCGCTGCATGCCGGAGACCAGCCGTGCCCGGCGGGTCGGGCCCTCGCCCAGCGATGACAGGTAATCGAGGGCGCCCAGCATGCCGGCATAGGTCTCGTGCGGGCCGGTGCCGGTCTCGAACTTGCCCGGCAGCGCGCTTCCGGCCGGCCGCACTCGGTAGGCGAAGGTCTTTTCCAGCACTTCGCGGCGTCCATAGAGGATGCCCAGATGCGGGCCGAACCACTTGTAGGACGACGACACCAGGAAATCGCAGCCCAGCGCCTGAACGTCGATGACGCCGTGCGGGGCGAACTGCACCGCGTCGACGTAGCTGAGTGCCCCGGCGGCCCGCGCCCGGTCGCAAAAGCGTTTGGCGTCATTGATGGTGCCGGTGCAGTTGGAGGCATAGCCGAAGGCAACCAGGCGCGTCTTGTCGGTCAACACCTTGTCGAGGGCATCGTCTGGAAACTCGCCCGTTTGGGGATCGAAATCCATCCAGCGCACGGTGAGCCCCTTGTCTTCGGCAACCAGCAGCCACGGCGCCACATTG
>CAZMSA010000287.1:0-2961 GCA_964568825.1 uncultured Rhizobiaceae bacterium | reverse complement strand
GGGTGGCGGAAGGCGAATGGCGCGATTATGCCATCGACTTCACCCGCGACCGGGCGGTGTTCTCGATCTTCCGCCGCACCAGCGAGGTGCCGCTTTATCGCATCGAGAAGAACCCCAAGCTGGCCCGCCGTCAGGGTGCCTACGCGGTGGTGGCCGCCGGCGGCACCACCTTGCGGCGCGGCCACGATCTGGCGCAGGTCCTGAAAGTCCTGATCAAGACACCGCGCCTCGTCAGCATCTGAACGGGCAGCCCAACAAAAACCCCCGGAGCCTTTGACAGCTCCGGGGACTTTTTTTTGATCTGCACCCCTGGAAGGGCGAGACTTTCAATCCTCAGTTCGAGCGCATGATGCCGAGAATGTTGAGGATGTGAATGAACAGGGTGATGAAGGCACCGTAGAGCATGAAGGCACCGAAGATCGCCTTGCCCTGGGCCACGCCGGTCGAGTCGCCCTGCACATACATCTGCTTGATCATCTGGGTCTCATAGGCCGTGACCGCGGCAAACACCACGACCACGATCATCGAGGTGATGAGGCTCATGAAGGTCGAGTGAAAGAAGATCGCGTTGGCGATGATCGCCAGGATGAGGCCGATGGAAGCCATCATGAAGAAGCCTCCGAGGCCCGACAGATCGCGCTTGGTCACGTAGCCGGCAAGGCTGGTGGCGCCGAAGGTGACGGCGGTAAGGCCGAGCGCCTGGACGATCAGGGCACCGCCGTTGATGCCCATGTAAAAGGCGATCATCGGGGCGATGAACACCCCCCACAACGCCGCGTAGCCCCAGTAGGCCGCCTGCGCCACCATGGCATTGCCCGAAAAGATCATGCGCGGTGCCATGAAGCCGAGGCCGAGGATCGCAAAGAACAGGATCCACTTGGCCGGGCCCAGCGCGATGGCGCTGAGGACGGCCGGGTTGCCGGCGACGAACAGCGTCACGATGGCCGTTACGGCCACACCGAGCGCCATGTAGTTGTAAACGCGCAGCATGTAGGACCTGAGCCCCTGGTCGATATCGACCCCGGCCCTTGCGCCTACGGCGGTGCGATATTTCAGGTCAGCCATGGATTAATGCTCCTCCGAAAGTTCCACAGGGTAATTCCTGCCCGAATATGGGCATGGCAGCCGTGCTTCGCAAGCAAAACCGCTAACAGGGTTACGGCGATTTAATCCGCCTCAGTGACCTGTCGCAGCGGCATAGCGGTTCATGGCGCGGGCCATCTTGAGGTCAAGTTCGGAGACTCCGCCGGCCGAATGGGTGGCGAGCATCACCTCTACGGTGCGGTAAACGTTGGACCATTCGGGATGATGATTCATCTTTTGGGCCAGCATCGCCACCCGCGTCATGAACGAAAACGCCTGGTTGAAGTCGGCGAACGTGAAGGTTTTGGTGATGGCGTCGCGGCCGTCGACTTCCTGCCAGCCCTCAAGCTCGGCTAATGCCGCGCGGCGTTCGCTGCCGGCAAGTTTCGCAGGCGCGCTCATTCGTCCTCCAGCAAGGCGTAATCGGCCGGGATCAGCCGCCGGTCCTCCCCCAGGCGGTAGCTCTCCTCCACCGCATAGGGCCCGCCGCCGCGCGACGGGCGCGAGGAAAACAGCACGAATCGCGCCACCTCGATGGGGCGGCTCGTATAAAGGCTGTGGGCAGAAACATAGGCCTGCACGTTCGCTGCATCGGCCGACGCGAGGCGGGCGAGGGTCACATGGGGACAATACTTGCGGCCCTCCGCAGCCAGCCCGAGGCGCTGCAACAGGCGCTCGTGAGCGGCCTGAAGACGAATGAGCTCGGGGCAAGCGGCGAGGCCGGCATAGAGCACCCGCGGCTTGCGGCCGCCGAATGCGCCCACTCCTTTCAGGCGGATGGCAAAGGCGGGAACCGACACGGTTTCCAGGCCATAGGCGATGTCATGGGCGACGCCGTCGTCGATATCGCCGATGAACCGCAGGGTGATGTGGAAGGCATCCGGCTCGATCCAGCGTGCGCCGCGAACGCCGCCGCGCATCAGAGAAAGTTCGAAGCCGACATCCCGGGGGATTTCCAGACCGGTGAAGAGGCGCGGCATGCGGACCTCCGAATCGTTGCAACACCGAACTTAGGCAGGATTTGCGGCCTGAGCAAAACCTATCTTTGCAAGGCTTTGATAAATCCGGTCACCGCCGGCAGCATCCGATCGACGATGATGTTCACCCCCTTGGCCGTGGGGTGCATGCCATCGGACTGGTTGAGCCCGGGTAGGCCCGCGACCCCGGCAAGAAAGAACGGATAAAGGGCAACATGATGGCGGGCGGCAAGGGCGGGGTAGACGGCATCGAAGCGGGCCGCATAGTCCTTGCCCATGTTGGGGGGCGCCAGCATGCCGGCCAGCATGACGGCGATGCCGCGTTTCTGAAGGCGGGTGATGATGGCATCAAGCGCGGCTTCGGTGATGGCGGGGTCGATGCCGCGCAGGGCATCGTTGGCGCCCAGTTCGACGATCACCGCCTTGATGTCGGGACTGACCACCCAGTCAAGGCGGGCCAGGCCGTCCTTGCTGGTATCGCCGGAAACCCCTGCGTTGACCACGCTAACATCAAGGCCTTGCTTCCTCAGGCCGGCTTGCAGCCGCACCGGAAAGGCCGCATCGGCCTTGAGGCCGTAGCCGGCGGTCAGGCTATCGCCCAGCACCAGCAGCTTGAGGGGCGACGCCATGCCCGGCGCCGCCGACAGGGCCAGCATCAGTGCCGCCGCCATCAGCCTGCCCCATTTCATCGCAAAGTTCCGCATGCCGTCCCTGGTGTTCACAATCGCGTGCGCCGCCGCCGCCTTCCATCCTCTGGCGACGGCCCGGCGGCTATCAATCCGTCGTTTGAGGGTCTGTTGAGAATCACGGTTGTGGTGCCGGTTTGCCAGGATTGGCACAGGTTTGCGGGGTTGAGGAGGAAGGACATGCTGGCATATTCGACGACGAAACCCCGTGAAGA
>CAZMSA010000286.1:0-3000 GCA_964568825.1 uncultured Rhizobiaceae bacterium | reverse complement strand
AGGCCTTGTTGCCGGCGGTGACGCGGGTGATCTCGGCGGCCACCTCGGCGGCGCTCATGGCGTGTACCTGATCGGCGTGGATGACGGTCATTCCGTAGCCTTCCTCGCCGAGGAACGAGGTGCGGATGCCGACCTGGACGGAGCGCTTGGGGTCGATAACGCCTTCGCGGATGGCGAGCCCGAACATGGTGCCGTGGTCGATGCGCCCGCCCTCGTCGGGCTCCACGTCACGGTGGGCATCGAACTGGATCAGCGACAGGGGGCCGTGCACCTTGGCGTAGGCCTTCATCACCGGATAGGCGATGAAATGATCGCCGCCGAGGGTGAGGGTGGAGGCGCCGGCAGCAATGATCCGGGCGACATGATCCTCCATGACGCCGGGCACGTCCTGCTTCCTGCCCCAATCATAAAAGCAGTCGCCGTAATCGACAACGGCGAGGGTATCGAAGGGGTCGAAATTCCACGGCCAGTAGGGACCCCAGGCAAATTGCGTCGAGGCCTGGCGGATGCCTTGCGGGCCGAAGCGGGTGCCGGGCCGGTTGGTCACCGCCTGGTCGAAGGGGATGCCGGTGACGGCGATGTCGACGCCGACAAGGTCGCGGGTATATTTGCGCCGCATGAACGACAGCGCCCCGGCATAGGTTGCCTCGACGGTCGAGCCTTTGAGGTCCCCGCGGCGAAAGGCGGCATCGCCGGGGGTGGCACCGGCATCGTTGGGATTGCTCATCAATTCTACTCCGTCAGGACGAGGGAACCGGCCGGCTCCCAGGAAACCCACACCTTTTGCTGGCGCTTCAGGTCAAGCCCGCCGCGGGTTTCGTTCTGGACATTGACCGACAACTCGAGCCCGGCATCGGTGACGACGAAGACATGGCTGGTGTCGCCGTAATAGGCAACATCCTGTACCGTCGCAGCCACCGCCACCAGCCTGGCGCCTTTGGGGCGGGCGGGGGTAATCGACAGCTTTTCCGGCCGCACCGCCACCGAGACATCGCCCGAGGCTTCACCGGCATGGGGAATGGCGATCCTGCCAATGCCCTTTATCTCGCACATCGTCTCGCCCTTGGCCGAGGCCACGGCTTTCGCCTCCAGCAGGTTCACCTTGCCGATGAAGTCGGCGACGAAGCGGGTCCTGGGATGTTCGTAGAGTTCGGACGGAGTGGCGATCTGCTTCACCCTGCCCTTTTCCATGACCGCGATGCGGTTGGCCATGGAAAGCGCCTCGTCCTGGTCATGGGTGACGATGATGAAGGTGATGCCGACGGTTTCCTGCAAGCGGGTGAGTTCGAGGCGCATTTCATCGCGCAACTTGGCATCGAGCGCCGATAGTGGCTCATCCAGCAAAAGCACCTTGGGGCGCTTGACGAGAGCGCGGGCCAGGGCAACGCGCTGGCGCTGGCCGCCCGACATTTGGTCCGGCTTGCGCTTGGCCAGATGCGGCAGCTTCACCATCTCCAGGGCCTCGGCGACGCGGGTGACGATCTCATCGCGCGGCACGCCGGTCACCTTGAGGCCATAGGCGACGTTGTCCTCGACCGTCATGTGGGGAAAGACGGCATAGGACTGGAACACCATGTTGGTCGGGCGCTTGTTGGGCGGGATGAAGGCCATGTCGTCGCCGGCGATGAGGATCTGGCCCTGGGTCGGCTTTTCGAGCCCGGAAATCATCCGCAACAAGGTGGTTTTGCCGCAGCCCGACGGACCGAGAAGAGCGAAGAACTCATTGGGCATGATATCGATGGAGGTCTCGTCCACCGCCACCACGTTGGGCGGAAACACCTTTGAGACATTGCGGATGGAGACGATCGGTTCGGTCATGATGTCAGCTCTTTTTCGCCTTGGCGGGCGCCTGCAGCTTCATGGCAACGAGAGAGGCCACCAGCGTGATGACGATGAGGGCGGTGGAGGCGGCGTTGATGTCGGGCGAAACGCCGCGGCGGACCAGCGAATAGACCTTTACCGGGAAGGTCACGGTCTCCGGCCCGGAGGTGAAGAAGGTGATGACGAAATCGTCCAGTGACAAGGTGAAGGCGAGAAGCGCCCCGGCGATCAGGCCGGGCTGCATGAACGGCAGGATGATATGGCGAAAGGTCTGCCATTCGGTGGCGCCCAGATCCTTGGAAGACTCCTCCAGCTCGCGGTTGAAGCCGGCCATGCGCGCCCTCACCACCACCGCCACGAAGGGAAAGCAGAAGGCGATGTGGGAGATGGTGATGGCCGACAGCGACAGTGGCCAGATGCTGAACAGTTGGTGCCACCAAAAGATGGGGCCCGAATGGAAGCTGCCCATCCAGTTGCCCAGCCGTGCAAAGAACACCAGCATGGCCACTCCCATGCAGATTTCCGGGATGACGATGGGCAAGGCCATGAACCCCTCATAGGCCGACTTGCCGGGGAAGCGGAAGCGCCACAGCATCAACGCCACGGTGGCGCCGATCACGGTCGACACCACGGTTGCCATGACGGCGATGGCGAGCGAATTGACGAAGGCGTCGACGAGGGAGGAATTGTTCCAGGCCACCGCGTAGTACTTGAGGGTAAAACCCTTCCACACGACGTTGCGCTTGGAATCGTTGAAGGAAAAGGCGATGAGGGTGAGGATCGGCGAATACAGCGCGAACAGGATGAAGCCGAAAAACACCTTCAGCCACAACCGGCGTCCATAATCGAGCGGCTGCTGGTTGGCCGAGGTGAGCCACCGCAGGACGGGTGAGCGATGGACAAGCGGGGCCTCGATGCTCATATCGCCATGCCCTGCTTGTTGCGGCCCGCCAGCAACGCCCTCAACGCCAGCGCCCCGAAGGTGGCATACATCAGCAGGAACGACAGCGCCGCCCCGAACGGCCAGTCATTGGCCGCCTTGAACTGGCGCTCGATGACATTGCCGATCATCACCGCGTTGGCGCCGCCCAGAAGATCGGGGGTGAGGAACGAGCCGAGACAGGGAATGAACACCAGGATGATGCCGGAGACGATGCCCGGCATGGTGAGCGGCACCGT
>CAZMSA010000285.1:0-3025 GCA_964568825.1 uncultured Rhizobiaceae bacterium | reverse complement strand
GCGATGAAGCCGGTCGAAAGCTCGCCCTTCATCCAGCGCGGGTTCTCCATGATGGCGGACAGGAAGGCGATATTGTGCTGGATGCCGTCGACGTAGAACTCATCGAGCGCCCGCGACATGCGCTCGATGGCGGCTGAACGCGTCGGGGCGTGGGTACACAGCTTGGCGATCATCGGGTCGTAGTAGACCGATATCTCGCCGCCCTCGAAGACGCCGGTATCGTTGCGCACCCTCGCCCCCTCGCCGCCTTCGGCTGGCGGGCGGTAGCGCACCAGCCGCCCGGTGGAGGGCATGAAGTTGCGATACGGATCCTCGGCATAGACGCGCGCCTCGACCGCCCAGCCGTTCAGCTTGACGTCTTTCTGGGCGATCTTCAGCTTTTCGCCCGCCGCCACCCGCATCATCTGTTCCACAAGATCGATGCCGGTGACGAGTTCGGTGACCGGATGTTCGACCTGCAGGCGGGTATTCATTTCCAGGAAGAAGAACGAGCGGTCCTGCCCGGCGACAAACTCGACGGTGCCGGCCGAGTCGTAGCCCACCGCCTTGGCCAGCGCCACCGCCTGCTCGCCCATGGCCTTGCGCGTCTTTTCGTCGAGCAGCGGCGACGGGGCTTCCTCAATGACCTTCTGGTTGCGGCGCTGGATGGAGCATTCGCGCTCGCCCAGGTAGATGACGTTGCCATGCTTGTCGCCCAGCACCTGGATTTCCACATGGCGCGGGTTGACGATGAACTTTTCGACAAAAACCCGATCGTCACCGAACGAGGACTTGGCCTCCGAGCGCGCCAGATTGAACCCTTCTTCCACCTCGCCGCGGCTATGGGCGATGCGCATACCCTTGCCGCCACCGCCGGCGGAGGCCTTGATCATCACCGGATAACCGATGTCGTCGGCGATGCGGGCGGCCTCGACAGCATCGGTGATCTCGCCCAGATAGCCGGGGACGGTCGAGACGTTGGCGGCGTTGGCGGCCTTCTTCGACTCGATCTTGTCGCCCATGGCCTCGATGGCCTTGACGTTGGGGCCGATGAAGACGATCCCGGCTTTTTCCAGCGCGGCGCAGAATTTGGCATTTTCCGACAAGAACCCGTAACCGGGATGGACAGCCTGGGCACCGGTTGCCTTGCAGGCTTCGATGATGCGCTCGATCACCAGATACGACTGGTTGGCCGGCGAGGCCCCGATATGCACTTTCTCGTCGGCCAGCTCGACGTGCAAGGCGCGGGCATCGGCGTCGGAATAAACAGCGACCGTCCTCACGCCCAAACGCTTTGCCGTCTTGATGATGCGGCAGGCGATCTCGCCACGGTTGGCGATGAGGATCTTGTCAAACATCAACCCTTGCCCCACTTGATGAACCACAACACGGCGGTACATTTCCCAACGGCCGCGACTGGCCTTTACCCCATGTGCTCTTTTAGACAGCCGCGGGGAAGGCGTAAACTGCTGCGAAGGTCGATTGTGCGACCTTGCGGCATCGAGGACCGACAGCATGGAATCGAGAACTTCCCAGGTACTGATCGAACTGGTGGCCGACTGGCTGCGCAAGCAGACCCTCAGGCAAAGCAACCTGGAAGACATCGTCAGCGGCTGCTGCGAGCGGCTGCACGCGGCGGGCATGCCGATTGCCCGGGTGCAGTTGGCCTTTTCGGTGCTGCATCCTCTCTATCGCGCCATGAGCTTCACCTGGGAGCGCGGCAACGGCCTGGAGGTGGAAGGTCACCGGCACACCATCGACAGCACCATGGACCGCTTCAAGAAGAGCCCCTATTTTTATTTGATGGACAAGAACCTCGATCACCTGCGGCTCAGGCTCGACAGCAAGATCGCCCATCAGTTTCCATTGGTGGACGAACTGGGCAAGGCCGGGATCACCGACTACATCGCCTTCCGCAAGGAGTTCGTCCTCGGCTCCGGCCGCGGCATGATGGGTTCATGGGCGACCGATCAGGAGGGCGGCTTCGTCGATGACGAAATCGCCGCCCTGTTGCGCATCCAGGACCGGCTGGCCGCCACCTGCAAGATGGCGGTGCAGGAATCGCTGGCCCTCAACACCCTCACCACCTATCTCGGCAAGAGCGCCGGCCACCGGGTGCTCGATGGCCAGATCCGCCGCGGCGACGGCGAGACCATCAAGGCGGCCATCGTCATGGGCGACATGCGCAACTCGACCCGTCTCGCGGAGGAACTGGGACGCGAGGCCTATATCGAGTGCCTCAACACCTTCTTCGACAACGTGGCGGGGGCGTTTGCCGATGCCGGCGGCGAGATCCTCAGCTTCATGGGCGACGGCTTCCTGGCGATCTTTCCCTCCGGCGATACCCCCGCCAGCCGCAAGGAAGCCTGCATCACGGCCCACGCGGCGGCCATCGATGCCACCCGGCTCATGGCCGAAGCCAACCGCGAGCGGGCGACAAGCGGTTTGACGGAGCTCGGCTACGGCATCGGGCTGCATATCGGCAACGTCAAGTTCGGCAACGTGGGGCTGGCGGATCGCCTCACCTTTTCGGTGTTCGGTTCGGCCGTCAACGAGGCCTCGCGGCTTGAATCGCTTACCAAGGTTCACAAGGTGCCGATCATCGCCTCGGAAGAATTCCGCAGGCGCTGCGAGGGCGTGTGGGAGGAAATCGGCGCCGAGACCCTGCGCGGCGTGCAGCACGAGATCACCGTCTTCACGCCGTGCCATGGCACCGAGGACTCGGTCGTCGTGAAGATGCCGCGCAAGCTTGTGGAAACCCACCGCAGCGATGCCGAAAACGTGGTGCTGCTGCATCGCGGCCAGGCGAACTGACGCGGCGCCGCCTGCGCGCCCGCCTGCGCCCCCCGCCCACACCTCGTCACCTCGTGGCTTGACCACGGGGTCCATTCCGCCAAGGCCTCAACCAGCCGCAACGCCGCTGGCCACACTGCTGTGCCCCGCTAATTCGTCACCCCGGGACTTGATCCCGGGGTCCATTCCGCCACGCCCTCAACCAGCCGCTGCGCCAGCGGAATGGATACCGGCATCAAGTGCCGGTATGACG
>CAZMSA010000284.1:0-3027 GCA_964568825.1 uncultured Rhizobiaceae bacterium | reverse complement strand
CCACAGCACTTCTTGTACTTCTTGCCGCTGCCGCAGGGACATGGATCGTTTCGACCGATTTTTGGTCCGAACGACAGCGGCCCGGGCCGGCGTACGGTCGCGGATTTGCGCTCTTCGGCAAATTCATCGAAGAGTCGCTTCACGCCGGCAATCATCATTGCGAGCAGGTCCTCGCGCCGCTCGGGGCTGATGGGTTCGCTGAAAGGGCGCAACGATGGATCTTCGGCATGTTCGTAGGCAAGGGCAAACAGTGCAACGAAAACCCCGCCACGCTCCTCGTCGTCGACGATCGGCGTCCACACCGAGTGGCGCATGCGCGTGCCAGCTAGAAAGCCGGTAGCCCAGTCGTTACCCTTGAACTTGCCGGTGTCGTCTTCTGCAAGGACGGGCATGTAGAACTCGCCGGAGCGCAATGTCCTGTTCACGTCGTTCCAATGACGTGCCAAGAGACTTTGAAAGCGCTCGGCCTCGGCCAATGTCTCGAACACCAGATCTCCCGCTTCTGTCTCTCCTGAGATAATTATCGGCATATATTCGCTGGGTTTGACCAGTTCGGGACAGATGACGAGCGCCGTCAGGAAACCGTCCAGCGTCTCGATATTGGGAATGGCGCCATTTTGAACGCGGGCCAGAAAGTGGCCCATTTCATCGAGCTCTGCATCGGACAACGGATGGGACAGCTTGGTGCTGAGCATCAATCGGGCTCCATGGTGTCGCAACTGCGATGCCATTGTCGACACTGTTACAACGGCAGTGGGGCATGGTAGAACTTATGGAGCGGTCGGTCATCGTCGTCATTGCCCCGGGAGGTTTGCATGAGAGTGGACCATCTGGTGTGGTTCTCCCCCGACCTCGCAGCGGGCGATGCGTATTTTACAGAGCGTCTTGACCGGCCGCCTGCCCACGGCGGCGTGCATCCGGGCGGCGCCACCCACAACAGCCTCGTTTCGCTTGGCAATGAGACCTACATCGAGATTCTTGCTCCTGATCCCGCTCAGGAAAGCAACTGCCTCGACGCCGAACTGCAGGCCTTGAGAGGTCACGGCCTTTACCACTGGGCAGCAGGCGGTATTGATCTGGACACCGTCGTGAAGCGCGCCCGCCGGGCGGGACTCGATGCAAGTGACGTGGTGGCAGGCGGGCGCGCCCTGCCGGATGGCCGCTGGCTGGGCTGGCGCCTGGCTGGCATCAGGAACCACCCCTTTGGTGCTCTTGTTCCCTTCTTCATCGACTGGACCGACAGTTCCCATCCGGCCGCAAATGCGCCGCGCGGCGGCCGACTTGCCGCTTTCGAGATCCGCACGCCCGAGGCGGTTGCGCTCAACCGGCTCTTTACAGCCATCGGCGTCGATCTCGAAGCGAGCGAGGCGGAAACCGTCAGCATTGTCGCGACAATTGCCTCAAAGAGTGGCATGCACGAATTGCGCTCTTTCGAGCCGTTGCCACTCGGCTTCGTCATCTAGGGTATCAACTGCAAGGACAGTCATGGCTGATCTCAGCGGCAAGCGCGTTATCATAACGGCTGGCTCGACCGGCATCGGTGCCGCCACCGCGGAACGTTTCCTGGCTGACGGCGCCAGCGTCTGCGTGTGGTGTCGCAGCCGGACGAATGCGGATGCAATCTCGAAACACCTGCCCGAACTCAGCGATACAGTGCTTGTCGACGTCGCCGATGCTGTCGCGGCCGATGCAGCGTTCGAGCGCTCACTTGCGGCACTGGGCGGGCTCGATGTGATGATCTGCAACGCCGGCATTTCCATCCGCCGAAACTTTGTCGACATCACGCGTGAGGAATTCGCACGGGTTCTGGGCGTGAATCTCTCCGGTTCCTTCTTTGCCAGCCAACTTGCCGCCCGCCACATGCTGAGGACGGACGGTGGAACCATCCTCTTCACGGCCTCGACCAGCGCCGTCATCGGTTATCGCCATTATGCCAACTATAACGCCAGCAAGGGCGCCATTCTCGCCATGATGCGCACCATGGCGCTGGAACTGGCGCCCAAGGTGCGAGTGAACGCCATCAACCCCGGCTATACCATGACCCCCATGCAGGAGGCCGAGTACAGTCCCGAAATGCTGAAAGCCGTGAACGATGCCATTCCGATGCGTCGCCATGCGCGCCCCGAGGACATGGCGGGCCTGTTCGCGTGGCTGGCATCCGAGGAAGCCGCCTATGCCACCGGTGCCGTGTTCACTCTCGATGGCGGCGAAAGCGCCGGAACCCTTGCCGGGCACTTGTGAGTAACATCCGCTAATTGCTCAGCCTGACGACTTTGCAACAGGAGCAGCGCAACGGTATCGATCCGCTAACGGCGGTAGACGCCGCTTGATCCTGGTCAACGCAACCGGCGCATAGCGGTGGTTGAATTTCCAACCATAAACTGCCCTTGGGGCACAAAGGAGATCGGAGATGGTTGAAAAAACCCACACAGCAGGGTGGCTGCCAAATCTCTATGAGCCGTTCAAACAGATTGGGCAGAAGGTTGCAGACTGGTTCGCACCGAAATCCGAGGCTTCCGCGTCAGCCGACGCCTACGTTATTCAGATCGAACTGCCTGGCGTGAGCCATGACGATATCGATGTCTCGTTGAACGACAACAATCTCACAGTCTCGGGTGAGAAGCGTTTTGAGCATCAAGAAGAGGGGAGGAGCTATTTCTTCTCCGAGCGTGAATACGGAGCGTTCCAGCGAACGTTTCGTTTGCCCCCCGATGCTGATGAAACCGGCGTCGATGCCGATTTCCGTGACGGCGTGCTTACTATCCGCATCCCAAAACGTTCCAGCGAAACGCGGGCGAGCCAAAAGATTGCTATCCGCAAGGGCTGAAATCAAAAAGAGCCGACGCCGGGGGGAAGGCATCGGCCCTTTCGCGCGCATTTTCTGCGCTCTCCTGGCGCCGGAGATATTAAGCAGATAAGAACAAAACGTGACAATACAAGCTCAAGCTGGCGCTCGGGTGCGCTTTGCCAGCGAAGTACACGAGGGCGTGGCATGACCGATGATCCCAAGGTGCCGCCGCGCGATTA
>CAZMSA010000283.1:0-3041 GCA_964568825.1 uncultured Rhizobiaceae bacterium | reverse complement strand
CTTGCGGGTGCGCATGCCGGCCGAACGGGTGGAACAGGCCGCGGCCCGCTTCGGTGCCCGCTGGCAGCGCCATGTGCCGGACCGCAAGGGCAGCGAACAGGCGGCGGAATAAAGCCAATGAGGGCGAGCCTCAGCCCTTTTCGCCTACCTTGACCGCGTTCCAGATGGCGTCCATCTCGGCCAGCGTCGATTCCTCCGGGGCCTTGTCGCGGGCTTTAAGTTCAGCCTCTATCGCCTTGAAACGGCGTTCGAATTTGTGGCTCGCCTGGCGGATGGCCGCCTCCGGATCAAAACCCAGATGGCGGGCCAGATTGGCGAGCACAAACATCAGGTCGCCGAATTCCTCTTCAATCGCCGCCTTGTCGCCCGCCGCCATGCTGTCGCGCAACTCGTCCAGTTCCTCGGCGATCTTGTCGAGGACGGGGCCGGTCGAGGGCCAGTCGAAGCCGACCCGCGCCGCCTTTGCCTGCAGCTTGACGGCACGGGTGAGGCCGGGCAGGGCGGCGGGAACGCCGTCGAGGACGCTATCGGGCGCAGCCTGGCGTTCCTTGGCCTTCATCTCCTCCCAGAACCCCTTGGCGATGCCGGCGGAGCGGGCCTTTTCGTCACCGAAGACATGGGGGTGGCGGCGGATCATCTTGGACGTGATGGCGGCGATGACCTCGGGCAGGGCGAACGATCCCTCCTCCTCGGCCATGCGGGCATGATAGACGACCTGCAGCAAGAGATCGCCCAGTTCATCGCGCAACGCCGCCCGGTCGCCCTCCTCGATGGCTTCGGCCACCTCGTAGGCTTCTTCCAGCGTATAGGGCGCGATGGAGTGGAAATCCTGCTGCAGGTCCCACGGACACCCCGAACCGGGGGTGCGCAAGGCGGCCATGATGGCAACCAGGGTTTTGAGGTCTTCAGGATCGAGATCGCCAGGGTTCATGGCCGCGACTATAGTGCAGGAAATGGGGTTGGCCATAGCGCAGCCAAGTTGCTAACGTAACGTAAGGCGTTGTTTGAAAGGACACTGTGATGTCAACGGAAACGCGCATCGCCGACCACTATACCCAAGGCAGCCTTGTCGCGGCGATCCGCCAGGGGCTTGCAAAGCTGGGCAAGACGCCCCGGACCGCAACGATAGAAGACCTGGCGCCGGTCGATGAGTTCCATATCGGCGGGCGGCGCGCCTCCGATGTGTTCCTGTCGCAACTGGGCATCACGGCCGATACCAGCGTGCTCGACGTGGGCTGCGGCCTCGGCGGGGCCTGCCGTTTCACGGCCAGCCGTTTTGGCGCCAAGGTCACCGGCATCGACCTGACGGAGGAGTATCTTGACACGGCGCGCGAGCTCAATCGCTGGGTCGGTCTCGATGCCAGGATCGACCTGCATCTTGGCAGCGCCCTGGCCATGCCGTTTGCCGATGCATCCTTCGATGTCGCCTACATGCTGCATGTAGGCATGAACATCGCCGACAAGCAGGGCCTGATGCGCGAAGTGGCACGGGTGCTCAGGCCCGGAGGCCTCTTCGGCATCTATGACGTGATGCGGGCAGGTGAGGGCGACCTCGCCTTTCCGGTGCCGTGGGCCACGACGCCCGAGACCAGTGCGCTCGACACGCCAGCCACCTACAGGGCGGCATTCGAGGCGGCGGGTTTCAAGGTGATACACGAATGCGGCCGCCATGATTTCGCCGTCGAGCATTTCGACAAGCTGGCGGCCAGGATGAAGGCCGCCGGCGGTCCGCCGCCGCTGGGTCAACACCTGCTGATGGGCAAGCTGCGCCCGGAAATGGTGAAAAACATGATTGCCAACGTCAACGGGGGCATTATCGAGCCAGTCGAGATGATCGGCGTAAGGCAATAGCCTGCAATGACTTTTTCCACCGGCGGAAGACATGACGACTGCGACCATAGAGCCCGGCCGGGCGCTGGATGCACGGCTTTCGGCCTGCTAACGTCGCCTACCCGGTGCACCCAGAATGACTCCCGATTACGGCGATTGAAGACAAGGTTGCCGACGGTGCTCAAATGCCGGCCATGAGGCCATGGCGGCAACGGGTCGTAGGGGTGAGGAGGATAAGAACATGCAGGCGAGCCATGGGGTTGCCGCCGGGCTGGTGGCACTGGGCATGGCGCTGGCCGGCTCGGCACAGGCGGCGGAGATGTGCACGGGATACGGGCCGCAGGCGCCGCGCGACATCACCGTCAGAACCGGCAAAAATCCCGTGGCCTTCAGTCTGGCGCCCGACGTTAGCCGCATGAACCTGTGCAACATCCACATGCACGTCGGCGCCGAGCACGCCGGACCGGGCTTCAGGCTCAAGATCATCTCCAGTGCCCATCATGGCTACCAGTGCAACGAGACAGCCAGTCTGTCACCCGAAGAACTGAAGACGCCGGAAGACGGCGCCTGCCATGGTATCAAGGCCGGCGACACCATCGAGGTCCACTGGGTCTATTCAACCTGCGACGTGAAGCCGGGCGAGGGGCTCAAGGCGTGCTTTTCCAACAAGTGCAGCAACCCCGAACTGCGGGTGGAATCGCAGGTCTTCCTGCTGGTGAACGACCCGACGGCGGCCCATTTCGACACCTTCGCCGCGGCGCCGGCCAAGGTCCAGGGCTTCTGGCAGGCCAGTTCGCTGCCCAGCGGCCTGGGTGATCCGGTCGTCTATCGCGGATCGACCACCGGTGACAAATACTCAGACTCCAAATGCTCGCCCGCGCAGGTGACATGGAGTGTCAGGCCGCAATGCGTCGAGCTCGACATCTCGTCGCTGGAACGGTGGTGCCAAACCAACGTCTTCAACGAACATGAAGCCCATGGCGTACGCCCGCTGGTCACCGCGCCGGAATTGCTGGCGCCGATTGAATAGAGGGGGCGATCACCGGGCCATGCATTAGTGCAGCGGGAGGCCTATATAAAATTCGCATAATATATATTATGGAATATTTTTATATACCCGGACATGGCGTGTTATTGGCCCCCGTCAACGGCTTAGCCTCAGAGCGTGTTTGAAAAGTGCGTGTGTCACGGCCAGCGCCTGATAAGTGTCG
>CAZMSA010000282.1:0-3054 GCA_964568825.1 uncultured Rhizobiaceae bacterium | reverse complement strand
ATGGTGGGCGGTACTAGGTTCGAACTAGTGACCCCTACGATGTCAACGTAGTGCTCTACCACTGAGCTAACCGCCCGCCGGATGGCGTCAGCCCGAGCGCCGCATGGGGCCCAGGCGAGCCGGGTATAGTGCGAAGATCGAAGCTTCGCAAGCCTTTCGCTCAAAGCGGATTTCAGGCGGCGATCATCCGCTCGACCTCGCTGACGAGGTCTTTCAGATGGAACGGCTTGGACAACACCTTGGCTTCCTTGGGGGCGCGCGAATCCGGATGCAGCGCCACCGCCGCAAAGCCAGTGATGAACATGATCTTGAGGCCCGGATCGATTTCCGCGGCGCGGCGCGCCAGCTCGATGCCGTCCATTTCCGGCATCACGATGTCGGTAAGCAGTAGATCGAAAGCGGCGCACTTGACCTTTTCGAAGGCCGAAAGACCCTCCGCGAACGGGCTGACCTCGTGCCCGGCCTTTTCCAGCGCCCGGGTCAGGAAGTGCCGCATGTCGTGATCGTCTTCGGCAAGCAGTATTCTCGCCATGGTGTCCCCAGTCGGAAAGGTGCCGTACCCCCCCCGAGTACAGCCAAACGCGGTGTTTGAAAATAGCCGCAAAGTGTAAACCGGGAATGAAGTGCCGGACCTGTTGACCGCAGGCGCTGCTCGTGGCCAAATGCAAACCGTAAAGCGGCATGCCGACCGGCAGGACCGGCCGTGCACAAGGTTCAAGGTAGAGGCCATGAAAGCTAGCAACATGGGGGCCGCGGCTATCGATCCGCCCTTCGAGATCGTGACGCCGGCGGCCCCTGCCCTGCCCGTGGTGTTCAATTCCCCCCATTCCGGCCGTGCCTACCCTAGCCGCTTCATTACCGCCTCGCGCCTCGACCGCCTGACATTGCGGCGCTCCGAGGATTGTTATATCGACGAATTGTTTTCCTGGTGCGGCGACCTCGGCGCGCCGCTCTTGAAGGCGCATTTCCCGCGCGCCTTTCTGGACGTCAACCGCGAACCCTACGAACTCGACCCCGACATGTTCGCCGACCGCCTGCCGGCGCATGTCAACGCCGCCTCGCCGCGCGTCGCCGGCGGCCTCGGCACCATCCCGCGTATCGTTTGCGAGCATGAGGAAATCTACCGCCGGCCATTGCACTATGCCGAGGCCGAAGAGCGCATCGAGACCCTCTACCGGCCCTATCACACAACCCTCGCCGGCCTCATGGACGCCGCCGCCGACCGCGGCGGATGGGCCTTGCTGATCGACTGTCATTCCATGCCATCGACCGCGGCGCCGGTTGTCCATTCAAGCGGTGGCGGGCGGGCCGACATCGTGCTCGGCGATCGCTACGGCTCGGCCTGCGATCCCGCCCTCACCGGCCTCATCGACCACCTGTTCTCATCCCACGGCCTCCGGGTAGCCCACAACAAGCCCTACGCCGGCGGCCATATCACCCAGACCTATGGCCAGCCCCGCCAAGCCCGCCATGCCATGCAGGTGGAAGTGAATCGCGGCCTTTATCTGAACGAACGCAACCTGTCGCGATCGTCCGGCTTTCAGGGCTTGCGCAACCTTCTGGCGGAGGTCTTTTCCGCCTTCCTCAGCCGTCTGCCGGATTGCCAGGGCGCCCCCGCGGTCGCCGCGGAGTGAACCGGGCGCTGGAAAAAGCTGCAGATCGTCGATGAGACCTATGGCCACCTCGAACAGCGCCACGCCCATGACGCCATGCGGGCGGTGGGCAAGGTGTGCAAAATCGGTGCACACGAAACAGCACCCCCCCTACCCAAGGCCGTAAAGGGATGAAATCAAACAAAAAAAGGGCCGTTACGCTGACGCGGAACGGCCCAAGTCTAGGGAGGAAACGCCCAAGAAGGGCATGCGAAGATGAGAGCAAGGCCCTCAGTTCACGTCCATAGATTTAATGTGCACCGCACAATTTGCAACCCCAATTTTTCGCATTGCGACATTTTGTCGGAAAAATTTCGCGCCAGACCCGCAAATTGATCACAAGCCAATGATTTGCAAGCCATAATTCACCCAACACGAATCTTCAACAAAACGGGAAATCGGCCGCCTCAAACCCGCCAAAGGCCTCCTTCCGGTGCCGAAAAATATGGCTGGTGCCGCAAGTTTGTGCGATGCAACAACAGAATCGGCAAAATTCCGGGCCGCACGGCGCTGCTCGCCGCCCTCACCCCTTGTTATGACCTGCCGCCCTGACCTAAGAGACTTGCGGCCCTTGATCGGAGATTTTTCGCCCATGACACGACCTGACGATGCGAAATGGGCCGAGCTGACCCGTTTCGCGGAAAGCCTTGCCTCAGCCGCCGGGGCCGAGAGCCTGCCGCGCTTCCGCACCCGCCCCGACATGACCAACAAGCTCGAAGAAGGCTTCGATCCGGTCACCGAGGCCGACAAGGCGGGCGAGCGCGCCATGCGGGCGATGATCGAGGAGACCTATCCCGACCACGGCATCATCGGCGAGGAGTACAGGAGAAAGGAAGCCCGCTCCGGCTTCACCTGGATTCTCGACCCCATCGACGGCACCCGCTCGTTCGTTACCGGCATGCTGAGCTGGACGACCTTGGTGGGGCTCACCTTCGAGGGCGAACCCATGGTCGGCGTCGCCGCGCAGGCCTATGTCGGAGAACGCTTCGTCGGATCGCCCCTCGGCGCCGTGCTGAAGACACCGGCGGGAGAGCGTATCCTGCGGGTGCAGCCGGCGCCTCGGCTGAACCAGGCGATCGGCACCACCACCGCCCCCGGCCTCTACAAGACCGCCCGTCAGCAAAATTTCCTCGAGCGCATGCGCAACACCTTGCGCTTCATCCGCTATGACGGCGATGCCTATTTCTTCTGCCTGCTGGCGGCCGGCCAGATCGACGTGGCGCTGGATGCCAGCCTCGAGATCTACGATATCGCCCCGCTGGTACCGATCATCCGCGGCGCCGGCGGCATCGTCAGCCGCTGGGACCGAAAGCCCCCCCAGTTGGCCGGCGACGTCATTGCCGCGGCGAGCGAGGACCTCTATGAGGAGGCGCTCGCCCTGCTGGACGCTCCTGCCGCTTAG
>CAZMSA010000281.1:0-3096 GCA_964568825.1 uncultured Rhizobiaceae bacterium | reverse complement strand
GCCGCCCGCAACGCGCTTCTGGCCGTCGTCACCATCTCCTCCATCCTGCTCGGTTTCGCCATCGGCGGGCAGGTGATCGTCGAGACGGTGTTCTCCTGGCCAGGCATGGGCCAGGCGATGGTCGAGGCGGCTTCGCGCCATGACTATCCCGTCGCCCAGGCTTCGTTCCTGGTGCTGGCCGTCATCGTCATCGTGATGAACCTGATCGCCGACATCTCGTATTGCTGGCTCGATCCGCGCATCAAGTTGGGGGCCTGAGGCATGCGCATTTCAAGGATTGACCTGTGGCACGTGAAGAGCCCGCTCGTCAGGCCCTATCACCTGTCGAAATTCTACGGCACGCTCACTCATGCCGAGGCGGTGATGCTGCGCCTCACCACTGACGGCGGCCTCGAAGGCTGGGGCGAGGCCGATGCGCAGATGGGATTTACCGAAGAATGGACGGGCGGCGTTTTGGCGCTGCTGGCGCAAGGCATCGGCCCCAATCTGATCGGGCGCGATGCCCGCGATTTCGCGCGGCTGATCGACGAACTCGCCCACAACATCGCCGGCAACCCCTGTGCCCGCGGTGCCGTCGACATGGCTCTGCACGATCTTGCAGGAAAGGCCGCCGGCGTTCCCGTTCACATGCTGCTGGGCGGCAAGCTGCGCAACGAGATCCCCGTCCTGTGGCCGCTCTCAAGCGAGAGCCTCGATGCAAGCCTCGAGGTCGTCACCGCCAAGGTGGCGGAGGGCTATCGCACCTTCATGGTGAAGACCGGCTCGCGCGACGTGGCCGAAGATGCGGCCCGCTGCCTCGCCCTCATCGAGCGCTTCCCCGATGTTCACTTCCAGGCCGACGCCAACCAGGGCTGGAGCGAGGACGAGGCCTTGCGCTTTGTCCAATTGATTGGCTCCGCCCCGCTTTGCCTGCTGGAACAGCCGGTGCCGCGCACCAACCCGGAAGGCCTTGCCCGCGTGCATGCGAGAGCGCTGTTCCCGGTCTCGGCCGATGAGGGCGTCTTTTCCCTGAACGAGGCCGCCCGGCTGGCCCGCATGGGCGCTGTCGATGTCTTTTCGATCAAACCATCGAAGAACGGCGGCCTTCAACCCTCGCGCAAGATCGCCGCGCTGGCCGAAGGCCACGGGCTTTCCATCCTGATGAATTCGATGATCGAGTTCGGCATCACCCAGGCGGCGGCCCTGCATCTCGGCGCAACGCTCCCCAACCTGATGTCGTGCGGCCACGCCTATATGTCGACCCTGCGCCTCAAGGGCGATCCCACCGACTTTGCCACGCTGGTCAAGGACGGCACGGCGCATGTGCCCGACAGGCCCGGCCTCGGCATCGCCGTCGACCTGCAGCAGGTGAAGAACATCGCTGTCGCCCACCATTGCATCGAGGCGGACAAAGCCCGCGAGGCCGTGGCATGAACGCCCTTCGCGCCCTCTATCGTGGCGTCATGAACCAGGTCGGCATCATCCGTCAGAGCCCGCTCGGCACGGTGGGGGCGCTGATCGTCGTGTTCTATGTCATCGTCGCCATCGTCACGCCGTTCCTGGCGCCGCACGACCCGTGGGCGACGCTCAAGGATTCGAGCGGCCATATCGCCTCCTTGCGCCCGCCATCGGCCGAATTCTGGCTCGGCACCACCTTCCTTGCCCGCGACATGCTGAGCCAGATGATGTGGGCGGCGCGCACCACCATCTTCATCGGCCTCGTCTCGGGGCTCATCTCCATCGTCATCGGCGCCAATATCGGTCTCTTCTCCGGCTATTACGGCGGACGCATCGACGAAGCCCTGATGCGCTTCACCGACATCATCTACGGCATGCCGTTCCTGCCCTTCATCATCACGCTCATTGCGCTGTTCGGCCGTTCCCAGTCCTTCGTCATCCTCGCCATCGTGGTTATCGTGTGGCGGACCTCGGCGCGGGTGGTGCGGGCGCAGACGCTGGCCCTCAAGCAGCGCCAGTTCGTGCTGGCGGCCAGGGCGCGCGGCTGCGGCGATCTGCGCATCATCTATCGCCATATCATGCCCAACATCCTGCCGCTGCTGTTGCTCTACACCGCCTTCAACATCGCCTGGTCGATCATCGCCGAGGCGGGTGCCTCCTTCCTCGGCTTCGGCGATCCCAACCATCTCTCCTGGGGTGGCATGCTGTACGAGATGTGGATCTCCGGCCAGAGCCGCACCGCCTGGTGGTGGTTCGCCTTTCCCTCCATTGCCATCATCTCGCTGGTGAGCGCCCTCGTTTTCATCTCGCGCGCCTACGAGGAAGTGGCAAACCCGCGTCTGAGGCAACGCTGATGCTGCTCGAACTCGACAATCTTTCCGTCAGCTACGCCACGCGCGCCGGCCCGGTGCAGGCGGTGGACGGGGTCAAGCTTGGCATCGGCGAAAACGAGGTGGTGGGCCTGGCGGGCGAATCCGGTTGCGGCAAGACCACCCTTATCCGCTCGCTCCTGCGTCTCCTGCCCAAGGGCGCGCGTGTCACCGCCGACCGCCTCGCCTGGAAAGGCAAGGACGTGCAAGGCATGAGCGACCGCGAGTTCCGCCGCCAGATCATGTGGAACGAGATTTCGCTGGTGCCGCAGAGCGCCCAGGCCTCGCTCAACCCGGTCTACCGGGTGGGCGATCAGGTGATCGAGGCCATCGACGAGCATGCATCGATGTCGCCCGCAGCGGCACGAGCACGGGTGGAGGAACTGTTCGACCTCGTCGGCCTCGAGCCGCGCCTCATCAGCGCCTATCCGCACGAGTTCTCCGGCGGCATGCGCCAGCGCGCCATGATCGCCATGGCGCTCGCCCTCGATCCGGCGCTCGTCATCATGGACGAGCCGACAACCGGGCTCGATGTGCTGGTGCAGGAGCGCATCATCCGAAAGGTGCGCGAGCTGCGCGAGAAGAGCGGCAATTCCATCCTCCTCATCACCCACGACATCTCCGTCATCGCCGAGATGAGCAACCGCATCGCCATCATGTATGCTGGCGAGATCATGGAGGTGGCACCCGCCATCGAACTGTTCGAAGAGCCGGTGCACCCCTATACGCTCGGCCTCAAGAACGCCTTTCCCTCCATCAAGCAGATCGGCAAGCCGCTGATCTCCATTCC
>CAZMSA010000280.1:0-3121 GCA_964568825.1 uncultured Rhizobiaceae bacterium | reverse complement strand
CTGGTAGTATTCCGGCAGCATCTTGTCGAGGCCGTTGACCAGCCCCTTTGCCGGGCCCGTCTTGGCGGCGTCCTTCAGCAACCGTTGCGGCAGCTTGTCGTCGGCGGCGGTGAAGCCGGCGCGGTTGTTGAACATCCGCTCCATGTTCCAGATGCGCTCGCCCACTTCGAGCAGTTTTTGCGGCGTCCAGTTGCCCTCACACGCGGCATCGACTTGCGGTGCGATATCCTCAAGCGTCCAGGCGAAGGTCGTGAAGACGCACAGACCGGAGGAATCGACCGCAGCGGTCGCGTCCTGGAATGCCTTCACCAGCCCCGCCTTGCCATCCGTCACCAGAGGATCGGTCTTTTCAGGGATTCCGAGGATTTCCGATGCAACCGTGTACGAACGCAAGTGGCAGGCGCCGCGGTTCGAGGTGGCGTAGGTGAGCCCCATGCCCTGGATGCCGCGCGGATCGTAAGCCGGGAACTCCTGGCTCTTGACGGTCATCGACAGCTCCGGCTTGCCGTACTTGGCCGTCAGCCGGGCCGAGCCCAGGCCCAGCTCCTTGCCGAAGCCCTCGGCCTTGCCGGTGAGCTCGACCGCCTTGGTCAGAGCTTCTGCAGAACCGAATTTCAGTTCGAGCCCGCCGGTCGTCTTGGAATCGATCACCCCGGTTTCATAGAGCTCCATCGCCGCGCCGACGGTTGCGCCGAATGATATCGGATCGAGTCCCTGCTCGTTGCAGATGAAGTTGGTGTAGGTGAGTGCCTCGAGATCGTTGACGCCGGTCGCGGCGCCCAGCGCCCAGGCGGCTTCGTATTCGAGGCCACCGGATGCGTGCCAGTACTGCGGCTTGTTCTGGATCGTGTAGTGCTTTTCGTCCATCTTCGAGATTCTGCCGCAGGCGATGGTGCAGCTGAAGCAGGCCTGGTTGGTCAGAAGGTTGGGTTTACCGTCTGACTTGCGTGGTGTGGCCATCGCTTCGGCCGAAATATCGTGAGCGCCATCGAACTGGACGTCGCGGCTGTTGTGCGTCGGCAGCGCGCCCGCCTCGTTGATCACGTTCATCAGGACCTGGGTGCCATAGGCCGGCAGGCCCTGCCCGGTGACGGCGTTGTCTTTGAGGGTTTTCTTGCCGGCAGACGTCGCCGCCATGAATGCCTTGAAGTCCTTCACCTTCACGCCCTGCGTTCCGCGAACAGCGATCGCTTTCACGTTCTTCGAGCCGAGCGCCGCGCCAACGCCGGAACGACCCGCGGCCCGGTGCAGGTCATTGACGATGCATGAATAAAGGATCTGGTTCTCGCCGGCCACGCCAATGGCCGCAACGTGCATCAACGGGTCTTGATGCTGGGTCTTTATCCAGGCATCGGTATCCCAGATCGACTTGCCCCAGATTGGCGCTGCATCGCGCAGCTGCACATCGTCGTCGAAAACGGTGAGGTAGACCGGCTTGGGCGAAGCCCCCTCCAGGATGATCATGTCCCAGCCAGCGAACTTCAGTTCGGCGCCGAAGTAGCCGCCCGAGTTCGAGCAGGCGATCGCCCCGGTCAGCGGCCCTTTCGTGATCACCGAATAGCGCCCGCCTGTCGAAGCGCAGGTCCCCGTCAGCGGACCCGTCGCGAAGATCACCTTGTTGTCCGGCCCGAGCGGGTCGCACTTGGGGTTGATCTCCTCGACCAGATATTTCGACGCCAGTCCCCGTTGGCCGAGATACTTGTCCGCCCACTCCATGTTCAACGGTTCGGATTTCACGGTTCCCTTCGTCAGGTTCACCCTGAGGATCTTCCCGGTCCAACCCATGAGAGGTCTCCTTCGAATTTTCTGTTCTTCTCGCGCTCGCGCGCCTGCGGCAATGTGCTCAAGTCAAGTTCCGCTGCGCACTGGCGCGTGCGCAGGCTCGGGCTCTTTAAGCCGGTGCGTTGGGTCCGTGCGCTTCGACGGCAGCTGCCGTCTTGGCGGCCCAGACCTTCATCTTGTCAAAGCCTGTCTGCTCGACATCCTGGAAAGTGATCGCGTCGGTCGGGCAGGCTTCCGCACACGCCGGATTGCCCTGGCACAGATCGCATTTGATGACCTTGCCGGTCGAGGCGTTGTAGTTCACCGTCCCGAACGGGCAGGCGATCGTGCATACTTTGCATCCGACGCAGAGGTTGTCGTTCACCACTTTGACACCCATTCCGTCGGTGGTGATCGCATTGACCGGGCACACCTTCTGGCACCAGGCCTCGTCGCACTGCGTGCAGGTATAGGGCGCAAAGCGTGCCTCTTCGTGGAAATCAAACACGCGGATGCGCGACTTCGCGGGATTGAAAACGCCCTCGTTCTCGTAGCTGCAAGCCATCTCGCACTGCTTGCAGCCAGTGCATTTACCCGGATCAATTACCAGCGCCCTGTGCATCGTGCTTCCTCCCCGGTATCACCAGTCCGTTTGGAAAAGATCAGTCTAGTCCAGCTTCAAGGGGAATCAAGTAGCCTGATGGGGCATCGAGTCGACGGCGGGGGTTTTTTCAGAGAAAGATGGCCTGATCCAGCCCGAGCCCTGTCGCGGGCTCGCAACCATGGTGTGCAAAGCACCGGCACTCTCAATCGTGGCGATCGCCTCGTGCGCCCCGCCGCCCACCGCGCCGAACTGTGCATGACCGAGCCGCAGAAGCGGGGAAAGCTCCAGCTTTGCCTTCGTCGTGCTTCCTGCCGGGCAACCGGAGGATCCTCAGGGCATTCGAACCGTGCGTCACCGCGGATCGCCCCGAGGTATCGATGCTGGCCTTCTCGGACCAGAAAAGGGCCTGGTTCAGATCGCCGTTCGGCTCGAAGTGCCGGGCCGGCACCTCTGGCGCTGACGCGCTATTTCTTCAATTGCCGCGCTGTGCCGGCGGGAAGGCGCCAGCCGCCTTGATCACCACGAAAGCCGGTTTGGCGATCGGGTCGTGGGTCTTGCGCAGGCGATAGGCGTTGAAGCCTCTGGCATGAAATTATGCCGCTTCCCGCGGGCCGGTGCCTCGGCTTCAAGTGCCTGCACCGCCAGGCTCGCGCCAGCGCAACCGCATCAGTCGCGGCGTCAATCGCCATTGAACACGCTGAAAGCAAGGATTTTTCCAGATATTCCCGGTGTCTTTCCGCAGTTATTTCCGCTGCT
>CAZMSA010000279.1:0-3169 GCA_964568825.1 uncultured Rhizobiaceae bacterium | reverse complement strand
GCATGTTGTGCAGCCGGTCGGCGAGCTTGACCAGCAGCACGCGGATGTCCTTGGAAACGGCCACCAGCAACTTTCTCAGGTTTTCGGCCTGGGCAGCCTCCTTGGAGACCAGATCGAGACGCTTGATCTTGGTCAGGCCGTCGACCAGATCGGCGATCTCCTTGCCGAACAGTGTGGCGATTTCGGTATGGGTGGCATCGGTGTCCTCGATGACATCGTGCAGGAGGGCGGCCACGATGGTGGCATCGTCGAGCTTGAGATCGGTGAGAATGGCGGCGACTTCGAGGGGGTGGGAGAAATACGGATCACCCGAGGCGCGCATCTGGTGGCCATGGGCCTGCATGGCATAGACGTAGGCGCGATTAAGCAGCGCCTCGTCCGCATCGGGATCGTAGGCGGTTACCCGCTCAACCAGTTCATACTGACGCATCATGACGGCGGCACCGTCCCGTCGCCTTTTTCAATCCCGTTATGGGGCTGAGTTCGCCATCATAGGCGCCGCAATCTTAAATAAAAGTGGCCAGAACATCCCGCAACGCCCTGGCCACTGAAATCTTTCAGGATTTCTCGGGGGTTTCAGTAACCCGAGCGCTGGCTGCCGGGGCTTTCGGCGGGGGGAAGGCCATCGAGGCCGCGCAGCAGATCCTCTTCGGTCATCAGGTCGAGCTCTTCTACCGGCTCCTCCATGGAGTCCGCCACCATGTCGCCGGCCGACGACAGCAGCGGGGTCTCGTTGGTTTCCGGCTCGTCCACTTCCACATGCTTTTGCATGGAGTGGACGTAATCCTCGCGCAGGTCGTCCTTGTCGATGGCCTCTTCGGCAATCTCGCGCAGCGCCACGACGGGGTTCTTGTCGTTGTCGCGGTCAAGCAGGAGCGGGGCTCCTTGCGAGATGGTGCGGGCCCGGTGGGCGGCCATGAGGACCAGTTCAAAACGGTTGGGAAGCTTGTCGATGCAGTCTTCAACGGTGACGCGCGCCATTGGGCTCCGTCTCCTTCACTCAGGTTAAAAAAGGGACTCTGGTGGCGCTGACATACGCAAACGCACGCAAAATTGCAAGCATAACGTCCGTCCGCAATGAACCCGAGCGTGGCAAACACCACCCTCACCGGTCATGGCGGGACTTGATCCCGCCATCCATTCCGCCAGGGTTGCGGCAAGTCACAGGGCCAAGGTCCGGACTCATAACCAGTAGCACACGATAGCGACGATATGGACGGCGGCGAGATAGTTGCGAGCCAGCCGATCATATCTGGTGGCGATGCGACGGAAGTCCTTGAGCCTGCCGAACATGCGCTCGATGGCGTTGCGGCCGCGATAGAGCCAGGGCGAGAAGCAGTTCTTCCACTTGCGATTGGATTTTGGCGGAATGTTGGGAACACTTCCCGCCGCCTCGATCTGGCGACGGATGGCATCACTGTCATAGCCCTTGTCACCGTAAACCATGAGGCCTCGCGGCAGGTTGCTGCCCAGGGCACAAACCGGTTGTAGAGCGTCTTCCTCGGCCCATAGACCGCCGGTGCATCCGCCCAGCGCCCACCAGATTTCAAAACATGCACGATGCCGCTGATTACCCGTCGGTCGTCAACTCGGGCAACACCGCGCGTATCAGTGGGCAAAAGTGGTGCAAGCCGGGCAAACTGCGCATCGTTCAACCAGAAGACATCATCCATCATCAAACTCCTGCCGTTTCGGAGTTTGAATCAAGCCTCAACTGATTTGCATAGCCAGTTTATGGGTTTGGAGCCTAGAAGTGAAAATCCACCCCGACACGCACCAGGCTGAACTTTACGTCCGTATAAAAGGGCGCGTTGCTGAAATTCAGTCGACCCAGATCCGTGTAGAGATACTCGATCTTGCCGGTCACACTGCTGGAAAAGGCATGCTCGATGCCGGCGCCCGCGGTCCAGCCCACATTCACGTCCCTGGCAAACGTAAAGCCTCCACCGTCGTGGGCGTCCAGCCCGGCAGCAGCGACACCGCCGGTCAGATACGGCATCGTGTCACCCATCGCGTAGCCCAGGCGCGCACGCGCCGTGCCGAACCAGTTGACATCGAGTTGGCAACCGCCCATGCACAACCCCGCTGAATTTGAATGGATGCCGGAATAAGCAAAGTCACCTTCGATGCCCAGCACGATATTGCTGTTCATCATCATGTTGTAGCCAGCCGTACCGCCGACGATCAGACCATCAAGCGTGGCGCTTTTCGAACCAGGTTTGGCCCCTCTTAGGGCTTCGATGAACTTGTCGTTGCCGAACCCGTAGCCGAGTTGAGCGCCGGCATAGGGGCCCGTCCAGTCGAACATCGGCGGGGGCATGGTGCCAGCTGCCTGGGTCGAAAGCGGCATGCAGACACATGCAGCCGCTGCAACCGACGCCAAAATCGAAAGCTTCATCTTCCAAATCCCCCATTGAAATCAATGGATACAGGCCTAACAGGGCAAACCGGGGAGCACAATGGGACAGCGTTTGACCGGCAAACCGGTACTTTCGGATAATACACTTGTTTCAATGGGTTAGGATTTGAACCGTGTTGCATTTCTGCAACGTTTCACAACAATGCTCGATTGCCATGGAGGCAAGGCAATTTATGGGTCCGGAGCCTAACGGAATGGACCCCGGCATCAAGTACCGGGGTGACGGTAGACAGAGCCTGCCCGAGCAGGCGCAGAACCCTCATTCGACGATCACCTTGGCCCCGATCTTCACCCGGTCATAGAGGTCGATGACCTCGGAATTGAGCATTCGGATGCAGCCCGACGACATGGCGTGGCCAATGGTCTGCGGCGCATTGGTGCCGTGGATGCGATAGAGGGTGCCGCCGAGATAAAGAGCCCTGGCGCCCAGCGGATTGTTGATGCCGCCGTCCATGTGGTCGGGGATGTAGTGCCCCTTGGCCCTTTCCCGGGCGACCATCTGCGGCGGCGGCGTCCAGCCCGGCCATTCGGCCTTGGCGGCAATGTGCCGAGTGCCGTGCCACAAAAAACCCTCCCGCCCCACGCCAACGCCGTACTCGATCGCCTTGCCGCCGCCCAGCACATAATACAACCGGCGCTTGGCGGTCTTGATCAGGATGGTGCCGGGGGCAAGCCGGCGGTCGAAACTGACGATGCGCTTGCCGCGGTAGCTGGATGACCAACTGAACGAATTCAAGCCGCCATTGTTGA
>CAZMSA010000278.1:0-3170 GCA_964568825.1 uncultured Rhizobiaceae bacterium | reverse complement strand
CCGCGATGCTGGTCGGAGCCTTCGAGATAGAGATCGGCCGGCCATTTGAGGTCGGGGCGGTTCTCCAGCACGAAGGCATGGGTGGAGCCTGAATCGAACCACACATCGAGGATGTCGCGGACCTGCTCGAAGCGGGCCGGATCATGGTCGGGACGAAGGAAGCGTTCGCTGGCGCCGTCGGCGAACCAGGCATCGGCGCCTTCGGCAGAAAAAGCCTCGATGATGCGGGCATTGACCTTTTCGTCCTTGAGGACCTCGCCGGTCTCGGTGTCGACGAAAACGGTGATCGGCACGCCCCATGCCCTCTGGCGCGACAGCACCCAGTCGGGGCGCGCCTCGATCATGCCGCGCAGGCGGTTCTGGCCGGCTGCGGGCACGAAGCGGGTGTCGTCGATGGCCTTGAGCGCCCGGGCGCGCAGGGTATCGCCCTCAGCAATAATATCACGGTCCATGTAGACGAACCATTGCGGGGTATTGCGGAAGATGACCGGCTTCTTGGAGCGCCACGAATGGGGATACTGATGTTTCAACCGCGCCCGGGCGATGAGCATTCCGGCGGCGACGAGGGCATCGATCACCGCCTGGTTGGCATCGCCCTTTTCGCCCTTGTCGGTGATGACGCGCTTGCCTTCGAAGCCCGGCGCATCGGCGGTGAAGGCGCCGTTGGCATCGACGGTGAAGGGAATGGCGGTATCGATGCCGCGAGCCTCCAGTTGGCGCCCGTTCTCCATCCAGACATCGAAGTCCTCGCGGCCGTGGCCGGGGGCGGTGTGCACGAAGCCGGTGCCGGCTTCGTCGGTCACATGATCGCCAGGAAGGAGGGGGACCAGGAATTCATAGCCGACGGCGTGCAAAGGATGGGCGCAAAGCAGTGACTGCAGTTCATTGTGGCTGACGTCCGACCGACGCTCGTAGGCCTCGACGCGGGCCTGCTTCATGACATCGGCGGCGAGCACGTCGGCGAGGATCAACTTATCCCCCACCTTCGCCCAGTTGTCGGCGGCAGCCACCGTCACCTCATAGAGGCCGTAGGTAATCTTCGGCGAATAGGAAATGGCGCGATTGCCGGGGATGGTCCATGGCGTCGTCGTCCAGATGACGACCGAGGCTGACCTTAGTTCGGCCATCCGATCCCATGCTCCGGGTAATTCACCAGTGGTCGGCGCGCTATCCGGACCAGCGCCTGACACCGGAAACTTCACCCACACGGTATCCGAGGTGTAGTCGTGGTATTCCACTTCCGCCTCGGCCAGCGCGGTCTTTTCCACCACCGACCACATCACAGGCTTGGAGCCGCGATAGAGCTGTCCGGAGGTTGAAAACTTCATCAGTTCGGACGCGATCTTGGCCTCGGCGCGAAAGCTCATGGTGGTGTAGGGGGTCTCGAAATCGCCCTCCACCCCCAGCCTGCGAAATTCTTCAGTCTGCACCTTGATCCAGTGCTCGGCGAACTCGCGGCATTCGCGGCGGAAATCGTTGACCGGTACCTCGTCCTTGGACTTGCCTTTGCTGCGGTACTGCTCCTCGATCTTCCATTCGATCGGCAGGCCGTGGCAGTCCCAGCCGGGCACATAGTTGGCGTCGAACCCTCGCATCTGGAACGAGCGGGTGACGATGTCCTTGAGGATCTTGTTGAGGGCGGTGCCGATGTGGATGTTGCCGTTGGCATAAGGCGGCCCGTCGTGCAGCACGTATTTCGGCCGCCCGGCGGATTGTTCGCGCAGCCTTTTGTACAGGCCCATGTCGTCCCAGCGCTTGAGGTATTCCGGCTCCTTTGCGGGCAGGCCGGCGCGCATGGGAAAATCGGTCCTGGGCAGGAACAGGGTAGCGGAATAATCGCTGCCGCCGTTGGCGTTCTTTGTCTTGTCGTTCATGGCGATGGTCACTTCAAAGGCCGTCAATTTCGGGTTGCGGCGGGTTGTAGAGCAGTTTCGGCCACAATGGAATCGCAAAGGTGACAGAACCCGCGCCGCGGCTTAAGATGACCCCATGTTCGACAAGATCGCAAAACTGGTACGCAATCTGGGATCGCCGGGCAACGGCGCGCCGGAGGTCAAGGCGGCCGAGCCGGTCACCTATAACGGCTTCATCATCCACCCGGCGCCACAACGCGAGGGCGGCCACTGGCATATTGCCGGTTCCATCGCCGCCGCGGACGACCCGGACGGCGCGACGCACGAGTTCATCCGCGCCGATACCTTCACAGATCACGACGAGGCCGTCACCTACACGGTACGCAAGGCCCAGCAGATCATCAACGAGCGCGGCAAGAAGCTGCTCGGATAAGCCCTTTCCGCAACCCGCCCCCTTGCCTTACGCCCCTGCCAGCATGGCCGCGCTGGCGGTCAGCACCCGGGCGCCGGCGCGGCAGTGGCGGGGTTCGGTCCATTCGTCGGGGTGATGCGACAAGCCGGCCCGGCAGGGAACGAAGATCATGCCCACCGGACACACCCGCGCCGCATAGAGGGCATCGTGAAAGGCTCCCGAGGCAAGGCGCCTTGCCGGATGCCCGAGGTCTTTCGCGGCGCCTTCGATGGTGGCAATCAGGCTTTCGGGAAACGGCTTCGGGTCCATGAACAAGGTGGGCTGGAGGCTCGCCTGGCAGGGCGCGACGGCGGCTTCGATGAGCGCCGCGATGCGCCCCATTTTCTCGTCCAGCAGGGCCTTGTTGGGATGCCGGAAGTCGATGGTGAAGAGCACCCGTTCGGGAATGGTGTTGGGGGAATTGGGCGCGACGTTGAAGCGCCCGACGGTAAAGCGCACGACGTCTTGCGGGTCGGCCATCAGCTCGTTCAGGGCAGCGATCGCCCGATGGGCGGCCTGCAGGGCATCCAGGCGCCCCGTCATCGGCGTGGTGCCGGCGTGCGAGCCCTTGCCGGTGATCTCCACATTCATCCACCGCACCCCCTGGATGCCGGTGACGGCGGCGATGTCGAGGCCTTCGCGCTCCAGTACCGGCCCTTGCTCGATATGCAGTTCGAGATAGCTTTGAGCATCAAAGCGGCGGGGCCGGCGCGGCAGGTCGGGGGTGGCATCGAGGGTGAGTTTGAGGGCATCGCCGAAGCGCACCCCGTCGGCGCCGATGTCGCCCAGGTAGTCCTCAAGCTGCATCGCCCCCGACCACACCGAGGAGCCGGTGCAGGAGCGATCGAAGCGCCCGCCCTCCTCGT
>CAZMSA010000277.1:0-3177 GCA_964568825.1 uncultured Rhizobiaceae bacterium | reverse complement strand
GAGGGGGATCACGATGTCCGACCATGCATCCAATGACGACATGATGGCCGCTCACCGCGCCACCTATGGGGGTTTCGTTCGCGGCGCCATTGTGATCATCATGGCCTGCGCTTTTGTTTTGACGGGCCTGTGCAACTTCGCCTTTGCCCATACGGCTGGGCTGTTCATGGGCTTTGCCGGCATCATTGCCGGGCTGATCGCGCTGGCCATCGACGCGCGCTCGGGCTCGAAGATCTGGGGACTGTCGCTGATCCTGCTGTTGGGCTATGTCCTGATTACCGCCATCAACATTTCCTAGCGGGGCGGCTCCATGAAAATTGCGGTCATCGCCGAGACGGCGGCAGCCGAGACCCGGGTGGCCGTCTCTCCCGAGGTTGTCAAAGCCTATGTGAAGAAGGGCTTTGCCGTGACGGTGGCCGCCGGCGCCGGCAAGGGCTCGTTCATGGGCGATGACCTCTTCAAGCAGGCCGGTGCGGCGATCGCCAAGGATTCCGTTACCGCGGTGAAGGATGCCGATGTCGTGTTGTGCGTGCGTCGGCCGGAGCCGGTGGTCGTCAAGGCCCTGAAGAAGGGTGCCGTGGTGGCCGGCATCCTCGACCCCTACGGCGACAAGAAGCCGTTCGATGTGCTGGCCAAGGCGGGCGTGGCGGCGTTTGCCATGGAACTGATGCCGCGCATCACCCGCGCCCAGTCCATGGATGTCTTGTCCTCGCAGGCGAATCTCGCCGGCTACAAGGCCGTCATCGACGCCGCGGCGCAGTTTTCCCGGGCCTTCCCGATGATGATGACGGCGGCCGGCACGGTGGCGCCGGCAAAGGTGTTCATCATGGGGGCAGGGGTTGCCGGCCTGCAGGCGGTTGCCACAGCCCGGCGCCTCGGCGCAGTGGTTACCGCCACCGATGTGCGCGCCGCTGCCGGCGAGCAGATCAAGAGCCTGGGCGCCAAGTTCATCTTCGTCGAAGGCATGGCCGATGCCGCCACCGCCGGCGGCTATGCCAAGGAGTTATCCGAGGACGACCGCAAAAAGCAGGCAGCGCTTGTGGCCGAGCACATCAAGACCCAGGACATTGTCGTCACCACGGCGCTGATCCCCGGCCGGCCGGCGCCGGTTCTCGTCACCAAAGAGATGGTGGAGAGCATGAAGCCGGGATCGCTGATCGTCGATCTGGCGATCGAGCGCGGTGGCAACTGCCCGTTGTCGAAGCCGGACGAACTGGTGGTGCACAAGGGCGTCGCCATCATGGCGCCGCTCAACATGGCCGGTCATCTGGCCGGCAACGCCTCGCAGCTCTATGCCAAGAATCTGCAGAACTTCCTCGATCTGATCGTCGCCGATGACGCTGTGAAGCTCGACTGGGACGACGAGATCATCAAGGGCTGCGGGCTGACGCGCGAGGGTGCCGTGGTGCACCCGATCCTGACAAGTTAAGGAGGCCGAGCCATGGCCATGACCGCCATCGAGGCAGCACAAAGAGCAAGCGATGCGGCCGACGCCGCCCGCCAGGCCGCCGAGCAGGCCCAGACGTTTGCCGACCAGGCGCGGCTAGCCGCCGATTCGTTGGGCCATGCAGCAGGGGCTGCGGCCGGGATCGATCCGTTCGTGTTCCGCCTCGCCATCTTCGTTCTGGCGATCTTCGTAGGGTATTTCGTGGTGTGGTCGGTGACGCCGGCGCTTCATACCCCGCTGATGTCGGTGACCAACGCCATATCCTCGGTGATCGTGGTGGGGGCGCTGCTGGCGGTTGCCACCGGGGCCGCGATGTCGGGTAGTCCCATCGCCATGATCCTCGGCTTCTTCGCGCTCATTCTCGCCTCGGTCAATATCTTCGGCGGTTTCCTCGTCACCCAGCGCATGCTTGGCATGTACAAGAAAAAGGGCTGAGACCGGCCGATGTCCCAGAACCTCATCGCACTTTTGTACCTCGTTGCCGGCGTCTTGTTCATCCTGGCGCTCAGGGGGCTGTCGAGCCCGGCGAGTTCGCGGCGCGGCAACTTGCTCGGCATGGCCGGCATGGCGATTGCCATTGTCACCACCTTGTTCGCGGCCCCGCCCACAGGCGTCATGACGTGGATCCTCGTCATCGCCGGCATTGCCATCGGCGGCGGCATCGGCGCGGTCATTGCCCGGCGCATCGCCATGACGGCGATGCCGCAGCTTGTGGCGGCCTTCCATTCCCTCGTCGGCCTTGCCGCGGTACTGGTGGCTGCTGCTGCCCTTTACGCTCCGCATGCCTTCGGCATTGGCGAGGTCGGCCATATCCATGGCGGCTCTCTGGTCGAGATGTCGCTGGGGGTGGCCATCGGCGCCATCACCTTCACCGGCTCGATCATCGCCTTCACCAAGCTGCAGGGGCTGGTCTCGGGCGCGCCGGTGAGCTTTATGGGCCAGCACATGCTGAACCTGGCGCTGGGCATCGGGCTCGTCGTCCTCATCGCCCTGTTCTGCGCTTCTGAATCGCACGCCCTGTTCTGGCTCGTCGTCATCACCGCGCTGGCCCTCGGCATCCTCATCATCATCCCCATCGGCGGGGCCGACATGCCGGTGGTGATTTCGATGCTCAACTCCTATTCGGGTTGGGCAGCGGCCGGCATCGGCTTTACCCTCGGCAACACCGCGCTGATCATTACCGGCGCGCTGGTCGGCTCATCGGGTGCCATCCTGTCCTACATCATGTGCAAGGGCATGAACCGGTCGTTCTTCAACGTCATTCTCGGCGGCTTCGGCGGCGAAGTAGCAGGACCGGCGGCGGGTGCCGAGCAAAGGCCAGTCAAGCGCGGCTCGGCGGAAGACGCCGCCTTCATGATGAAGAACGCCGGCTCGGTGATCATCGTGCCGGGCTACGGCATGGCCGTCGCGCAGGCCCAGCACGCGCTGCGCGAAATGGCCGATCACCTGAAGGCGGCCGGTGTTTCGGTCAAGTACGCCATCCACCCGGTGGCCGGGCGCATGCCGGGCCACATGAACGTGCTTCTGGCCGAAGCCAACGTGCCGTATGACGAAGTCTTCGAGCTGGAAGACATCAATTCGGAGTTCTCCAACACCGACGTGGTGTTCGTCATCGGTGCCAACGACGTTACCAATCCAGCCGCCAAGGAGGACCCGCAGTCGCCCATTTACGGCATGCCGGTGCTTGAGGTGTGGAAGGCCAATACGGTGATGTTCGTCAAGCGCTCGCT
>CAZMSA010000276.1:0-3233 GCA_964568825.1 uncultured Rhizobiaceae bacterium | reverse complement strand
TATTTTTCGAAGCCGATCTTGGCGGTGTGCACCCATTTGCCCGAGGACGACCAGTTGACGTTGCGCGGCGGGATCTGCGGCTGGGCCACGAAGGCGATGCCGCGGTCGCCGAAGTCGGCCAGGCACACGGCGTTCCAGGTCGCCACCGCCGCCGGTTGCCGCCCGGCGATCAGCGCCGCCACGTTCTCGGCCGTCGCCGTCACCATCGATTCGATCATGAAGCCGGTCTTGGGCACGCCGACGGCCAGCGGCGTCTTGCCGACGGGAGGAATGGCCACTGCCACGCCGATGCCGAACACGTTGGGAAATTTCGGATTGCGCTGGTGCTTGTCGATGACGATGAAGCCGCGCGGATTGACCAGGCCTTCGACGCCGAGAATGGCGGAAACGCCGCGGAAAGCCGGCAGCATCATGGAAAAGGCGAAGGGCAGTTCGTGGGACGCCTTCAAGGCGCCGCCTTCGTCCACCTCCTCCACGAACATCTTGTCGGCCTCGACTTTCGTCACGCGGGCGTTGGTGATCCACTTGATGTGGCGTTCGCGCAAGGCACTCTCCAGAAGCCCCTTGGTATCACCGACCCCGTCGAGGCCGAGATGGCCGATATAGGGTTCCGGCGTCACGAAGGTCATGGGGACGCGGTCGCGCACCTTGTTGCGCCTGAGCGCCGTCTCGAGGATGAAGGCGAACTCGTAGGCCGGGCCGTAGCACGAAGCCCCCTGCACGGCCCCGATGATGGCCGGTCCGCCGGATTTCATCAGGGCATCAACGGCGATGCGCGCCTTTTCGGCATGATCGATCTGGCAGATCGACTGGGTATGGCCGTCCGGACCAAGGCCAGAGACCTCGTCGAAGGCAAGGTCAGGGCCGGTGGAGAGGATCAGGTAGTCATAATCGAGCATCGTGCCGTCGTTGAGTTCGACGCGGTTTTCTTCCGGCAACACCCGTTTGGCGCCCTCGGGCCGCAGGGCAATGCCCTGCCGGGCGAACACGGCGGCGAGATCGATGCTGACCTCCTCGCGCTCGCGCCAACCGACCGCCACCCAAGGATTGGACGGAACAAAGGAATAGCTGGCGCCGAGATTGACCACCGTCAACTTGTCGGCCGTGCCCAGCTTGGCCTTCATTTCATAAGCCATAAGCACGCCGCCGAGACCGGCGCCGAGAACCACGACATGAGCCATAGGAGCCTCCATATTGGCAACGCCAGCCCTGACCTCCCAGGTCCGGGACCAGCGAAACATCTGTTATTCTATATATATGGAGGCCCGTGCCCTTTCCCACCTTGATCCTGATCAAACCGGATGAGGGGATTTACCTTCAGTCAGCCTCATCCGGCTCCATGGACATCAACGCCGCGTTGCCACCTGAAGCCGTGGTGTCGATGGAGACCACCCGCTCGGTAGCGAAGCGGTAGAGGTAGTGGGGGCCGCCGGCCTTGGGGCCAGTGCCGGAAAGGCCCTCGCCGCCGAACGGCTGGGCACCGACCACGGCGCCGATCTGGTTGCGGTTGACGTAGAAATTGCCCACCCGCATGCGCTGGCGCACCTCGTCCACGGTCTGCTCGATGCGGGTATGGAGGCCGAGCGTCAGGCCGTAGCCGGTGTCATTGATCGCCTCGCACACCTCGCCCAGCTTGTCGCCCTTGAAGCGCACCACGTGCAGGACGGGGCCAAAGACCTCGCGCTTCAGGGTCTTGAGATTGGGCAGTTCATAGGCCGCCGGCGACACGAAGGTGCCGCCCCTGGTCGCCGCCGGCAGCGGCAGATCAATGAGCGTTTTGGCTTCCGCCTGCATGCGGCGTTTATGGCCATCGAGCATCTTGCGGGCGTCCTCGTCGATCACCGGGCCGACATCGGTGGCATAATCGAGGGGATCGCCGATTCGCAATTCCTCCATGGCGCCGGTCAGCATGGGCAGCAGGCGCTTGGCGATATCGTCCTGCACGAACAGCACGCGGGCGGCCGAACAGCGCTGGCCGGCGCTGTCGAAGGCCGAGGCCACCAGATCGCGCACCGCCTGTTCCGGCAGGGCGGAAGAATCGACGATCATGGCATTCATGCCGCCGGTCTCGGCGATCAACGGCACGATGGCCCCGTCGCGCGCCGCCAGCGCCCGGTTGATGATCGAGGCCGTCTCGTTGGAGCCGGTGAAGGCAACGCCTGAAATGCGCCGATCGGCCATCAGTGGGCCGCCGACGGTTGCCCCGTCGCCGGGCAACAGCGCCAGCGCACCCGGCATCACCCCCGCCTCGACCATCAACCTAACGGCATGATGGGCAATCAGCGGGGTCTGCTCGGCCGGCTTGGCGATGACGCAATTTCCCGCAGCCAGCGCCGCGGCCACCTGCCCGGTGAAGATGGCAAGCGGAAAATTCCACGGAGAAATGCAGGCGAACACCCCGCGTCCGTTGAGGGTCAACAGGTTGCGCTCGCCGGTCGGCCCCGCCATGGTAACGGGACCTGCAAACTTGGCGCGGGCTTGCGATGCATAATAGCGCAGGAAGTCGACCGCCTCGCGCAGGTCGGCCTGGGCATTGTCGAGGGCCTTTCCGGCCTCGCGCACCAGCAGCGCCATGAAGGTCACGCGGTCGCGCTCGTAGAGATCGGCTACCTTGTCGAGTATTGCTGCGCGCCCCTCGCCACCCAGCGCGTTCCAGTCGAAGCGTGCCTTGTGGGCGGCTGAAAGGGCGGCCTCGATCTCCGCCTTGCCGGCCTCGCGCACACTGCCCACGGTGACGGAGCGGTCGTGCGGCGAAGTGATGGCGCGGGCGGCACCGCCTTGAACCGTCTTGCCGTTGATGACGGCGCCGGCTTCCACCGGCCGGCCAAGCGCCTTTTCGATCCCCTTGACCAGCGGTTCACGGGTGGCGTTGTCCCATAAAGGGAGCCCGGCGCTGTTGGTGCGCTCACCAAAGATGCGGGCCGGCAGGGCGATGCGCGGATGGCGCACCGGATTGAGACTTTCCGCCTGCGCGACGGGATCAGCGATGATCTCCTTGATCGGCGCATCGTCATCGGCGAGGCGATGGACAAAGGAGGTATTGGCGCCGTTTTCCAGCAGCCGCCGCACCAGATAGGCGAGCAGGTCCTCGTGGCTGCCCACGGGGGCATAGATGCGGCACGGCAGGTTCATGCGATCACGGCCCGCCACCTCGTCATAGAGCGCCTGGCCCATGCCGTGCAGGCGCTGGAACTCGAAGCCTTCACGGTTGCCGGCCATGGTGGCCACCGCCG
>CAZMSA010000275.1:0-3253 GCA_964568825.1 uncultured Rhizobiaceae bacterium | reverse complement strand
CGTCGCGGCGGTCCTGGCAGAAGTCGATGTCGAAGTCGGGCATCGACACGCGCTCCGGGTTGAGGAAGCGCTCGAACAAGAGGTTGAAACGCAACGGATCGAGGTCGGTGATGGTGAGTGACCAGGCAACCAGCGATCCGGCGCCCGAACCGCGCCCCGGCCCCACCGGGATACCCTGGCGCTTGGCGTACTTGATGAAGTCGGCGACGATGAGAAAATAGCCCGGAAACTTCATGCCGATGATCACATCGAGCTCGAATTCCAGGCGCTTTTCGTAGTCTTCGCGGCTGAAGCCGGGGCTGAGCGGATGGCGCTCCAGACGGGCCTTGAGGCCGGCGCGGGCCTCGCGGCGCAATTCCTCGGCCTCGTCCTCAGCCGTTCCGCTGGCTGTAAAGGCCGGCAGGATGGGCGCGCGCGGCTGGGGCCGGAAATGGCAGCGCCGGGCCACCTCCACCGTCATCTCGATGGCCTCGGGCAAATCGGCAAACAGGCTCGCCATGTCGCGCGATGATTTGAAATAATGGTCCGGCGTCAGGCGGCGGCGGTCCTCCGAGGCGATGACTTCACCATCGGCAATGCACAACAGCGCGTCCTGGGCGGCAAAATCGTCGGGCACGGCAAAATAGGGCTCGTTGGTGGCCACCAGCGGCAGCTTCATGGCATAGGCCAGCCGCACCAGCTCCGGCTCGGCGCGGCGCTCGGTGTCGAGGCCGTGGCGTTGCAGTTCCACATACAGCCGGTCGCCATAAAGCCCGGCGAGCGTTTCCATGCGCGCCTCGGCGAGCTTTGCCTGGCCCTCGATGATCGCCTCGTTTACCGGGCCGGAGGGTCCGCCCGTCAGGCAGATCAGCCCCTCGGCATATTTTTCGAGTTCATCCAGCCCCACATGCGGGTCGCCGTTCTCGCCATGCTCCAGCCAGGCCCGGCTGGTCAGCTTCATGAGGTTGCGATAGCCCGCTTCGCTGCGCGCCAGCAGCGCCAGAAACGGCCGCTTGACCAATTGCACCGGCCGCCCCGTCGGCTCGCTCGAGGCAATGCCCAGATCCACTTGCAGGCTGAGGCCGATGATCGGCTGCACCCCCTTGGCGGCCAGCGTTTCGGAAAACTCCAGCGCCCCGAAGAGATTGTTGGTGTCGGTGACGGCAAGTGCCGGCATGTCGCCTTCGACCGCGAGCTTCGCCAGTTGCTTGACCGGCAGCGCGCCTTCAGACAGCGAAAAGGCCGAATGGGTCCTGAGGTGAATGAAGGTGATGCCCTGGCTGGCGTTGTTCGACTCGCTCATGGCCCATCTTACGACGCGTCAGCACGAAAGTCAGACGCATCGGGGCAGCTTTCAACAGGCTGGATCACTTCGCCGACCAGATCGTAGTCCTCGGCCTCGACCACCGCTGCGCGCACCACATCGCCCGGCTTGAGCCCGGTTTCGCCGGGCAGGAAGACGTTGCCGTCGATCTCCGGGGCATCCCATACCGAGCGTCCTACCGCCTCGTCGTTTTCCTCGTCCACGGCATCGATCAGCACGTCGATCTCACGGCCCACCTTCTTCGCCATGATGTCGGCGGAGATGGCGTTCTGGGCGGCCATGAAGCGATCCCAGCGTTCTTCCTTCACTTCATCCGGCACCGCGTCGTCGATAGCGTTGGCCCTGGCGCCACCCACCGGCTCGTACTTGAAGCAGCCGGCGCGATCGATGCGCGCCTCGGCGAGCCAGTCGAGCAGCATCTGGAAATCTTCTTCCGTCTCGCCCGGAAAACCGACGATGAAGGTGGAGCGCAAGGCAAGGTCTGGGCATCCTTCACGCCAGCGGGCAATACGCTGCAGCGTCTTCTCGCCGCTCGCTGGCCGTCGCATGGCCTTGAGGATCTTCGGTGAGGCGTGCTGGAAGGGAATATCCAGATAGGGCAACACCCTGCCCTCGGCCATCAGCTCGATCACCGCATCGACATGCGGATAGGGATAGACATAGTGCAGCCGAACCCAGGCCCCGAGCGAGCCCAATTCGCTTGCTAGATCGATAAATTTCGCCCGCACCTCGCGGCCATGGAACTAGCTCGTGGCATATTTGACATCGACCCCGTAGGCCGAGGTGTCCTGCGAGATGACGAGGAGTTCCTTGACGCCCGCCTTGACCAGCCGCTCGGCCTCATAAAGCACCGACGCCGCCGGGCGTGAGACGAGATCGCCCCGGAGCGAAGGGATGATGCAGAACGAGCAGCGGTTGTTGCAGCCTTCGGAAATCTTCAGATACGAATAATGGCGCGGGGTCAGTTTCAGGCCCTGCGGCGGCACCAGGTCAAAGCGGGCATCGTGGGCCGGCGGCACCGCGTCGTGGACGGCCGCCACCACCGCCTCATACTGATGCGGCCCGGTCACCGCCAGCACCTGCGGATGGGCGGCGCGGATGGTGTCGGCCTCCACGCCCATGCAGCCGGTGACGATGACGCGGCCGTTCTCGGCCACCGCCTCGCCGATGGCGGCGAGTGACTCCGCCTTGGCCGTGTCGAGGAAGCCGCAGGTATTGACGATGACAGCATCGGCACCGGCGTAATCGGGCGACAGCTTGTAGCCCTCCGCCCGAAGCTGGGTCAGGATGCGCTCGGAATCGACCAGCGCCTTGGGGCAGCCGAGCGATACGATGCCGATGGTGGGAACGGTTGGGGCCATTTGCGTCCTGAGGGTTGTGGAACGCCGACTGTTTAGCAGGCTTTGGCGCTGCGCCAAGCAAATCCCGACACCTGCCCGATTGCCTTTGCCGACCTGCGGCCTTAGTACGGTCGCCAGCGGCTGCGGTCCATCAAGAGGTGAAACATGAGCGAAGTAAGGGTCTTCAAGGCATCCGATCGTGCCTTCGAGCCGTATGGCGGGCCGCCCGGCAAGGCCACCATCGCCCGCCTCATCGGCCCCGAGATCAGTCATTCCATGGGGGCGGGCGTTGCCACCTTCGATGACTGCTCCGTTGCCTGGACGGTTCTCTACGATGAGGTAATCGTGGTCCTCGAAGGCGCCTTCCGGTTGCGGACGGGCAACGTGGCCCACGATATGGCGCCCGGCGACGTCATCTGGCTGCCGGAAAACACCGAACTTGCCTATGAAGGCAAGGGCGCCAAGGTGTTCTATGCCCTTTCGCCCGTCGACTGGCGCCGCCGCCACGCCCTGTGAGACCCATGTCACGCACCTTCCCCAACCTCTTTTCCCCCCTCACTATCGCCGGCTGCGAGATCCGCAACCGCATCCTGTCGACCGGGCACGACAC
>CAZMSA010000274.1:0-3256 GCA_964568825.1 uncultured Rhizobiaceae bacterium | reverse complement strand
GGATGGCGCGGCGGCCGACCTTGTCTTCATAGGCCGGACCGATGCCGCGCCCGGTGGTGCCGATCTTGCCGGCCCCGGCGGCTGCCTCGCGCATGCCGTCGAGCTCGCGGTGCAGCGGCAGGATGAGGGTGGCATTTTCCGCGATGCGCAGGTTGTCGCGGGAAATCGAAACACCTTGCGCGGCAAGCTTGTCGATCTCGCCCGCCAGCGCCCAGGGATCGATGACCACGCCGTTGCCGATGACCGCCAGCTTGCCCGGCCTGACGATGCCTGAAGGCAGCAACGACAGCTTGTAGGTGATCCCGTCGATGACCAGCGTATGGCCGGCATTGTGGCCGCCCTGGAAGCGAACCACCACATCGGCGCGCGCCGACAGCCAGTCGACGATCTTGCCCTTGCCCTCGTCGCCCCACTGGGCGCCGACCACTACCACATTGGCCATATATGAAGAGCCCTCATCGCCAGAATCAAACGAAACGGCCCCGGGGCACGCGCATGCCGGGGCCGTTGCGAGTGTTTACATGATCGCTCACCGGTTGGAAAGAAAAACGCCGCGCCGCTTCAATCGATCGGCGGCAGCACCATGTCCTTGGGCCAGGTGACGCGGTAGCCGAAGTTGATGGTTTCTTCCGCGCCGACCTTGAGGGTCCGCTTCCAGGCCATGATGCCGCGTTGCTTGTCGACGTTGCGCTCATCCGGCGCCGTCATGCCCGACAGCATTTCCACCTTGACGTCCTGGTGGATGGAATATGGCATGCGATCGATCAGCCGCACCGCGATAGCCCGGTCATGCAGGTTCTTGATGCTGGTCGAATAGGCCCGCTCGGCAACGTTGTCGGTGGATATGATGCCGGTTTCCCCCGCCTTGCGGATGGTCTCGGCGCGTTTCACCCTCACCCGGTCATCGACGCCGAACCCGAGGTCGTGCTCCTCGCCCGGATTGAGCAACGGCAGCCGCCCACGCCCCAGGAAGACGCCGTCGCGATAGATCATCACGCGGCCCGGCAGCGTCGGCGCATCGCCCTTGAGGGTGAACTTGGCCGACAGGTAGGTCTTCGGATCGAGGCGCGGCACGGCAATCGCTTCCAGCGCCGCCGGCAGGTCGACGGTCGAAATGCGCACGCCTTTTGCCTCGCCGGTATCGTCGATGGTCTGCCGCCCGGAGATCTGATAGAGCGCCTGGAAGCCGGCAGTCTCCACCTGCGCCTCGGCCTCGCGGGCCTGGTTGCCGGTCTTGGCCTGGGCCGCGGCAAGCGATTCGGCTTGCATCGCCGGAGCCGTCGGCACGGCCTTTTGTCGGACCGCACCCATCTGCACCTGCGGCACGGGCGGGCGCGGGCCGAGGGGCTCGGGCTGCAGCTTCGGTGCCTCGGTGGCCCCGCTTATCCGCGCCGTCGACAGGCTCAACACCACGCCGGGCCAGCTTTCCGTTGTCCGCTGCCGGACTTCGGCGCGGCTGACGAGGTTCAATGTCGGCGCCCGATTGCTGTTGCCGGTATCGAGGCGGGCATCGTAGACAGGTGACCACCCCGCGTCCCTGACCCCGTAACGCAAGGAAAAGCGCGCCTCGCCCGGCCCCTTGGCGGTCACCGCGATGGTCGCCACCGTGCGATAGGTCGGTTGCGGCGACAACAGCTGCTCCTGGCGCCGCAGATCCGCGATCTCCTTGCCGATCGCGCGTTGCCGGGTCTGGGCCGCCACCACCGTGTCGGTCATCGCCTTGAGGCGGGTCGCGGCAAGATCGAGGATCTGCGCGATGTCACCGGCGCTCATCGCGGTGCCGCCGCCGATCTTTCTCGGGCGCAGGGCATCACCCCCCAGCGCGCCCAGCAGATCCTTTTGAAAGTTCTGGTCGGCAATGCTGCGATCGAGCTTGCGCTGCTCGGCCTCCAGGGCAGTGATCTGCGCCTCTATCGCCTTGCGCTGCGCGGCCGTGTCGCCGCTTTTCACCACCTCGTTGCTGATATCGACCGCGCCGATGACCAGATCCGCCGCCGAAGTCGCCTCCACCCGCACAGCGCCCGCGTCGATACCGCCCGGCAGATCCTTGACGATGAGACGGTGCTGGCCGGCTGGCAGGGCAAGGCTGATGACCCGCGTCACCTCCGCGCCGTGCGGAAACACGGTGACCGCGTCGACCCTCGATGCGACATTGAAGTCATCGGCAAGGACGGGCGAAAGGCAGGTTGTCGCCAAAAGCCCGACAAGAACAAGGCGTAGCATTGGCATCGTCTCCGTTATGATCCATCCGCATCCCCCAGCCGCCGCATTACAGCATGCAGGCTATAGCAAATTCACCGCAATGCATCAAAATCGCAACGGCTTGGCCTGGCGCACGTGCGGCAGGTCGTCAACCGCCTTGAGAACTTTTGGAGCAATCGCCTCGTCGATCTCGATGAGCGCGATGGCATCGCCGCCGCGGGCCTGGCGGCCGAGGTGGAAGGTGGCGATGTTGACCCCGGCATTGCCCAGCGTCGTGCCCAGCGCGCCGATGAAGCCCGGCTTGTCGTCGTTGGTGACGTAAAGCATGTGGGGCCCGAGCTCGGCCTCCAGGTTGATGCCCTTGATCTGGATGATGCGCGGCCGGCCATCGGAAAAGACCGTGCCGGCCACCGAACGCTCCTGGCGCTCGGTCTTCACCGTGAGGCGCACGTAGGATTCATAGGTGCCGCGCGGCGTCTGGCGGATCTCATCGACCTTGATGCCGCGCTCGCGCGCCACGACGGGAGCGGAAACCATGTTGACGTCGCCGAGCAGCGGCCGCAACAGGCCGGCCAGCAGCGCCGAGGTGAGCGCGCGGGTATTCATTTCCGCCACTTCGCCGGCATATTCGATGACCAGACCGGAAATCGCCGTCTCGGTGAGCTGGCCGGCGAACGAGCCGATCTGGTCGACCAGCGTGATGAAGGGTTTCAGGCGTGGCGCCTCGTCGGCCGAGATGGAGGGCATGTTGAGCGCGTTGGTGACGGCGCCGGTGGTGAGATAGTCCGCCATCTGCTCGGCAACCTGCAGGGCGACGTTTTCCTGGGCCTCCGAGGTCGATGCCCCAAGATGCGGGGTGCAGACCACGTTCTCATGGGCAAACAACGGATTTTCGCTCGCCGGTTCCACCTCGAACACATCGAGCGCCGCGCCCGCCACGTGGCCGCTGTCGAGGGCTTCAAGCAGCGCTGCCTCGACCACCAGCCCGCCGCGCGCGCAGTTGATGACCCTGACGCCCGGCTTCATGTGGGCAAGGGCTGCGGCATCGATGATG
>CAZMSA010000273.1:0-3261 GCA_964568825.1 uncultured Rhizobiaceae bacterium | reverse complement strand
GCGACCTCACCGAGGCAGCGCGCGACGGCAAGCTCGATCCGGTCATCGGGCGCGACGACGAAATCCGCCGCACCATCCAGGTCCTGTCGCGGCGCACCAAGAACAACCCCGTCCTCATCGGCGAGCCCGGCGTCGGCAAGACCGCCATCGCCGAGGGCCTCGCCTTGCGCATCGTCAACGGCGACGTGCCGGAAAGCCTCAAGGACAAGCGCCTCATGGCGCTCGACATGGGCTCGCTGATTGCCGGGGCGAAGTATCGCGGCGAATTCGAGGAACGCCTGAAGGCGGTGTTGTCCGAGGTCCAGGCGGCGGCCGGCGGCATTATCCTGTTCATCGACGAACTGCACACCCTGGTGGGCGCCGGCAAGGCGGAAGGGGCGATGGATGCCTCCAACCTGCTCAAACCCGCCCTGGCGCGCGGTGAACTGCATTGCATCGGTGCCACCACGCTGGATGAATACCGCAAGAACGTGGAAAAGGACGCAGCGCTTGCGCGGCGCTTCCAGCCGATCTTCGTAAACGAACCGACGGTGGAGGACACTGTCTCCATCCTGCGCGGCCTCAAGGAGAAGTACGAACTGCATCACGGCGTGCGCATCACCGATTCGGCGCTGGTGGCGGCGGCCAATCTTTCCAACCGCTACATCACCGACCGCTTCTTGCCCGACAAGGCCATCGATCTGATGGACGAGGCAGCTTCGCGTCTGAGGATGCAGGTCGACTCCAAACCGGAAGAACTGGACGAGATCGACCGGCGAGCCATCCAGATGAAGATCGAGCGCGAGGCCCTGAAGAAGGAGACCGACAAGGCCTCCAAGGACCGGCTCGCCAAGCTGGAAGGCGAATTGAGCGAGCTGGAGGGCAAGTCGGCCGAACTGACCGCCACATGGCAGTCGGAAAAGCAGAAGCTCAACCAGGCCCAGAAGCTGAAGGAAGATCTCGACCAAGCGCGCACCGAGCTTGAGCAGGCCCAGCGCAGGGGCGACCTCGCCAAGGCGGGCGAACTGGCCTACGGGCGGATCCCCGACATCGAGCGCAAGCTCAAGGAAGTGGAGGCCGTGAGCAAGTCCGCCAATCCCATGATGGACGAAGCGGTGACCGAAAACCACGTGGCCCAGGTGGTGGCGCGCTGGACCGGCATTCCGGTCGACAAGATGCTGGAAGGCGAGCGCGACAAGCTGTTGCGCATGGAAAAGGTGATCGCCAAGCGGGTGGTCGGGCAGGCCGAAGCCGTGCATGCCGTCGCCACTGCCGTGAGGCGGGCCCGTGCCGGCTTGCAGGATCCCAACCGGCCCATCGGCTCGTTCATGTTCCTCGGTCCCACCGGCGTCGGCAAGACCGAACTCACCAAGGCATTGGCGGCATTCCTGTTCGATGACGAGCACGCCATGGCGCGCATCGACATGTCGGAATACATGGAAAAGCACTCGGTTGCCCGCCTCATCGGCGCGCCTCCCGGCTACGTGGGCTATGAAGAAGGTGGTGCGCTGACTGAAACGGTGCGGCGCCGGCCCTATCAGGTGGTGCTGTTCGACGAGATCGAAAAGGCGCACCCGGATGTCTTCAACGTGCTGTTGCAGGTGCTCGACGACGGCCGCCTGACCGACGGGCAGGGCCGCACCGTCGACTTCCGCAACACCTTGATCATCATGACCTCGAATATCGGGTCGGAGTATCTGGTCGGGCTTGGCGAAGCTGAGGATGTGGATACGGTGCGCAATGAAGTGATGGCCGAGGTGAGGTCCAAGTTCCGGCCCGAATTCCTCAACCGGCTGGACGAGATCATCCTGTTCCATCGCCTCAAGCGCGAGCAGATGGGGGCCATCGTCGATATCCAGCTCAAGCGGCTGGACAAGCTGCTGGCCGATCGCAAGATCGTGGTCGAACTCGACGACGCGGCCCGCGAGTGGCTCGCCGCCAAGGGCTATGATCCGGCCTACGGCGCACGGCCGCTGAAGCGGGTCATGCAAAAGGATTTGCAGGATCCGCTGGCCGAGGCCCTGCTTGCCGGCGAGATCGCCGACGGCGAGACCGTCAAGGTCGGTGTCGACGAGGCGGGCCTGACGTTCAACGGCAAGGCCGCCAGCGCGATGGGCATGGTGCTGCCGCCCGAGGCCGAAGACGGGCACGCGGTGCTGCACTGAGCGGCGGGATAACGTACACTCAAAGGAGTGCATCCGATGACCGGGTGCACTCCTTTTGAGTTTCAGGACCGGTCGAATGCCGGCGACCGGGAGGTGAGGGTGGCGAGGTATTGCATCGACAATGGATTGCGCGGGGTGATCGCCGGGCGGCTCGGCAACTTTGCCTGGCGCGGCATTGAGGCGGGCGACCTCAAGCCGGCGGCGGTGGCCATCGTCATCACCAGCCTGCCGGGCGAGGATGAGGCGGCGATCCTCTTTACCCTGCGCTCCAGCCGCCTTGGACGGCATCGCGGGCAGTTTGCCTTGCCGGGCGGACGCGTCGATGCGGGGGAGAGCGATGTGGCCGCTGCCCTGCGCGAGTTGCATGAGGAACTGGGCGTGCGGCTGGATGAAGATCAGGTGCTGGGCCGGCTCGATGACTACGCCACCCGTTCGGGATATCGCATCACGCCTATCGTGGCATGGGCGGGGCCGGGGCTTCACATTGACCCGCATGAAGGCGAGGTGGAAGAGACCTATCATATTCCGCTGGCCGAACTGGACAGCCCGGCGATCCCGCTTTTCGACGAGGGCCCGGAGGCCGGGCGGCCAGTGCTCTATTCGCGCCTGCCAAGTCTTGGGGGGCGGATGTATTCGCCGTCGGCTGCGCTGCTTTATCAGTTCCGCGAAGTGGCGCTGAGGGGCCAGGCAACGCGCGTTGCCCATTACGACCAGCCGGCGTTCGCATGGAAGTGATGGACATGGGTTTTCGTCTCCGCGGCCTTTCGGCCCGAAGGGTCCCGGGGGTGAGGAAAGCACCGGCTGGGCGCTTGACTGGTATTTTAGAGGGTGCGCTTTGCCGGCGCTTTCCTCGCGACTTTATTGAGCGGGCGGCTGGCGTCTTTAACGCCCCTGAACCTCGCCTTTCGGGTAATGCCGGGCTTTAACCGCTTTGGGCAGCCATCACAGGCCGGCCGGCACCCGATCACCGAAAGGGTCAACGATCCACAAGCGCGTCCGGACCGTAGTATCCGGACCCCTTAGCTGGTCGTTCACACCCGCACCCCGGGCCAGCCTTTCCGCAAGCAGGCTGACCGGAGAGCCGCATTCCATCCCCATGACCGGACGGCTCGCGAGC
>CAZMSA010000272.1:0-3291 GCA_964568825.1 uncultured Rhizobiaceae bacterium | reverse complement strand
AATCGATCGCCTCCTGCAAGCGGCTAACACATTCCTCACGTGATAGCGGACTCAGCATCAAGAAGGGCTTGCTTGTAATATCTCTGAACGTTGCCATCCTGCCCTCGAAATCCGTCGGTGCGTAACAATTGACGGAAAGGATGGCTCTTTGAATTTAAGGAGTCCTTTATCGACGACTGGACAGCACCTCCTCCCGATCAATTGTTGGCAATCGGCGCATTTAACTTACACTCCCTGGATGGCGGGCAACCGGATGCACCCCTTGCGGGCAGCAGCCGGCGCGTCTGAAGCGCACCGACGTGATCAATTCTGCGTTTGCGGCCAAGCGACATTGCAGCGCGGCAGCGTTGGGCAACCGGACGTCGCAGCCTGCGGAAGCTACGGCTCGTGACGGTTCATTCCGCCGCGCGCAGTTGCAGCGTCTGTTCGATGTCGCGGCGCAGCCGATAGGCGCTGGTGGAGGTGTCGACCTCGACATCGCCCCAGGTGATTGCTGTCGCCTCGGCGACCGGGCGCAGCAGACGCACGTTTTGCGTCAATCCAAGCGGCACATAGCCCTTGCGGACCGAAACCGCCGCGGGCCTGAGGCCGCCGGTGACGGTGGCGCCGCCTTCACCATCGAGAATTTCGCCTGCTGCAAGATCGCGCTTGGCGATCGCCGCCACATCGGCACGGAATTCGCGGCCAACGCCGGTGGCTTCGCGGCGCAGGCCGACAGCGGCCACCGAAACCCCCAACTCGAGGCCGATCAGATGCCAGCGTCGGTAATTCACCGAATAGCGTCCGGTCGAGTCGGTCATCACCTTGTATTCGACGAAGCAATTGCGGGCGTAGTCGCTGTCGCCCTCAAAGCACACCCATACACCGTTACGGATATCATAGGGGATCATCGAGCCATCGGGGCGCAGGCAGGAGATCACCTCGACCATGCCCTTGCGCGGCAGGACGCCACCCTCGGCGACCGGGCGCATCAGGTTCGGCAGATCCTCGACGCTGCCGGGCGGAAAGGCCAACCCGTCTTCGGGCGCATCGAGGCCGGCCGCGTTGCAGATGGCGGCACTTTCAATCGCCGGTTTCGAACCGTCGAGAAACGAGTTGAACATTTTGGGATTGAGCCGCCCGCGTTCGGCCTGCTCGCGGGTCAGCCCCCAATAGTCCCAAACCGTTTCGGGGGTGGATTGGCGGTAGTGCGGCAACCATTTGTGGCCCCGGCCAGCGGCCACCACCGGAAAGCCGCAGGTGCGTGCCCAGTCCACCAGATCGCAGACCAGTGCGGGCTGGTCACCGTAGGCCATGGAATAGACAACCCCTGCCTCTGCCGCCTTGCGTGCAAGGCCGTAACCCACGAAGGCATCCGCCTCGACCGTGACGTTGATCACATGCTTGCCGTGCGCAAAGGCCTGCAAGCAGTGATCCACCGCAGCAACCGGGTTTCCGGTACATTCGATGATGATCTCGATGGCCGGGTGGCGAAGCATCGCCTGCCAGTCGTCGCCGACGTGGGTGGAGCCGGTCTTGACGGCATCGTCAAGCGAAGCGGCGCCGTATTGCTCGGGCGTCCAGCCGACGAAGGCCATGTTCGAGCGCGCCGCATCGGGGCGCAGATCGACCACCGACACCAGATGCACGCCGGGCAAGCGGCGGGCCTGATGCAGGAACATGGTGGCAAACTTGCCCGCGCCGATCAGGGCGATGCGGACCGGCGTGCCTTGCGCTTCTCGTTCCTGCAGTTTCGCAAACAGGTTCATCTTGTCCCGCTCCTTCGCCCGTCAGATTCTCGTTCCTGCGCTGCCGGGATCATACATCGGTTTCAGGCTGGTGCGCGCCGCATTGCGGTTCAGGCGGATGCTCTAGCCTGAACGTCGGACGCTACAACGGTTCTCGGACCGAATAGCCTTGCAATACTTGGATATAGTTGGCGCGTTCGAACGCTGTGGGATCGTCGACGGCGGCGTGGCTCATGCGTCCCCTGATGCGGTCGGGCGAAGAGATGCCGCGTGCCTCAAGCCAGTTTTCGAGTTGATCGAGCAGCACCTTCATGTGGCCGATGCCGTGCCTGAGGAGTGCCGAGGTGGTCATCACCACGTCGGCGCCGGCAAGCAGGTATTTCACCACCTCGGTGCCGCTTTCCACTCCTGAAGTCGCAGCCAGCGATGCCTTCACCTTGCCGGCCAGCACGCCGATCCATAGCAGCGGCAGGCGGATCTCGTAAGCATTGGACAGCGCCAGATCCGAGACCAGCGCCAGCCGCGATACGTCGATATCGGGCTCATAGAAGCGGTTGAACAGCACCAAACCGTCGGCGCCCACCTTGTCGAGTTGCAAGGCCATGTGGCCGGGGGCGCTGAAATAAGGGCCGATCTTGACTGCTACCGGGATGTTCACGGTCTCCTTGACCGCCTTGAGGATGTCCAGATAGCGGGCCTCGACGTCACGCCCCGTGAGGGTGAGGTCGGAAGGGATGAAATAGATGTTGAGCTCCAGCGCGGCCGCGCCCGCCGCCTCGATTTCGCGCGCATACTCGATCCAGCCGTGATCGGTGATGCCGTTGAGGCTGGCGATCACCGGAATGTCCACTGCCGCGACGGCCTCTCGCACCACCTCGACATAGCGCTGGGTGTCGAGCGCGAAGGCGGTATGGGCCGGAAAGTACGTTAACGCTTCGCCATACGTGTCGATACCGGTGGTCATCAGGGCATCGAACAGTTCCTCCTCGCGCGCGATCTGCTCCTCGAAGATCGAGGGCAGCACCGCGGCAGCGGCGCCTGCATCCTCCAGCGCGCGGATGTTGTCGAGCTTTGAATTGAGCGGGCTGGCGCTGGCAACCAGCGGGTTCTTCAGCGTCAGGCCGAGATAGCGTGTGGTCATGTCCATGGGCTCGATCCTTTCGCGATCCAAGCCATCAGATATCCCGCCCGGCCGTGGTGGCCTCGGCGGGCGCGGGTCCGTCCTTCATGCGCGCAAAATCCTCATAGGCACGGTATTTCTGCTCCACCGCGGCTTGCGCCTCCTTGAGCAGCGCCGCGGCCTCCTGCGGGCGGGTGAGGGCAAGGGCGCGGTAGCGCAACTCGTTATAGGCGTAGGTCTTCAAGGCGATGGTGGGGCGCGGCGAATCGAGGCGAAACGGTGCCTCACCGATCTCACGCATGGCCGGATCGTAGCGGATGAGCGGCCAATAGCCCGAAGCCACCGCCAGGTCCTGCTGCTTGAGGCCAAAGCGCAGATCAAAGCCATGGGCGATGCAGTGGCTGTAGGCGAGGATGAGCGAGGGGCCCTCATAGGCTTCCGCCT
>CAZMSA010000271.1:0-3310 GCA_964568825.1 uncultured Rhizobiaceae bacterium | reverse complement strand
AGTTCAGGATCAGCCAGGTACCGTCGAACTTGCCATTGCCGAGGTCGCTGGTCATTGCTGTGAGCCAACTGCCGCCGAGCAGACCGCCGGAATAGCGCATCGGGCTCTTGCCGTGGACGCCTTGCCAGTACGACATCGGGGAGCCTGCGACCAGGCAAGGCCCGAACAGGTCCGGTCGCAACATGGCCACCATCAGCGTCTGATAGCCTGCCTGGCAGTTGCCGATGGCAAACGGACGCGGTGCATTGGGGTGCAGCTCGACCACCCGCTCGAAGAACTTCACCTGTCCCTCGACGACGTCCAGGAACTGCTGACCAGGAACTGGGGTTGCACTGAAACCGATGAAATAAACCGGGTGGCCGGCCTTCAGGGCATCGCCGATCTCGCTGTCCGCCTTGAAGCCGCCAATGCCCGGGCCTTGACCGGCCCGCGGGTCGACTACCACCACCGGCCGCTTGCGCCGATCGATCGCGACCCCCGGCAAGGGCAGGATGCGCAAGAGTGAATAGTTGATGGGCCGCGGCAACGACCGACCGCTCATCAGCTCCTCGTGGTCGAAGCGCAGTACGGTCGCCATCGGCCGTGATGTAATCTCGATCTCCTCGTTGCCACGCTGCCTCAGCAAATCGAGGAAGAGAACGCCGCGTTGAAACGCGTCGACCATGTATTCCGAACCGCACGCCATAGGCTCTCCGGAGGATGCCACGAAGGGGTTCGGTTGGGCCGGCCACTCGAAGCCGAGCGGGTTCATCGCGGTCGTTGACCTTGACGTTACCTTGTCTGTTGTCTTCATGGATTCGTGTCCTTGGCGCGCGCATTGGATTGGCGGCACGACACCCCCCGTCGACGGCTGGGGCCGATCGGATCGCTTTAGCCCCATGTTGCAATGCAGTATATCGGTTGTCGGTGCATCCGCGTGAGAGTCGGAAACTACCTAGCGGCCGTTTGTCGCATGATCATGAACCTGTTGTGTGGTGCCGAGTTCATCGACTCGAGGCCGCGTGAGTTACCGCGATCAACAGCGCAAGGGGTATCAGGATCCTGGGGGACCGGGCGTATCGGAGTCTTGGCTCGGATAGAGCCGCGCGGCAACCCTTCCGAGACTCAATCCTTGACCGATCATGGTGAATATGACGACGCCATAGCAGGCTGCCAGCAGGGGAGCTCGATAAGGACCAAGCGGTAGCGAGAGCGCCAGCGCGACGGAAATTCCGCCTCGCAAGCCACTCCAAGTCAGCAAGGTGATACCCCGGAGTTTCCGTGGGGCGCCGAGGTTTAGCGGCAGGCTGGCCACCGTAATGCTGAGGCCGCGCGCCGCGACCGACACGGGGATCGCCAGCCCCGCCGCCACGACAAAGCTCCATCGAATGTCTATGGCAGCGAATTCCAGGCCGATTAGCAGGAACAAAAAGGAATTGAGAAGCTCGTCCGTCAGCGACCAGAACTTCTTCAGATAATCTTGTGTGGTGCCGCTGACCGCGTATCGGACACCGATGCTGCCAATCAGCAGTCCAGCGACAACAACGGCCACTGGTCCGGAGACGTCGATCGTCTGCGCGAGTCCGAATGTGCCAGCGACGAGCGCAAGCGAAATCATCAGCTCGATGTTGTACTCGTCGATACCGCGCATCGCGGCGAGCGCCAGGCCTCCCCCTGCTACGCCCAGCAGAGCCCCGCCGCCCGCCTCGCGCAGGAAGTCAAGGAATACGCCGAGTACTGTAGGTCCCGCGTCTCCGGCGGTTGTCGCGTGGTGCAGGAAGATCGTGAAAAGAACGATACCGATGCCGTCGTTGAACAGGCTCTCTCCACCGATGATGGCCTGCAAGCGTGACGGAACGTGCACTCGGCGCAGGACGCCAAGGACGCTCACTGGATCGGTCGGCGAGATCAGTGCCCCGAAAACCAGACAATATTTCAAAGGGACGTCAATCCCGACCAGACGAAAGATGCCGTACATGCCGGCCGCCACGGCAAAACTCGACAGCAACACACCAACCGTTGAAAGGGCGAGAATGGTCCACTTGCGTTCAAGCAATTCCTTGAGGTCGACTTCGAGGGCCCCAGCGAAGAGCAGAAAACCGAGAAAGCCGTTGAGCAGAAGTGGACCGAAATTCGCCCGAGCGAGATTGTCGCGCAGCATTGTGGCAAGCCCCACCGAGGGGAAAGCGTGCTCGATCAGGCGCAGACCAAGGGATACCGCCAATGCGATGACCAACAGCCCGGAATTTCTCGGCAGTCGCAATAAGTAGTGGTTTGCATAGGCGAATCCGGCCGTTAGAGCGAGGAGCACGGCAATGTAGTCGAGTATATTCCACATTGGACCATTCATCGTGGTAAGTCTTCAGTCCGGGCCATACCTTTAAGTAGTTTCCGAGCCTAACGCACCAAGGAGTCATGCGATATCGTTTGGCTTCTGCGGATCCGACGGAATTTCCTTGTGCCTCACCGTCGACTCCACGTGTTCGGACGAGGCGCCGGCATTCGGCGGTTGAAATGGCGCATTCTGCTTCTGCTACTGAGCTAGGACCTGAGTTCCACGATTTTCTGTACGCGCCGATCGGCGAGGATAGGAATGGAATGCTGCTCAGCGTTCTTTCGGCATTGGCCCGATTGGATGTCGACCCTTGGCAGGAAGCAGCCGAATTAACCCGCTTGTCTGGGGATGCCGCCATCCGGAGATTGGCGGCGTTGATTTCAACACTGCCCGAAGGTCCTTCGGGTCACCGAGACAGCGGGACAATTGCGGAACGTTTGATCGCGCTTCTTCCACGCAGAGTCAGCTCCAAGATTACGTCGGACACGAAGCCACCGATTGCGGTTGCGCCGACCCGTTCCTGGGTCATCATGTTCGTGCTTTTCCTGATCGTCTCGCTGGCTGTCCAATGGATGGTCGCAAGTCATCAGCCGCCTGCGCTATCTGGCGATAGGCACTCTCCGGCGTCCAGCACAGATTCCTCCCGTTAAATGCCCCCGCCAAGTCCGGATGGGCGACGATCAAGCATGATGGGTACAATGGCCCGTCATGTCCCGATGACGAGATCCAACTCGTTGCCCGCCGAGCAAAGTGAGCTGAGGTAAAAAGTCATTTTTCGACTCGAACAGAAACTGCGTACTACCGCGCCGGTTTGCAAACATTTTGCAAACGCACGGGTGGCGATGAGACGAAATTGGCTGATACGGGATGGACGCTAGCGGCTAAAAATCCCCACAAAACAGACCCTTCTGGATTGCTCAACACGAGGCGATACAGCGTTTCCGAATTGCTAAACCGTTGTACGGCCTAAAAGCCGTACCGTGGGTTCGAATCCCA
>CAZMSA010000270.1:0-3321 GCA_964568825.1 uncultured Rhizobiaceae bacterium | reverse complement strand
TACCCTCGAAATCGCCCAGCAGATGGCGTCCATCGCTGAGCGAGGCATGAAAGCCGGGCGGTAGGCGCGGTTCCGACGCTATCGCCCTCTCCATCATAGCCACCCCCTCGCGGTGCTCGCCGCAACAGGCACGCACCAGACCGTGGGTCAGCAGTATCTCGGCATCGCGCGGATGTTCTCTGGCGGCGGCCTCGACATAGCGCCGCGCCGTGATCGGTTCACCCAACATGAGATAGACCATGGCGGCGCGTTGCAGAACGAAGGGATCGGTGCGCTCGGCGGCAAGCGCCTGTTCGATGCTTTTTTGCCCGCGGGCATCGGATTCGGCTTCGCCCAGCCCCGTGACCTGGCTGAATTTGCCGTAGAGATACAGGTGGGCGGCGGAGGCCTGGGCCCGGGCATAGCCGGGATCGATGCTGACCGCCTGTTGCAGACACTCCAGCGCCAACAGCTCGTCGCCGTTGCGCCAGCTCGCGCGGCCCTTGAGGAATTGACTGTATGCGGTGCTCGATGTCGTGGGATCGCGTCTGCGCTGCTCTTCGGCTGCGTGGTCAAGATTGAACGACAGACGCGCCATCACGGCCGAGATGATCTCATCCTGCAGTACGAATATGTCGGCCATCTCACGGTCGAATTTGTCGGCCCACACATGGGCACCCGTCTCGGCATCGATGAGCTGCACCGCGACGCGCACCCGCGCTGCCGCCCGGCGCACGCTGCCCTCGATAAGGAAGTCGACGCCAAGCTCGCGCCCGACCTGGCGCGGATCGCCTGTGCGGCCCTTGTAGTCGGCGGTGGTACGGTAGGCGACCACCGACAGATGGCGGTAACGGGAAAGCTCCGCGATCAGGTCCTCGCTGAGCCCGTCGGCGAAGAACTCCTGGTCGGGATCGCCCGACAGGTTTGCAAGGGGCAGCACCGCTACGCCGGTGCGCTCGGTTTTGACGGCATGGGCTGCTGGTTGAGCAGCCGGCGCCGCTTCGGTCCCGCCTTTGCCGCTCATGATCGCCGCCTTGAGCCGCTCCGTCTCCGCCGATGGCTCCGCGCCCAGTTCGTGCGCCAGCATGGCGCGGCAGGTCTCGTACTGGCGCAGCGCTTGGTCGCGCTCGCCAGCCGCCGTCAGCGCCTCCATCACCGCTCGGTGAGCACTTTCCCGCAACGGATCGACCGCCAGCAGCTTGCGCGCCGTCGCCAGCCGCTCGGGGCCGTTTGCCGCCTCATAAGCCCGTTCATGCACATCGAAGGCGAGGTCTGCCAGCCTTCGCCGTTCGTCCACCGCCCATTCCTCGAAGGCCTCGTCGCGCACGTGGATGCCGTCGAGCAGAGCCCCGCCATAAAACGCTGCCGCCTCCGCTGCTTTGCCGTCACGCACTAACCGCGCCATCTCGGCCGCGTCGACCGTAACCCGTTCGCCCAGGAGCCGCACTTGCTCGCGCTCGGCCTCGATTATGTCGAGCCCGCCGTCGCCCAGATCCTTTCTCAGCGCCACCAGCGCCTGTCTCAGGCTGTTGCGCGCCTGCTCGTCGCCACGGTCCGACCACAAGAGCCCTGCCAGCCGGTCGCGGCTCGCCACCATGCCCGGCGATAGGGCAAGCACGGCGAGAAGGCCTTGAGCCTTGCGGCCCGAGATCGTCGCAACCGCACCGCCGGGCGTGATAACCTCGAAACCCCCCAAGAGCCTGATCCGCGCCCTGCCTTCATCTCCCTCGGCCACGTAGCTTTGCTCCTTGGTGCCAACGAATTGGTATTTTGCGCACAATAAGCGCTTTTTTCACGTTACGTCATCGGCTTTGACGGTCGCAGTGACTGCCGGCAAGCGCTCGCTTCACGGCGCGTCCGTAGTCTGGGCTCATCGAACAAACGAGACGGATCACCCGCTCTCAAACCCGAGGAGACCCCAAATGGCCCGCTTCGATCTGATCAACGAATTTACGAGCGTCTATGTCCCTTCGCTCCCTGCGCACCCGAACCGCCACAACCGCAACCGCAAGGTGAGCAAGTGGACGCTGCGCCTCGCCCCCCTCGCCGCAATCGCCATAGTCATCGTCGCCCTCGCCGCGCACTAAAGGGTGGTCGCTGTTAAACTGGTTGCTATCACTGGGCCAGACGATCACTGGGCAGCGCCACGTCAAGCCAAAGCTCGACTTCCTGCGGGCCGCCATGGAGGGAATCGTTGCCGAGTTAGAGCGCCGGCTGGCGGGGTGAAACCGGCTGCATCACTGCCACACTCACTTTCAGCAAAAGGCTCTCAGGCACCGACCGGTTTCCTCGGCGAGAGTTCCGACCAGGTCAGCCGCCGATATCTCCCGCGTAAGTGCGACGGACTGGCCAGCGTATAGCCCGGTGAGTTCTTGATCTCCGGTTTCTTCCAAGGGAAGAGTCAGGCTCAGTTGGGCCGGGAATGGCAGCGGCTCCACTTCAGGGCTCGAAAGAGCTTCGATAAGCCTGTTCTTGATAAATCGGGCCGGCCTTCCACTGATGACCTTGCTAACGACGGTGTTGGCATCGTCGCCAGCACGAAGGGCCGTGCGATGTTGTTCGGGCACATTGGCTTCCTCGCAACGAAGGAATGCAGTCCCCAACTGCACGCCGCTGGCTCCCAACATCAATGCGGCGGCAATCCCGCGCCCGTCCGAAACCCCGCCTGCGGCAATGACCGGAACATTCACCGCGTCGACGACTTGTGGCAATAGTGCAAACAGGCCGGGCTGCATGCTGATGTCTGTGCCAGAGAACGTTCCCCTATGGCCGCCAGCTTCAGTGCCCTGCGCTATGATGGCGTCGACCCCTCGGGCTTCGAGTACCTTTGCCTCGGCAACTGTCGTCGCACTGCACAGAATGAATATGCCTGCCGTCTTGATCGCCTGCATGATCTCTTGATCGGGCAATCCGAAATGAAAACTCACGACTTCGGGCTTCATCTTCTCAAGCATTGCGAGCTGCTCAGGATCGACCCCGCTGGAGAATCCGCGCGGCGTCGGCAAGGGCCCCAGATCAATCTCGTCGTAGAGTGATTGCAATCGTTCGCGCATCGCCGCGCCGGCGCTCGTCAGGTCGCCGGGGTCATCCCAAAGCGGATAGTTGACGTTCAGGCGTCCACTGCTTTGTTGGCGAAATCCGGCGATACGCCGTTCCGCATCTTGTGCTGAAAACCCCCACATTCCCAGTCCACCGAGACCACCGGCGTTGCTTACGGCGGCAGCAAGCGCCGGCGTTGAAAGTTCACCCATGGGTGCTTGCAGGATTGGCCATTCCAAATTCAGCCGTTCCGTGAACGCATTTCGAGACCACATTTCCCTGCCTCCTTTCAATGCCCGGCAT
>CAZMSA010000269.1:0-3373 GCA_964568825.1 uncultured Rhizobiaceae bacterium | reverse complement strand
TCTCGACGCCGGAAAACATCGCCCTGTCGCAGTTCGGCCTGAAGCTCATCCGCAATCTCAAGGACGAATTCGGCCCCGCGGCCGATGTCTCCTTCCGCGAACAGGGCTACCTGCTTCTGGCCTCGGCCGACGGGCTGCCCGTCCTCAAGGCCAATGTGGCGATCCAGACCGCCCATGGCGCCTCGACGGTGCTGCTCAATCAGGCCGGGCTTGCGGCGCGTTTTCCATGGCTCAATGTCGACGGCATCGCCGGCGGTTCCTTCGGCCCCGAGGGCGAGGGCTGGCTCGATCCGCACAGCCTGATGTCGCTGTTGCGCCGCGCCGCGCGTGATCGCGGCGTCACGTGGCGCCAGGCGACGGCGACGCGCATCGACAAACAGGCCGGCCGTGTCACCGCCGTCGGCCTGTCGGACGGATCAACGGTGGAATGCGGGGCGATCATCAATGCCGCCGGCGCCGGGGCGGGCGTGGTGGCGGGACTGGCCGATATCGACCTGCCGGTGGCCCCGCGCAAGCGCTATGTCTATGTGCTCGACTGCCGCGATCCGGGCGAGGCGGCGCAGCAGCGCCCGCTGCTGGTCGATGCCTCCGGCGTGTGGCTCAGGCCCGAGGGCCAGACGTTCATCTGCGGCCTGTCGCCGGAAGAAGACGAGGAGCCGGAGACCGGCGGCTACGACGTCGACTATGACTGGTTCGAGACCCGCATGTGGCCGTTGCTCGCCGAACGCGTACCCGCCATGGAAGCCATCAAGGTGGTCAATTCATGGGTCGGCTATTACGACTACAACAGCCTCGACCAGAACGCCGTACTGGGAGCCCATCCCGAGATCGCCAACTTCTATTTCGCCAACGGCTTTTCCGGCCACGGCCTGCAACAGGCCCCGGGCGCCGGCAATGCCATCGCCGAACTGATCGTGCATGGCGGCTATCGCAGCATCGACCTTGGACGTTTCGGCTACGAGCGCATCGCCGCCGGGCGTCCGCTGATGGAAGCCAACGTCATATGACCGCGCCGGTCGTCCTCTCCATTTCCTCGCAAGTCGTCTACGGGCCGGTGGGCAACTCGGCCGCCGTGCCCGCCCTGCAATCTCTCGGGGTGACGGTCATGGCGCTGCCGACGGTGGTGCTCTCCAACCATCCCGGCCACGGCGCGCCGGTCAGGGTGCCGCTGACAGCCGATGATCTGGCCGCGCTCCTCGACCGGGTGCTTGCGGGCGGCTGGATGGCGGGGCTGGCGGGCGTGCTCACCGGTTATTTCAGCGACGCCGACCAGGTTGAGGCGGTGGCCGAACGCCTCGCCCGAATTCGTCAAGGCGCGCCGGCGATCAAGATCCTCTGCGACCCCATCCTCGGCGATGATCATACCGGGCTCTATGTGCCGCTGCCGGTCGCCGAGGCGATCCGCGACCGGCTGGTGCCGCTGGCCGACATCATTGCCCCCAACCGCTTCGAGCTCGCATGGCTTTCAGGCAACGCCGTGGGCGATGCCGATCAGGCGGTGGCGGCGACCCGCGGCCTGACGCCGGCCCTGACGCTTGCCACGTCCATCCCGGCGGCGGGCGGCGTTGTTTCCACCATGGCCATCTCCCGCGACGCCGTCGCCCGGGTGGAGACGCGGCGCCGTCCGGCCGTGCCGCACGGCACCGGCGACCTGTTGAGTGGCCTTTATCTTGGCCATCTCGTCACCGGCGCTTCACCGCACGACGCCCTCACCGCCGCCATGACGCGGCTTGAAGCGGTGCTCGATCGAAGCGAGGGGCGCCCTGCCCTCGATCTCGGCGCCCTCATTGCGCCTTGAGGAAAATCCATGAGCGCCAATTCCCGCCACAGCATCGCTGCCGCCTACAAGCGCATCAGTCGCGATATCCGCCGCACCCCGGTGATCGAGGTGGAAATGCCGGGGATTGCGCAACCGGTGACGCTGAAGCTGGAGTGCCTGCAACAGACCGGGTCCTTCAAGGCGCGCGGCGCCATGGCCAACCTGACCGCCCTCGATGCCCCGACCGCCGGCGTGACGGCCGCCTCGGGTGGCAATCATGGTCTGGCGGTGGCCTGGGCGGCGGCGCGGCGCGGCCTGAAGGCCAAGATCTTCGTGCCCGCCATTGCGAGCACCGCCAAGGTCGCGCGCATCAAGGCGACCGGTGCCGAGGTGGTGGTGGAGGGTGAGAACTATGCCGCCGCCCTGGCGCTCAGCGAAGCCTGGCAGGCCGAGACGGGGGCGCTGGCACTGCATGCCTATGACGCAGCGCTCACCATCGACGGGCAGGGGACCCTCGGCCTCGAACTGGAAGAGCAGGCGGGCGAGGCCGACACGATCCTCGTCGCGGTGGGTGGCGGCGGGCTGATCGGCGGAGTGGCATGCTGGTTCGAGGGTGGGCACAAGGTTGTCGGCGTCGAGCCGCAGGGCTGCCCGACGCTGCATGCGGCACGCGCCGCCGGCAGGCCGGTGGAGGTGAAACCATCGGGCATTGCGGCGGATTCGCTGGGGGCCTCGCGCCTCGGCGAGCTGTCGTTCGACATCTGCCGGCGTGCCGTTGCCGAGAGCGTGCTGGTCGCAGATAGCGACATCCGGCGGGCGCAGGTGTGGCTGTGGGACGCCTTGCGCCTCATCACCGAGCCGGGCGGCGCCGCGGCGGTTGCAGCGCTCCTTTCAGGGGCTTATCGTCCGCAAAAGGGCGAGCGGGTGGCGGCCATCGTGTGCGGCGCCAACACCGACCCGGAGAGCTTCGCCCGCGTCATTGCCTCGGCCTGAAAGGGACAAGCCCATGCCCGCCTACATCATCGCCCGCATCACCGTCACCGACCCGAAGAAATACGAGACCTACAAGGCCGCCGCCCCCGCTGCCATCGCCAAATTCGGCGGCAAATACCTGACACGCGGCGGCGCCATGGAGACGCTGGAAGGTTTCAAGGAAGGCCGCCGGGTGGTGCTTCTGGAGTTCCCGAGCATGGAAAAGGCGCGCGACTTCTACAACTCCGCCGAATACACCGCCGCCAAGGCCAAGCGCCAAGGCGCCGCCACGGGCCAGTTCGTGCTGTTGGAGGGGCTTTAGGCCGCCTTCTTCATCAGCCCGCGGTTGATCAGCGTCTCGGCGATCTGCACGGTGTTGAGAGCCGCGCCCTTCCTGAGATTGTCGGAGACGCACCACAGGTTGAGGCCGTTCTCAATCGTCGGGTCCTCGCGAATGCGCGACACGAAAGTGGCGTAATCGCCGACGCATTCGACCGGGGTGACGTAACCGCCCGGCTCGCGCTTGTCGACGACCAGGACCCCCGGCGCCTCGCGCAAGGTTTCGCGCGCCTCATCGGCACCAACGGGGCGCTCGAACTCGATGTTGACGGCTTCGGAATGCCCCACGAACACCGGCACGCG
>CAZMSA010000268.1:0-3412 GCA_964568825.1 uncultured Rhizobiaceae bacterium | reverse complement strand
TGTTCTCGAACATGAACTGGCTGATCAGCGACCAGATGTCGATGGCGCCCTGGGTATAGGTGAATTGGCCGCCGGGCTTCAGCAGGGTTTCGCTGCCGCCGGCCTCGAGCGATATGAACTTGCCGCCCAGCAGGCCCTCGGAGGTGACCTTGGCGGTGGTATCGTCGGGCAGCTTCATCTTGGGGTCGATGACCATGGTGACGACGGCCTGGAAGCTGGAAGGATCGATGTCCTGGTTGGTGACGCTGCCGACCTTGATACCGGCCATGCGCACGTCCGATCCCACCGTGATGCCTTCGACGTTGTCGAATTCGGCGCTCAGCTTGTAGCCCGACTCGCCGCGCCCGGCGTTGGTGGTGGTATAAACGTAGAAAAAGAACACCGCGGCAATGGCGATCACCACCGCGCCGGTGATGGTTTCGACCACACTGTTCTTCATGGCAAGGTTCCTCCCCCGGGAGATTGAGATCAATTCATGGATCCAGGCGCCATCGGCGCCGCTTCAGCTTCATTCCGGCTGCCAGGCCTCGTAATCGGGCGCCGCAGCCGCTCTGGGCACCCCGGCGATGGAGCCGGGCGGCCGGTAGGCCAGCGCCGAACCGGTCAGGTTGGGCTGGTGCGGGCGCTGCCAGTCGCGCGGCTTGTAGTCTTCCGCGCTCGGCGGCGTATCCACCCGGTGATGCATCCAGCCATGCCAGCCCGGCGGTATCGACGAGGCCTCGGCGTAGTCCTTGTAGACCACCCAGCGGTGCTCGGGGATACTGTCGGGGATGGCCGACTTTGCCCGGTAGTAGCGATTGCCCAGTTCGTCCTCGCCGACGAACTCGCCATACCGCCAGATGGCAAAGCGCAAACCCATGGTGGCGCGATGCCACCAGGCGAAAATCTGCAACAGGAACTCTTTCAAGCCTCGTCCTCGCCTTGGCGCCCGTGCGCGACCGCTGACCGCGCGTGGCTGCTGATGTCGGCTCATCCCATAAACGCCGGGCGAGTCTTGCGCAAGCCGCGTGTGGTGTCCAGCCCTCATCGTCGGGTCGGCGATTGCAGGCGTGATGCGGTCTGCCGGCCTTTGCGCTATGCTCCCGCCGGGAACATGAAAAGGCATTTTGGCATGAAGCGGACTTTCGGCATGCTGGCCCTGGCGGGCGCGGTGGCTCTCGCCGTCGGCCTTCCCGCCCCGGCGCGAGCGGGCGATGAGATGGTCGTCAAGACCGCGATGAGCTTCGATGACGTCCGCCAGGCGATCTCGGATGCCATCGTCAACCGCGGTTACGTCATCGACCACGTCTCCCATATCTCCGACATGCTGAAGCGCACCGCCAAAGCCGTCGGCGCGACGCAGGAGATCTATATCAACGCCGAGACGGTGCAGTTCTGCTCCGCCGTCCTGTCGCGGCGCATGATGGCGGCTGATCCGGCCAACATCGCCTTATGCCCGTTCGCGATCTATTATTATGAGCTGGCCAGCGAGCCGGGCACCGTCTACGCCGGCCACCGGGTGCTCGGCCCCGCCTCGGCCCCCGCCTCGCAAGCCGTGCTGGACGACATCGACACGCTGCTCGACGACATCGTGCGCGAGGCCACCACAGGGCCTTAGCCGTGCGGGCAAGGGTCCTCCACAAGCCGTTTGACACTGAGCGAAATGTCGATAAAGTCAGGTTTACGTAGCGACAAGAAATCACCCACATCGAGGAGAAGACGCGCATGACCGAATGGAGTATCCGCGGGCCCCATTTCGCCAACTGCAATTGCGATTATGGCTGCCCCTGCCAGTTCAATGCCCTGCCCAGCGACGGCACCTGCCGCGCCATGGTCGCCTGGCACATCGACAAGGGCCATTACGGCGATGTCAAGCTCGACGGCCTCAATATGGTCAACACCTACGGCTGGCCCGGCGCCGTGCATGAGGGCGACGGCGAGTTGCAATCGATCATCGACGAGCGCGCCAGCCCGGCCCAGCGTGAAGCCCTCGCCGCCATCCTGCAGGGCGAGGGCGCCGAACCCGGCACCACCATGCTGCAGATCTACCGTTCCATGTGCTCGAAGGTGCACGATCCGGTATTTGCTGCCATCGACCTGAAGATCGACATGGACGCCCGCACCGCCCACGTGAGCGTGCCCGGCATCATCGAGACCACGGTGGCGCCCATCGTCAACCCGGTGACCGGCGCCCAGCACCGCGCCCGCATCGACCTGCCCATGGGCAAGGAGTTCTTCATCGCCGAGGTCGCCAGCGGCACCACCAGGTCAAGCGGCGCCGTCGCCCTCGCCTTCACCAAAAGCCACGCCCATTTCGTCAACAACGAAACCACCACATCGGGCCCGCGCCCCTGAACGGGCGGCCTCGCCTCATCCCTCCCACCCACTTGATGGCCGGGCTTGACCCGGCCATCTTTTTGCCTTGCGTGCCCTCTGGCCAGTCTGCGACCACGCGTCTAATAGAGTGCGACCGCCGTCAGGGGATTTTCATGCAGCGCAAGCACCGTATCGACCTTCTGGGCGGATCGTTTCTCGTCACCTTTGCCATGCTCATGGGCCTCAACCAGGTGCTCATCAAGCTGGTGAACGCCGGTTTCCAGCCGGTTTTCCAGGCAGGCCTGCGCTCCATCGCCGCCTTCTTTCCGGTGCTCGCCTATACCCTCATCACGAATAAGCGCCTGTCGATCAGCGACGGCAGCCTCGTTCCCGGCCTCGTTTGCGGGGTGTTCTTCGCCTCGGAATTCCTGCTGCTGTTCCAATCGCTGGAGTTCACCTCGGTGGCCCGCGCCTCGATGATGTTTTACACCATGCCCTTCTGGGTGGCGCTGGGGGCGCATTTCCTCATCCCCGGCGACCGCCTCACCCCGATGCGCATCGCCGGCCTCGCCCTCGCCTTCGTGGGCGTCGCCTGGGCCCTGTTGCACAATGCGGCCCCGGCCAGCCGCTATGCGCTGCTGGGTGATGTCTTGTGCCTCATCGGCGCCATGCTGTGGGCCGGCATCGCCCTTCTGGTGCGCACCACCCGCCTGCGGCAGGCCGCACCCGAAATGCAGCTCCTCTATCAGCTCTCGGTCTCCAGCGTGGTGCTGGTCGTCGCCTCGCCGCTGTTCGGTCCGCCGGTCCGCCACCTGACGCCACTGATCGGCGGTCTCTTCGCCTTCCAGGTGCTGGTGGTGGTCTCCTTCGGCTTCCTGACGTGGTTCCGGGTGCTGGCCATCTACCCGGCTTCCGACGTCGCCTCCTTCGGCTTTCTCGCCCCCGTCTTCAGCGTGTTCTTCTCCTGGGCGATCCTTGGCGAGCACATCACCGCCTCGTTCATCGGCGCCCTGGCGTGCGTGTGCGCCGGCATCGTGCTGGTGAACCGCCGACGCGCCTGATCTAGAGCGTCCGCCAATCAGATAGAACCATTTGATGGCGCCAAATCAGCCCATCG
>CAZMSA010000267.1:0-3415 GCA_964568825.1 uncultured Rhizobiaceae bacterium | reverse complement strand
GACACCTTGGCGTTGCGGCCGCGGCAGTCGGCGCGCTTGGTGACGAAATTGTAGACACCGCCCTTGCCGTTCTTGTCGCCGGGATACCAGTTCTGCACGGTCGAATACTTGATCTCGGCATCGTCCAGCGCCACCAGTTCGACCACCGCGGCGTGAAGCTGGTTCTCGTCGCGCATGGGCGCCGTGCAGCCTTCCAGGTAGGAGACCTGGGCGCCCTCGTCGGCGATGATCAAGGTGCGCTCGAACTGGCCGGTATTGCGCTCGTTGATGCGAAAATAGGTCGAAAGCTCCATAGGGCAACGCACCCCTTCGGGTATGTAGACAAAGGAGCCGTCGGAAAACACCGCCGAATTGAGCGCGGCATAAAAGTTGTCGGCCTGCGGCACCACCGAACCGAGGTATTTCCTGACCAGTTCAGGATGCTCCCTGAGGGCTTCGGAAATGGAGCAGAAAATGACCCCCACCTTGGCCAGTTCGGCCTTGAAGGTGGTGACGACGGAAACCGAATCGAACACCGCGTCGATGGCGACATTGCCATAAGAGGCGTTGCCGCCGCCGGTGTCATCAAGATCGCTGGGCTCGCCCTGCTTCCGCACCCCGGCCAGAAGTTCCTGTTCCTTCAAAGGGATGCCGAGCTTGGCGTAGGTAGCGAGCAGCTCCGGGTCGACCTCGTCCAGCGAGGTTGGCGCGTTCTGGCCCTTGGGCGATGCATAATAATAGAGATCGTTGAAGTCGATCTTGGGGTAATGGACGCGCGCCCAGGTGGGCTCGTCCATCATCAGCCAGCGGCGATAGGCCTCCAGCCGCCAGTCGAGCATCCATTCAGGCTCGCCCTTCTTGGCCGAGATGTAGCGCACGATATCCTCGCTGAGGCCGCGCGGGGCCTTTTCCGAGGCGATCAGTGTCTCGAAGCCGTACTTGTACTTGTCGACTTCGATCTCGCGGACCCGCTGGATGGTGTCGAGATCAGCCATGTTCAGTATCTTCCCTGTCCTTGTTCTCTGTCATCATGCGGCCCGCCGGGCGCGATGGCGCGCCACGATCACCTGCCATGCGGCGGCCGCCGCCTCGATATCGTCTTTGGTCGTCGTCCAGCCAAGGCTGATACGCACCGCACCTGCTGCCAGTTCATCGTTGACGCCCATGGCGGCGAGCACGTGAGAACGTGCCACCTTGCCGGACGAGCAGGCCGAACCGGACGAGACCGCCACGCCCGCCAGGTCGAAGCCCATCAGCGCGGTCTGGGCATCAAGGCCGGGAACGGCAAGGCAGGTGGTGTTCACCAGTCGCGGCGCGGCGCCGCCGAACACCACCAGGTCGGGCGCAATGGCCTTGAAGCGCTTCTCAAGATCGTCTCGCAAGTCCGCATTCGGCAACAGCTTTGCGTCAATGTCGTGCATGGCGGCGGCAAAGCCTGCGATCGCGGCGGTGTTTTCGGTACCGGCGCGGCGGCCGTATTCCTGTCCGCCGCCCTTGATCAGGGAATCGAGCTTCAGGCGATCGTTCACCACCAGGGCACCGGCCCCGAGCGGTCCACCGAGCTTGTGGGCCGACAGGGTGAGGAGATCGGCGCCCAGCAAGGCAAAGCGCACCGGGAGACGCCCAAAAGCCTGCACCGCATCGACATGCAGGAAGCCCTCATGAGCATGCACCAAGTCGCTCACCGCCTTGATGGGCTGAACGATGCCGGTCTCGTTGTTGGCCAACATCACGCTGACCAGCACCGGTGCCGGTGCCGCAGCCAGCATGTGAGCCAGCCGGTCGAGATCGACCAGGCCATCCCCGTCCACCGGAATCTCCGCAACGAACCTCTGATCGGCGCGCGCCGCGGCCAGGACTGAAGGGTGTTCGACGGCGGAGACAATGAGGGCTCGGGGTTCGCTGGCCCGCAGCGCCAGATTGTTGGCCTCGCTGCCACCGGAGGTAAAGACCACCATGTCGGGGCGCACCCCAAGGCCGGTAGCGACCGCCTGGCGAGCATCATCGATCACGGCGCGCGCGGCTCGACCCTCGGCATGCACCGAAGAAGCATTGCCGCCGGCCTCCATCGCCGCCAGCACGGCGGCGCGGGCGGCCGGACGCAGCGGCGAAGTGGCATTGTGATCGAGGTAGGAACGCGGCTTCATGGGTTTTCCCGTGTCGGTCAATTGATCGCCCGGGCCGGCTGGGCCTTGGCCCGCCTGACCGAGGCAGCAAGCGCCAGATTGCGCCTTTCGATAACATCGCCGAGGGTAATGGAGGCCAGAAAGCCATAGATCTGGCGGCCCAGTGCCGCCCACAATTCGTGTGTCACGCATTTTTCGCCGCCGACGCAGCCATCAATGGCATCGCCCTGGCAGCGGGTGATCTGCATGGCTTCCTCGACCGCGGAGATGATGTCGGCAATACGGATGTCTTCCGCCGGCAGAGCCAGGAGGTAACCGCCGCCCGGGCCGCGCACGCTGTCGACGAGGCCAGCCCTTCGCAGCTTGCCGAACAGCTGTTCCAGGTATTCGACCGAAATTTCCTGCCGCCCGGCCACATCGGCGAGCGAAACTGCCGATCCCCCCGAATTGAGGGCAATATCGGCCAGAGCCATCACGGCATAGCGACCTTTGGTCGAAAGTTTCATCTTTTTGGCCTGTCTCCGCTAAACAGCGTCGGTCCACGCCCCCTTGAGCCACACAACAGTTGCAATTGCTGCCTCCAGTCGTCTATGACCCGCCGGTGTCGGCCACACTGCCTGCCAGTTCCTCGAACTGTTCTAGACTGTGATATAGAAAAGCCGACTAGACAAGTCAACTATTCAGCGACGATCAAACGCCGCACGGGATCAAGCATCTATGCCAGAGGTAATCGTCAACGGTCCGGCCGGCCGGATTGAAGCGCGCTACCACCACAACAAGGAGCAGGGTTCGCCGATCGCGATCATCCTGCACCCGCATCCCCAGTTTGGCGGCACGATGAACAATCCCATCGTGCACGCCCTCTATTACATGTTCGCCGAGCGCGGCTTTTCGGTGATGCGTTTCAATTTCCGCGGAGTGGGCCGCAGTCAGGGGCTGTTCGACAACGGCGCCGGCGAACTGGCCGATGCCGCCGCCAGCCTCGACTGGCTGCAGGCGCTCAACCGCGAGGCGCGGGTGTGCTGGATTACCGGCATATCGTTCGGGGCGTGGATTTCCATGCAGCTCTTGATGCGCCGTCCGGAGATTTCCGGCTTCATTTCGATCGCGCCGCTGGCCAAGCATTACGACTTCTCGTTCCTGGCGCCCTGCCCGGCTTCGGGTCTGTTCGTCAACGGCGATCAGGACCAGGTGACATCGCCGCTGGTGGTTCAGAACCTCGTCACCAAACTGAAGACCCAGCGCGGCATCGCCATCGACCATGTCGTCATGGAAGGCGCCAACCACTTCTTCGCCGACCGCATCGACGA
>CAZMSA010000266.1:0-3460 GCA_964568825.1 uncultured Rhizobiaceae bacterium | reverse complement strand
CAACACAAAACGGAATCCGTAAATCGGACTCTTTCGTTCCGATCAATCCACTAGAGGGTGTGGTGCTCCATACGCTGCGGCACACGGTAGCCAGCACGGCTGTTTCTGCCGGTGAGTCGTTAGTTATGACCGGCGCATTGCTCGGCCACGCCAATTCACGCTCATCGACGCCGAGATGGCGGCTGATGCGGCCTTCGAGCAACGTGCTGCCGTCATCGTGGAGCGGTTGTTCCGGCGCACTGGTGAAAGGATCTCCTGGACATGACAGAAGTAGCAAGATTGATGACGCCGATTGCGGAAAATGACGGCACGGCGCTGACCTGCTTCAATGCCCTCAGGCACGGTATACTGTCGCGCTACACGGTGCTGCCATGGGAGGATGAGGAGGAATACGCCGCCCTGGTTGCCTCGCTGGCCGATGAGCATGCCCCACAGGGACCGACCGAAGAGCATCTGGTGGAGGAACTGGCGGGCATCCTGTGGCGCAAACGACGGCTGCGCATGGCTGAGGCGGCAGCGCATCGGCGCGGGCTCGACAAGGCACTCGAAGGCTACAACAGGACGGCCAGCGTGGCAGTGACGCATATCACCGGCAGTGCCCGATCCGACGAGGCCGGCGATGCCGTTCGTACATCGGCATCAGACGATGCAGACGGAATGGCCGATCTCGACGCGGACGAGGCCATGACCCTCAAAGCCATGGGGATTCTCGGCACGTCACGCAACGATGCCTATGAGGCCACCCTGGCCGAACTTCGCGATGATACGCAAGAATGGTGGGCGGACCTGATCGCGCGTGATCCCGACGACCTCGAAGAGGGCGAGGTACCCGTCACCGCCGACACCGAGGGCCTGCGTCGGTTCCTCGAAGAACAGGTGCTGCCGTGGTTTGACAAGCAGCGCAAGGAACTGGCGCATCGGCCGCTGATCCGCCAGCAGGCCCTGGGCGAGGCGCTCGATCCCAACAGGTTGGAGAAACTCGGCCGTTACGAGGTTCATCTCGACCGCAAGCTCGAGCGCATGCTCGCCATGTTGATCAAACTGCAGGATCTGCGCCGACCGGCGGCAACAGGCTGATCCGTTTGGCAATATGGCCTCGGCACAACTCACAAGAAAATCTGGCGGATTCCCCCTCGAGCGGGGCCCCTCTTTGGCCCTTCCGATCAGAACTGTCCGGTTTTCAGTGTTTGGGACTTTGGTCGGCACGGGGGCGCACGAAACCGAATGCGCGGCGTTGCGCGGATGGCCGGCCTGGCGACTGTCCTATTTATGATTATTTTACGGACAGTCTACCATACCTTTGCCCGCGCGCACTCCCCGGCGTCAGAACCTCGTCCTGTTGCGGCATGGAAAGTGAACCGAAATTTCGTAAATTCAAAATAAACCACAATCCAAAAGCGATTTTCGATTCCAGAATTGAAATTAAATTCTGCCATAGTCCCCACAGTAGGGTTAGAGGGAACGTATATGGCAGAATTTCCCGTTGAAACAAAGATGCCTTTCCGATTGAGGGACATGCGCGCACGCGGTAATCCGCTCCGCTTGCTGGTGTTTCTGTCAGTGACGATATTCGCCGCTGAGGTGACCATCATGTTCGGCTTGGAGAAAGTCAACATGATTGCCGCTCTGCTCGGCCTCGAGCTATCCAACCTACAGGGAACGGCAATTGGGGGTCTGACTGATGCATTCCTCCTGACAGTCATCGTATTTCCTGCTCTGTACTTCTTCGTCTTTAAGAAACTCGACAGGCAGAACCGGGCATTGGCGATGTCCGAGGTTCGGTTGAAAGAGATGGTTGGGAAGCAGGCCAACGAACTCGTGCAGGCGCAGAAGTTGGTCGCGATGGCGGATCGCTATCGTCAGAGCAGCGACCAGCTATCCTTCCTGATTTCCGCCACTCCCGGGGTGCTTTACACCAGCAAACGTACCGGCAACCATGCGATCTTCATCAGCCCCGGCGTCAAGGTGCAATTGGGTTACGATCCCGGTAATTTCACTAGCGACCCGAAATTCTGGATCGATCACGTCCATCCCGAGGACAAAGAGCGGGTGCTTGCTGGACTGCGTACTCTGTTCGAACAGGGGCACCACACCCACGAGTACCGTTTTCGTCACGCCGATGGCTCGTACCGCTGGTTGCACGATCAGCTGGGGCTGTTGCGCGACCAGGACGGCAAGCCGGAGAAAGTTGCAGGGCTGTGGATTGACATCACCGATCGCAAGAACCTCGAGCAGCGTCTCAACGAGCGCGTCGCCGAGCGCACGGCAAAACTGCGGCAGGCGCACCAACAGCTGTTGGAAGAGATGAAGGAGCGAAAGCAAGCCGAAACGGCCCTGAGCCACAGCGAAGACCAATATGCGCGACTGATCGATAACCTGCCCGGTTGGGTCTACATGTGCGACAATGACAAGAATTGGACCATACGTTACCTCAGTGCAACGTTTAGGCGGATCGTCGGCCTTTCGCCTGACGACATCATCGACAGCCGTACTGTTGCGTTCGGCGATCTGATTCATCCTGATGATCGCGAGCGCGCCTGGACATCGGCGCAAAAAGACTTCGCTGCGCACAAACTCTGCGAAATCCAATACCGCCTTATCACGCCGTCAGGAGACGAGAAGTGGGTCTGGGACCGGTCGCAGGCCGTCTACGACGCAGATGGCAACGTCATTCGCCTTGAGGGCTATATCGAGGACATTACCGCCATCAAGCAGTACGAGCGCGACCTGGTGGAAGCGCGCTTGGACGCCGAAGCCGCCAATAAGGCCAAGTCCGCCTTCATCGCCAACACCAATCACGAACTGAGAACCCCGCTCAATGCCATCGTCGGCTTCTCCGAGATGCTTGCCGCCGAACGTCTTGGGCCGCTGGGCAATCCCGAATACCGGGAATTCGCCGGCCTGATCGAAAGTTCCGGGCGCTCGCTGCTTGCCATCATCAACACCATCATGGAGTTGAACCGCATTCAGGCGGGCAACGTCGCGCTCGATCTTGAGGACATCGAGCCTGGTGAAGCAATTGCCCCCGTCATGCGTCTGTGGAATACGCAGGCCAGCGCCCGCGGTATCACGGTCGAACTGCACAACTCGCTGGAAGGTGCACGCCTGCGCGCTGACGCGGGGTACCTGCACAAGATGGTCGAGAACCTTCTCTCCAACGCCGTCAAGTTCAATCATGACAACGGCAAGGTTCAGGTTTCGCTGCGCCTCGATCGTCAGCGGCGCTTCGTGCTGGCGGTGGCGGATCAAGGTATCGGCATGCCCCCTGCTCACCTCCGCAAAGTCGGCGAACCGTTCTTCCGGGCCGACGGTGGACTTAACCGCGGCACTGGCGGCATGGGTGTTGGCCTGACGCTGGTCAAGGAATGCGCCAGGCTGCATGGCGCCACCGTCGACATCGCCTCGAAGCCGGGCAAGGGAACTTGCGTCAAGGTGACCTTTCCGGCCACGGCCACCGTCG
>CAZMSA010000265.1:0-3482 GCA_964568825.1 uncultured Rhizobiaceae bacterium | reverse complement strand
AGCCAATAGGCGATCGCCCGTGCGTCGTCCTCTGACAAGGGCGTGACGGCATCCTTCATGGCACCAAACGGGTCGTTGGTTCTGGCCCCCGTCTTGAAGTCGAGGATCTGCTTGAACAGGTATTCGGGGCTTTGACCGGCCAGCTTGGGGTATTCCGGCATTATCGGGGTCTTGCCGTCATCGCCATGGCAGGCATTGCAGTTGGCTGACTGGAATAGCGCAGCACCCTTGGCTGCCATGGCCGGGGTCCCGACAATCTTGGCGATGGCGGGCGGCTCAGGAGCTGGTGCCTTGGCAGCGGTTTTTGTTTGCGTAAAGGCATCGCTCACCTTTAGGCCCTTGCCGTGGTTTTGCAGCAAGGCGGTGACCAGGGCGGCCTGTTGCGGCGAATAACCCGCCCGCTTGGTCATGATCTTGAGCACCGAGGGCCACTGATTGGCAGTGAACTCCTGGGGCCGGCGCAGGGAGTGGCAGCGCGAGCAGCGCGTAAAATAAAGCGGAGCGGCCTGCTTCCAGATCGTGTCGAGGGCGGCCACGACATCATCCTGCTTGATCCAGCCGGTGATCTTCACCTCTTGCCAGGTGCTTCCCCAGGCGTCGTCCTTGGTGCCGACAACGATGCGCCGGCTCACGCCGTCTTCGGTGAGAAGCGCCAGGTTGATGCGCAGGCCGACATCTTTGAACAGGTACTTGTCGCCGCCCGCGGGAGACCACCCGGTCACCTCGACCTCGATATCTTTCCCCTGCGTGGCAAGGATAGTCACCGGCGTGGCGGGCATCAGGGTGGCGATCGCCTGGCCGCCGGGGCTTTCCTGCAAGACGGCAATGGTGTTCACGTACTGTGGTGACTGATCGCCGGCGGCCAAGGCAAGCCCGCACGCCATGACAACAACCACCAGCGCCGCAGTGATCCGCGCGAGACAAGCAACTGCCGCAACCACAGCGTTGCCCAGCGTCTGAGCCATTTTCAAATCCTCTTGAAGCAATGCGGCGGGACTCTAAGGGCTGCCCGCTACAACCGAGCGCCCGGCATCTTCTCGATGGCCGAGCGCTCGCTCGCAATGCGATCAGGCGGCCGGGACGTCGAAGGCCGTAACTGCCGGCACGGCACCTTGCAGTTTCTCCACCTCAACAAGCGCGGTGTTGGCCACGTTGCCCTGGGCGAGCTTCGATGTGCCCTTGTCCATGGTGACCACATTGATGTTGCCATGCTTGCACAAGGCTCCCGCCTCACCGGGCTTGTCCGGGTCGTACCAGGCCCCTTCCTGCAGCATCACCACGCCCTGACGAATGCGGTCGGTGACGATGGCTCCCGCCAACAGGGCGCCGCGATCATTGAACGCGCGTACCACATCGCCGCTGGCGATACCGCGGGTCTTGGCGTCGGCGGGGTTCATCCACAAAGGCTCACGCCCGGCCACCTCGTAGGTATCCCTGAGCCAGGTGTTGTCCATCTGGGAATGCAGCCGGTATTTTGGATGCGGGGAGATGATGTGCAGCGGGTGCTTGTCGGTCTTGTCGGATCCCAGCCATTCGGCCGGTTCGATCCAGGTCGGATGCGGGGGACAATCGTCGTAGCCGAACTTCTCGATCGCCAGGGAGAAGATCTCGATCTTGCCCGACGGCGTTCCGAGCGCATTGGCGATCGGATCGGCTCGGTATTCGCTGAAGCGGGTGTATTTCTTCGCCTCTTCGGGAACCGGGAATTCGAAATAGCCATCGCCCTTCCAGAAAGCATCGAAAGCCGGCATGTCGATCCCGTCCTTCTTGGCGCCCGTCACCGCCTCGTCGTAGATCGAGGCAAGCCACTGCATCTCGGTCTTGCCGTCGGTGAACTTGTCCTTGAACCCGAGCTTGTCGGCGATGCCGGTGAAGATGTCGAAATCGCTCTTCGATTCGTGCTGCGACTCGATGAGTTGCGGCATCGCCACCACGAAACGCCCGCTGTACTCGCTGCATGAGACGACATCGTTGCGCTCGAAGGTGGTGTTGGCGGGCAGCACGATGTCGGCGAACTTGGCGGTGTTGGTCCAGTAGGGCTCGTTGACGATGACGGTCTCCGGCTTCTGCCATGCCTTGATCTGCTTGTTGCGATCCATCTGGTGGCTGAACGGATTGCCGCCCGCCCAGTAGATCAGCCGGATATCCGGATAGGTGATCTTCTCGCCGTTGTAGTCGACGCTCTTTCCCGGATTGAGCAGCATGTCATTGAGGCCGTGGGCATAGGGAACCGAGACCTTGACAGCATTGTCGCCGGCATCGATGCCACCCAACGAGGCATGCTTGGCGGTCAGCGAACCGCCATTGGCGTAGTGATAGCTCAACCCGAAGCCGCCACCCGGCAGGCCGATCTGTCCCAGCATCGCGGCCAGCGTCACCAGCATCCAGTAAGGCTGCTCGCCATGGTCCTGGCGCTGGATTGCCCAGCCGCTCATCAGCATGGTGCGGCCCTTGGCCATGCGGCGCGCCAGCTTGCGAATATCGTCAGCCGGCACCGTGGTGATCTTCTCTGCCCATTCCGGAGTCTTCGGCTGCTTGTCCTTTTCGCCCAGGAGATAGGGCAGGAACTTCTTGAAGCCGACCGTATAGCCGTTGACGAACTTTTCGTCGTAGAGCTTTTCGGTATAGAGCGTGTGGGCCAGCGCCAGCATCAGCGCGGTATCGGTGTTGGGGCGCGGTGCCACCCACTCGGCGCCGAAATATTTGGCGGCATCGGTCATGCGCGGGTCGATGGAAACGACCGGGGTGCCTTTCTCCTTCAGCTTCTGCATGAATTCATAGGCGGTATGATCGGTCGGGTCCCAGCCGATCTGGTTGTTCTTGAACAGATCGGCCCCCCACAGCACCACCAGGTCGGAATTGTCGATGACCGTCGGCCACGCCGAGGGCTGGTCATAAACCTCGGTCCCGCCGATGACATGCGGCAGGATCACCATGGCGGCGGCGATGCTGAAGTCGCCGGTGTTGTCGACGAAGCCGCCGTGCAGGCCCAGCAGGCGCCGCACCAGGACCGGCGAATTGTGCAGCTTGCCTACCGAATGCCAGTCGGTGCTGCCGGCATGCAGCGCTTCGTTGCCGTGCTCCTTTTTCACCCGTTGAAGTTCGCTGGCCACAAGGCTCAAGGCATCGTCCCAACTCACGCGCACAAAGTCGCCGCGCCCACGCTCGCTGCGGTCGCTCTTGGCACCGTTCTTGAGAAAGTCCTTGCGCACCATCGGATATTTCACCCGGGTCGGCGAATAGACCCGGTCCATGAACGCCTGAATGACCGGCGATGGCGCCGCTGAGTCCTTGTCGAAGGGTTCGACCCGGGCCAGCCGCCCGGCCTCGACATGGGCACGGATGATGCCCCAATGGGTCGCCGTCAGCCTCGATGAGGCATCGAGCAAGGGCTCAGTCAGCAAGGAATGGGCACGCGCCAGCGAAGGCATCGCAACAAGGGCACCAAGCGCTGCTGAACGTTCAAAGAAGGCCCTGCGTGA
>CAZMSA010000264.1:0-3486 GCA_964568825.1 uncultured Rhizobiaceae bacterium | reverse complement strand
TCGTGGCGCTTGCCGGTGGCGATCATGTCGTCGTCGCGGTCGAGCCGCATCTTGGCGGGACGGCCGGTGAGACGCGCTGTCAGGGCAGCCAGCGCTGCCCATTGCGCGGCCTGCGATTCCTTGCCGCCGAAGCCGCCGCCCATGCGCCGGCAGACGCATTCGACCCGCGCCTCCGCCACCCCCAGCATCTTGGCGATGCAATGCTGGATTTCGCTCGGGTGCTGGGTCGAGCAATAGACCAGCACCCCGCCCTCCTCGGCCGGCAATGCCAGCGACACCTGGCCTTCGAGATAGAAATGCTCCTGCCCGCCGATGCGCATCGTGCCGGCGGCCCGGCATGACGCGGCGCCGATGGCTTCCGAAGGGTCGCCGCGCCTGAACTCGTAGGGCGGCAGCACCTTTTCATCACGCTCAAGGCCCTGATCGACCGTCACCATGGGGTCCGACGCCGCGATCTCGATTTTCGCCAGCCGGGCGGCGCGACGTGCCTGGTCGCGGGTCTCGGCGGCGACTGCAAAGATCACCTGGCCGTGGAACACCACCTCACCGTCAGCGAGGATGGGATCATCGCCCATGGCCGGGCTGCAATCGTTCTTTCCCGGAATGTCTGACGCCGTCAGCACCTTGACCACGCCGGGTGCTGAACGCACCTGATCGAGGTCGAGCCTGGCAATGCGCCCGGCGGCCTTGGGCGAAAGTCCCGGCGCCAGATGCAGCGTGCCGGCCGGTTCCGGCATGTCGTCGACATAAGGGGCGTTGCCCTGCACGTGGCGCCGCGCGCTGTCATGGGCCAACGCCTTGCCCACTGTGGCGGTGGCGGCGGCCGCAGCGACCTTCAGGTCATGCGGCGCGTTCATCGCCTGCCTCCCTGAAACCGGTGATGCGGGTTTGGCGGCTGTCGGCGCCGGCAATCTCGGTGAGGGCTTTTCGCAACAACCCCCGCGCGGCTTCGAGCCGGTAGCCCGATGACGCGCGCATGTCGGTGAGCGGCGAAAAATCCTCACCCAACGCATCGATGGCCGCCTGCCAGCTTTGAGGCTTGGCAAGACTGGCACCCGCCAGCGCCGCCTCGGTCTTCGCTGCCCGCTTCGGCGTTGCCGCCATGCCGCCGTAGGCGATGCAGGCCGCTGAAACCTTGTCCCCGTCGATCCCCAGCTTGAAGGCGCCGAGCACAGCGGAGATATCCTGGTCGATGCGCTTGGAGATCTTGTAGCAACGCACCTGTTCGCCGCCTTTCAGGCGCGGCACGTGGATGCACGAGACGAATTCGCCGGCCTTGCGGTCCTGCTTGCCGTAGGCGATGAAAAAATCTTCCAGCTTCAGGCTCCTTTCACCCTCAGCCGAAGCCAGATCGATCATCGCCCCCAGCGCGATGAGCATGGGCGGCGTATCGCCGATGGGCGAGCCGTTGGCGATGTTGCCGCCGATGGTCCCGGCCGCCCGCACCTGCCGCGAGCCCAGCCGCCGCACCACCTCGCCGATATCGGCATCGAGGCGGGATAAAGCGGCATGAGCGTCGCGGTAGGTGGCCCCAGCACCCAGTGTCAGGCCATCGGCGGTTTCGCTGACGTCGTCGAAACCGGCGATGCACCCGACATGGATGATCTTCGGCAAGTTCCGCAGTTGCTTGGTGATCCAAAGCCCCACATCGGTGGCGCCGGAAACCAGCGTGGCGTCGGGATGGCGGGCATAGAGGCGAGCCAGCCCGTCGCGGCTGGCGGGGCTGGCAAAAAAGCCGTTTTCATCGCCGCAGAAGACATCGGCGCCATCGGCCATTGCCGCCAGTTGTTTGGCGGTTGCGGCCATCGCCTTTGAATACCGGTCGTCGGGCTTGCCGGCACAGGCCGCCATTCCGGCATCGACGATGGGGCGATAGCCGGTGCAGCGGCAGAGATTCCCGGCCAGCCAGTCGGTCACCTCGTTGCGGTCGCCGACCGGCTTTCCCGAGTGATAGAGCGTGAACAGCCCCATGACGAAACCCGGCGTGCAAAAACCGCATTGCGAGCCGTGGTGATCGACCAGGGCCTGCTGCACCGGGTGCAGGTCGCCGCCCGCGGCCAGGTCATCGACCACCACCAGTTCGGCACCATCCAGCATGCCGAGAAGCTGGATGCAGGCGTTGACGGGCTCGTAGACGACCTTGCCCGCCTTCAGCCGGCCGATAGCCACCGTGCAGGCGCCGCAATCGCCCTCGTTGCAGCCTTCCTTGCTGCCGGTCAGGCGGGCATCGATCCGCAACCAGTCGAGCAGCGTCGTCATCGGGTTGAAGTTTTCGACCTCGACGATGCTGCCGCGATGCAGGAAACGGATTGAATTGCGTTCGGCCATTCTCAGCTTCCCCGGTAAGTGGAATAGCCGTAGGGCGCCAGCAGCAGCGGCACATGATAGTGCTGGGCTCCATCGGCGATGCCGAAGCGGATCGGCACCACGTCGAGAAACGGCGGATCGGTGAGTGCCGCACCCTCGCCTTTCAGGTAATCGCCGGCATGAAAGCGCAGCTCATAGGTGCCGACAATGAGATCGGCGCCTTCCAGCAGGGCCCCATCGACGCGGCCGTCGGTATTGGTGGTGACGACCTTGAGCCTTTGCGGCTTACCATCGATGCGCCACAACTCGATCGCCAACCCCGCCGCCGGACGGCCGGAACCTGTATCGAGCACATGGGTTGTTAGCCTGCCTGCCATTCGCCCTCCCAAATGCGCCTGGCCTCGGATCGTTCATTGTCGCGCACAATCGCCGTTCTAAAAAGATCAAAGATTAGGACAGTACGTACTCAAAATTAGGGCGCTTCAAAGTACCGGCCACGCCCGCACGCCATCCAGCGCGTGGCGGAAGAAGGCTTCGGCGGCGTCGCCGCTGCGCCGCCCGGCGGGACGCACCAGCATCAGTTCATCGGCCGGCAGGTCGGCATCGGCGAGTTTTATGAATTTCAGGGCGCCGGCCGTCAGTTGCGGCTCGATGCCGACGCGCGGCTGGAAGGCGATCACCCCGCCGGCTGCGGCCAGCGCCGCCATGACGCGCAGCGAGTTGGCCTCGATCGCCGGTCGCGGGCGCTCCTTGAGGCGGCCCATGATCTTTTCCAGCGCCGCCCTGAGACTCAGGCCGCGTGCCGGCAAGGCATAGGGAAAGGCAAGGCAGTCGGCGACGGTGAGCTTGCCGCGGCGGCTCAAGGGGTGGTCGGGCGCCATCACCGCGCCGATGGGCAGCGCCTTGGACCAGGCGACCTCGAGGCCTTGCAGCGATTGCGGGTTGAAGGTGAAGCCCAGTTCGGCCTCGCGGCGCTCCACCAGCGCCGCCACCTGATCGGAGCCGGTGACACTGAGCACCACTTCGATGCCCGGATAGCCCTGGCGAAAGCCGGCGATCAGTTGCGGCAGCAGGTTCACCGACACGGTCTCGACGCTGGCAATGCGCACCTTACCACGCCTTAGAAGAGTCCGTTTGAAAATGTGTTCAATGGCTGATCCTTCGCAGCAGCAGGCTTCC
>CAZMSA010000263.1:0-3501 GCA_964568825.1 uncultured Rhizobiaceae bacterium | reverse complement strand
TTGCCGGAAGACGACTGCATCTGGCGCATGAAGAAGATCCACACGCCCACCATCAACAGGATCGGGAACCACGACAGCAGCATGCTCGGCAACAGGCTGTCCTGGGTGGCCGGCCGCGCACGGATGTCCACGCCCTTCTTGCGCAGCATGTTGACGAGGTTGGGATCCTGCGGCGCATACGTCTGGAAGGAGAGATTGTCCGCCGTCTTGCCGGTGATGACCTCGCCGGAAATCGTCACCGAGCGAACATCACCCGACTCGACCTTGCTCATGAACTGCGAGTAGCTGATTTCATCGACGCGACTGTGCTGGGTCGGCCCCTGAAACAGGTGAAACAGGGCGAAAAGCAGCAACGCGATGATCACCCAGACGGCAAGATTGCGGAAATTGTTCACCTGTACCTCGTCCGTGACTGTCGCCCGGGCAAGAGGGTCTGCGCAGAAGCGCCCCTCCCCGACCAACTTGATGACCATAACATAGGAGCGCCGAGATGCATTGCCAAGCGTGGCGACGCCGTAAATGAAGCGTTTAGGCGCATTTAAGGGCCCCATTCGGTGCAGCGGCGACAAATGCGGCCTCGATACCCTGGTCAGCGCCCCCCGCAAAGCCCAAAGGCGCCCCGTCGGCAACCACCACAGGACGCGCATCGGTAACGAAGCGCGGCATCCTCGCTCCGCCGTCGTCAAGGCCCAGCACCTGGTCGCCAAGTGCCTTTCCCGGCACGATTTCCAGCATCCCCACTGAACTGCGAGAGCCGCCTGCCCGACGGATGAGGAAACGCCCGTCCCAAACCATGCCACCAGCATCCAGCGGCACCGGGTGAAGCGGCAACCGTCCCGGCTCGCGCCCGATGAGCAGTGCGTTCTTGCGCCTCACGATGCGGGCCCCGGCCAGCGTACGCGCCCGGCCTTCACCGCTGCCCAGCCAATCGGCCAGCGCCTCGATCGCCGAAAGGCGCGGGCGATCGCCCGCCAGCCCGCCGGCGATGGTGACGGCCCGGTCCAGCAAACGGATCCTCAACTCTTCCGGCAGGCGCTCGAAACCGGCGCTTTCGACCTCGATAAGACCTTCCGGATGCATGACCATGAGCCGCGCCGCCGCCTCATCGCAGGCGGCCTCAAGCGCCTCGCGCACCCGCCCCAGTCGCCGCGCCGATCGCACCAGTGCCGACGCTTCGAGCCCGGCATCCGCCAGCGTCCCCAGGAGCCGGCGCACCCGGACGCGCTCGAAGTTCATGTTGGAGTTGGAGGGATCCTCGAACCAGGAAAGCCCGGCGGCTTCCAGCGTCGCCGTCAGGCGGTGATGGGTGATGCCCAGCAGCGGGCGCACCAGCAACAGTCCATCGAAAGTTGTCACCGGCGCCATCGCCGCCAGGCCATCGAGACCGGATCCGCGGGCGAGCCGCATCACCAGGGTCTCGGCCTGGTCATCGGCGGTATGGCCAAGCGCAATTGAGGTGGCGCCGAAACCGCGTGCCGCATCCGCCAGCAGGGCGAGCCGCGCCTGACGCGCTGCCTCCTGAATGCCGGTCACCGGCTTTTCGCCGTGCCAGCAAAGCAGTTTCCCCTCAAGGCCCAGACGCCCGGCCAGATCCACGACCGAACCAGCCTCGGCGGCAGAACCGCTTCTCAAGCCGTGATCGACGCTCAGCACGCAAAGCCGGGGATGCCCGGCACGGGCGCTCGACCAGCGCTGCATGAGAAACAGCAAGGCTGTGGAATCGGCGCCGCCCGAAACTGCCAGGGCGATACAGTCATGGCGGGCAAGCGGCAGGAAAAGGCGTTCCGCATCGATGGGGCTGACAGGTCCGGCCCTAGCCCGCATCTTTCTCCCTCGCTGCGCCCCGCGTCGCCCTGCGCCGTTCTCCTGCCCTGTCACCATTTTGAACCGGCGCAGGGCACAGTGAGAGAGAGAGAGGCGGGCTAGCAGCCGGCACGCTTCATCTCCAGAAGGGCCTTGTTTCTGACCGCGGCGGCCGTGGCATATTTCTTCGTAACCTCGGCATAGGCGCCGCACGCCTTGGGCTTCTGGCCAAGCCTGCTCAGCGACATGCCGAGCTTGAGCAACGAATCGGGTGCCTTTTCGCTGGCCGGATAGGATCGGTAGCCTTGCAGGAAGTTTTGCGCCGCCTGCTTGTAGTCGGACTGCGCGAAATACGTCTCGCCCAGCCAGTAATAGGCATCGCCCGCCAGCTTGTGGTCGGGATATTTCGACAGGAAGGTGCGGAATCCGGCCTCGGCGGTACCGAACTGGCGCGACAACAGGCTCTGATAGGCGCCCTGGTAGATCTGGTTGGCGAGCGCCGAACCCGTCATCTGATTGCCATCAAGAGACGCCGTCTCGACCTTGTCGGGGATAAGCCCGGGGCTCTGGCTGATCTGCGACTGGTCCTGGGTCTGTGTCGAAAACGACGATTTGTTGTCGGACTGGGTGGTGAACACCTGCTGGTTCTGCTGTTGCGTGGCAAACGGCAGCTGCTGGTTCTGGGTTTGCGCGTTGTAGGGCTGCTGGTTCTGCGCCTGGGTGCCGAACTGCTGCTGGGCCTCCTCACCCTGCAGCGCCAGCTTGCCGAGAATCTGCGGCCCCTGGCCCTGTACCTGCGAGCCTTGATCATGCTGGTTGATAGTCTGCTGGCCGGCGAGCTGGGACAGTTGATCGTTCTGGTATTGCGACAGATCGACACCGGGCTGAAGGGTGGTGCTGTTGTTCCTCTGCTGGGTCGTGCTGTCGGTCTGCTGCTGGGCGGCGCTATCGGCCTGCTGCTGGGGGATCACCACCTGCTGCTGGGCCCATTGCTCCTGGCTGGGCTGCGGCGCAATGGCACCCTGCTGGCCGATGCGCTTTTCGACCTTGCGCAACCGGAATTCCAGATTGGCCTGCAGGTTCTGCATCTGCATCTGCATCTGCTGCACCTGCGCTACGAGCTGGCGCACCTGCTCTTCAAGGCCGCTCAGCCGGGCGGCGTCGGCGCCCTGCATGGCTCCGGGCTGGTTGGCGGCCGCATCGCGGGCATGGACTTCGGCCTCAAGCCGGATGAGCCGGTCGTAAAGGGCGTTCCACTGGTCGGACTGCGCCGCCGCCGGCACGCCGGTCAGCGACAGGACAAGGCCGGGCATCGCCACGCCGGCCAGCAATAAGGACTTGATCCACGCGTTCAAGGTCATCCCCGGTTGGTTGTCATCGAATTACAAAGCCACACGCAAAGGGCGGTCGTTGCACCGACCCTGCGTGCCCTCGGCCTCAAGCCATGATACGCCAACAGACTTGCCCGCCAAACGCGGTGAAAATGCGACCGATCACCTCAGCCCGGAACGGCTCCGCCCGTGATGACCGTGACCGCCCGGCGGTTCTGGGAATAGCACGACTCGTTGCTGCACGTGGCCACCGGTCGCTCCTTGCCGTAGGCAATGGTGGACATGCGGGCCGGATTGACGCCAAGCGAAGCCAGGAAGTTCTTGGTCGCCGTGGCGCGCCGCGCCGACAGGGCGATGTTGTATTCGC
>CAZMSA010000262.1:0-3516 GCA_964568825.1 uncultured Rhizobiaceae bacterium | reverse complement strand
GCTCGACTACGTGGCCGCCCACGAGGTCGCCCATCTCATCGAGATGAACCATTCGGCCTGTTTCTGGCGGCTGGTGAAGGCGCATGCGCCGCGCGCCGAGGAAGCCCGGGGCTGGCTCAGAACCCACGGGCAGGCCCTGCACCGCTACGGCGCCGATAGCTAAAGCCTGATGCCAAAAAGTGGATGCCGCTTTTTGGATGACGTCTGGCCCGGAATTGCGAGCCACGAGCCTCAGTGGCTGTTGAGGAGGTTCTTCTGGCGCTGCTTGAGGCGCCTGATGCGTTCCTGCTCGGTGATGACATCGGGTGACGGCGGCTGCTGGTTGGTGCCGGGATCGACCGGCACCTGCTGGTTCATGCCGAACATCGATTGCAGCACGCCGAATATGCCGTTGCCCTGGTTCTGCTGATCGCTGGCATAGGGCGTCTGTTGCCAGTTGCCCGGTAGCGGCTTGGGCGGCAGGTCCTTGTGGGCGTAGGCCATGATGTCGTGCCAGATCATGGCCGGCAGATTGCCGCCGGTCACCCGATTGGTGGGCGAATTATCGTCGTTGCCGACCCATACGCCCGCCACGTAGTAGCTGGAGTAGCCGATGAACCAGGCATCGCGGTAGTCCTGGCTGGTGCCGGTCTTGCCTGCCACGTCCTGGGGCGGCAACTGGGCGCGCTTGCCCGTCCCCTCGTCGATCACCGCGCGCATCATGTCGTTCATGGCGCCAACGTCGTAATCGGTGATGGTGATGCCGAAACCGTCACCCTGGCGCTGATACAGGATGCGCCCGTCGCGGGTGGAGACGCGGGTGATGACATACGGGATGACGGTGCGGCCGTCATTGGCGAACGGGGCATAGGCGCCGGTCAGTTCTAGCAAGCTCACCTCCGAGGTGCCCAGCGCAATCGAGGCGTTGTCCTGCAGGTCCGAGCTGATGCCGAGACGATGGGCGGTGGCGATGACGTTCCGCGGCCCGACCTTGACGGCGAGCTTGGCCGCCACCGCGTTGAGCGAGTGCGCCAGGGCGGTACGCAGGGTAACCGGTCCCATGTACTTGCCCGCGTAGTTGTCCGGCGACCAGCCGCCGAACGTCACCGGCTCGTCCACCTCGATCGAATCGGGCGTCATGCCCTGCTCGATGGCGGTGAGATAGACAAACGGCTTGAACGCCGATCCTGGCTGGCGCTTCGATCTCACCGCGCGGTTATATTGGCTTTTGACGTAGGAGCGACCGCCGACCATCGCCTTCACCGCGCCGTTGACGTCGAGCACCACGGCGGCACCTTGGCTCGCCTTGCGCTTTGGCCCCTCGGTGTCGAGCACCCGCTGCACCGCCTTCTCCGCCACCGCCTGCAGATTGCGGTCGATGGTGGTCTCCACCACGATGGAGCTGTCGTACTTGCCGACCAGGTCGGGGATCTGTTCGTTCACCCAGTCGACGATGTACTGGCTGGCCGGCCGGTGGTCGGCGGCGCGCACCGTGGTTGGCGCGCTTTCGGCCTGCAGGGCCTGCTTTTCAGTGATGAAGCCCACGTCCACCATGGCCTTCAGCACCTCGCTGGCTCGCGCTTCGGCCCTCTTGGGGTGATGGATAGGGTTATAGGTGGTGGGCGCCTTGAGCACCGCGGCGAGGATGGTCGCCTCGTGCAGCGTCACATCTCGCGCCGACTTGCCGAAGAAGGCCTGGGCCGCCTTGTCGACGCCGACCCCGTGGCCGCCGAAATAGATGCGGTTCATGTAGAGCTGCAGGATCTCGTCCTTGGTGAACTTGTTCTCCAGCCACAAGGCCAGCACCGCCTCCTGGAACTTGCGCGTATAGGTGCGCTCGGGCTTGAGGAACAGGTTCTTGGCCAGTTGCTGGGTGAGCGTCGAGCCGCCCTGCACGGTGTGCCCGGCCCTGATATTGGCCACCATCGCCCTGACGAGGCCGATGGGGTCGATGCCGAAATGCGAATAGAATCGTCGATCCTCGATGGCGATGATTGCCTGCGGCAGATAGCTCGGCACCTCGTCGATGCGCACCGTGTCGCCGAAGAACGAGCCGCGCTCTGCGACGATCTGTCCATCGGCGGCGAGGATCATGATCCCCGGCTCGCGCTTGGGGATCTGGAACAGGCCCTGGCTCTCCAGGTTGGCGTAGGTATAAGCCGTGAGCGCCGCCAGCATCAGGCAGCCGGCGAGGCCCAGCGTCACCGCCCAGCCGGCCAGCCGCAACAGCAGCGAGCGGCGTCGCCGCTTCTTCGATGTCCGCCCGCCGGGCACTTTGCCGGCATTGCGGCGTGCCACCTGCCGTGGCGCGACGCGCTTGCCGCGCGCCTTGCTGCGGCGCTTGCGTCCCAGTCCGAACACTCGTCTCGATCCGTCGCTAGTTTTGTCGGCCCATCAGCCTTCGGGCCGTACAGTTAACAGGTGCTTAACGCCGACCCGGCCAGCTTTTTGGCCAGCATAGGCGTGAACGTGTCGCAATCGTGGCGAGGCGCCATGTTGCGACACGCAATCACACATCTAGGTTGGCGACCGACAGGGCGTTTTCGCGAATGAAATCGCGCCGCGGCTCCACCACGTCGCCCATCAGCCTGGAGAACAGCTCGTTCGCCCCGTCCAGCTCGCGCACCTGGACCCGAAGCAGCGAACGGGCGTTGACGTCAAGTGTCGTCACCCAGAGCTGTTCGGGGTTCATCTCGCCCAGGCCCTTGTAGCGCTGCATGGTGATGCCCTTGCGCCCCTGCATGAACACTGCCTCCAGCAGCGCCATGGGTCCGCGTACCACGATGTCGGTCTCCTTGCGCCTGAGACGCGCGGCGCGGCTGTAGATCTCCTGCAGGTGAGTGGCCTTGCGGTCGAGGCGCAGGGCATCGGACGAGGCGATCAGCCGCCCGTCGATGGTATGGCTTTCTCGCACCCCGCGCACCTCGCGCTCGAACGTCAGGCCGCCATCGGCGGTCGGCTTGCCTTGCCAGCCGCGCTCGGTTTCCTCCGACAGGAGATCGAGGCGCCGGGCGATATAGGCGGCCGCCGTCTCCGCCCGCGCGGCATCGCTGAGCAGTTCCGGATTGAGCGCCCCGGCAATCGCTGCCTGCTCGATGACGAAGCGCGGATAGCGCGAATGCAGCGCCTCGATGGCCGCGCGAATCGAAAGCGCCTCGGTGATGATGGCGCGCAGGTCCGGCCCGGCCCGTTCCTCGCCGTTGGCAAGGATCAGCACGGCATCTTCGAGGCCCTGGTCGATGAGGTAGTGCTCCAACGCCGCGTCGTCCTTCAGGTATTGTTCGGAGGACCCGCGCTTGACCTTGTAGAGCGGTGGTTGGGCGATATAGAGGTACCCGCGCTCGATCACCTCCGGCATCTGCCGGTAGAAGAAGGTCAAGAGCAGGGTGCGGATGTGGGCGCCGTCCACGTCAGCGTCGGTCATGATGATGATCCTGTGGTAGCGCAGCTTCGAAATGTCGAAGTCGTCGCGCCCGATACCGGCGCCTAGCGCGGTGATCAAGGTGCCGATTTCCGCCGATCCCAGCATCTTGTCGA
>CAZMSA010000261.1:0-3522 GCA_964568825.1 uncultured Rhizobiaceae bacterium | reverse complement strand
CGCTTGGCGAGGATGCGCTGCAGGGTGCGGCGGTGCATGTTGAGGCGGCGGGCGGTTTCCGAGACGTTGCGGTTGCACAACTCGTAGACCCGCTGGATATGTTCCCAGCGCACCCGGTCGGCCGACATGGGATTCTCCGGCGGCGGGGCGCGATCGGCTCCGTTGGCCATCAGCGCGTCGTAGACGGCATCGGCATCGGCGGGCTTGGAAAGATAGTCGACAGCCCCCAGCTTGACCGCCGAGACGGCGGTGGCGAAGTTGCCGTAGCCGGTGAGGACCACGGCGCGCGCATCCGGCTTGGACTGATGCAGCGCATCGATGACGTCGAGGCCGTTGCCGTCGTTGAGGCGTAAATCGACAACCGCGTAGTTCGGCGGCTGGCGGCGCACCTCGGCGATGCCGTCGGCCACGGTCTCGGCCATGCGCACATCGAAGCCACGGGTTTCCATGGCCCGGCCCAGTCGATTGAGGAAGGGCCGGTCATCGTCGACCAGCAGTAATGTCCGCTCCCCGATGGATTCGCCGTTCATCATGCGTCAGTCTCCACTGTCGTAATGCCGCCGGACACGGCCTCGCCTGCTTCCTTATACGAAGTCCTGCGACCACATGTCATCCCATATAAGCCAATGTTACAAGGGTTTAACCTTAGGTCATGCCCTTGCGTCAAGCCGGGGTACCGGCTCTGGGCCGCCGCGACGTCTCGGGGGCGTCGGAAATCTCGGAGGCCTCGATAGCGTGGCGCGGCCAGGCGACACGCACGATGGCGCCGGTCTGCGGCTGGGCACGGTTAGCCAGCGTCACGGTGGCGCCGGAGCGTTCCAGCAAGGTGTTGGCGATGAAGAACCCGAGCCCCATGCCGTCATGGCCGGCGACGGCTCCCGCCTCGTCCAGCGGCCCGTAACCCGCCCGGGTGGTGACATACGGCTCGCCCAGCCGATCGATCACCACCTGGGCAAAGCCCGGTCCATCGTCGATGACCACGATGGCGATTTCCTCAGCCGTCCAGGAGACGTCGACATCCACCCGGCTGGCGGCGAAGTCGACGGCATTTTCGAGAATGTTGGCGAGGCCGTAGGCGATGCCGGGATTGCGGATGACCGAGGGCTCGCCGGCCCGCTCGCGGCCACCGAGGCCTGCCGGTTCCGGGTTGACCACGATCTCCACCGGGCCGCCGCGCAACGGCTCGGCCACGTCCTCGAGCATGACCGTCACCTTGACGCTGGCGAACATGGCATCGCTCTGGGATTCGCGGCTGGCCAGCCTTGACAGGATCTCCCGGCACCGTTCCGCCTGGGAGATCAGCAAGTCGAGATCCTCCGCATGCGCCTCGGCATCGGGCAGCTCGCGCTTCAGTTCCTTGGCCACCAGGGCGATTGTCCCCAGCGGCGTTCCCAGTTCATGCGCCGCCGCCGCCGCCAGGCCGTCGAGGGCCGACAGCTGCTGTTCGCGCGCCAGCACCAGCTCGGCCGCCGCCAACGCGTCCGACATCTGCCGCGCCTCGCTGGCGATGCGGTAGGCGTACATGATGGAAAACACCAGACCTGATATCAGCGCCGTCCACAGGCCGGCGGCATAGATCTGCGGCAGCACCAGATGGGTCGAGGGATACCACGGTAGCGGCACATGGAAGAACGCCAACGTGGTGATCAGCCCCAGCGTCAGCGTCCCGAGCGCCACCGTGCGCGACAGCGGCAGAGTGGAGGCCGATACCGTGACCGGCACCAGGAACAGGAACATGAACGGGTTCTGGATGCCGCCGGTGAGATACAGCAAGCCGGCAAGCTGCACGATGTCGTAGCCCAAAAGCAGCGCCGCATAGCGGTCCTCCAGCCTGAGGCTGGTGCGCCAGCGGATGGTGAGGAAGATGTTGAGCCAGGCGCTGACGGCGATCACCGCCAGGCACCAGCCGAGCGGCAGGCGGAACCCGAGCCCGAAATGCACCCCCAACACCGCCGCAACCTGGCCAGTGACGGCAAGCCAGCGCAGCCGCACCAGGGTCTGCAGCCGGAGGCCTTCGACCGCCACCCTGAAGCGTTGCGCCATGCCGGGAAAGAAACCTTCGGCAGCCTCCAGCGTCCCGCCCTTGTTGTCATTCCCGGTCATTGCCACATGTTGGCGTCAGCCAACCCGGCCGGCAAGAGCCATTCATCCGCCGCCCCGCCGCGGCTGCATCGAGGCGGGCGCATTTGCCGCCTTGCGATAACCGCAGCCCGTCGCCATAGTATATGGCAATGATCCGCCGCTATCACGTCATCGCCGCCGTGGCCCTGGTTGCCGCCGCGACGCTCATGACATTCACCGCCTATCGCTATGTCACGCGCGGGACTTATGCCTCGCTCGGTGACGCGCTGGTCGGCGGCCCGTTCACGCTGACCGACCAGACCGGCAAGACCGTGACCAATGCCGACTTCAAGGGCCGCTACATGCTGGTCTACTTCGGCTACACGTTCTGTCCCGACGTCTGCCCGACCGAATTGCAGGTGATGTCGGCGGCTCTCGACAAACTGGGGGCGGCCGGCAGCAAAATCGTGCCCATCTTCATCACCATCGACCCGGCCCGCGACACGCCCAAGGTCATGGCGCAGTACGTCGCCAACTTCAATCCGCGCTTCGTCGGCCTGACCGGCACTGCGCAACAGATCGCCGCCGTCGCCAAGGCCTACCGGGTCTACTACGCCAAGGCCAAGGGCTGGGAGAAAGCCGGCGACAGCTACCTGATGGATCATTCCAGTATCATCTACCTGATGGGTCCGGACGGCAAATTCCTGAAACACTTCACCTACACCACCGATGCCAGCGGACTGGCCGACAAGTTGAAGGCGGCGGTTGGAGCATGATGCCGAAAAGTGGAAACTACTTTTCGGATAACATTATGCTCAACATTCTGGAATCGATCAGCCTTTATGCAATTGGGTGATTGCACCCAATTGCATGCTGATCGGCGGATGCTCTAGCGGTTGAAGGATTCGCAATAAATTGACGTTTGCGTAAGAAAATCGTCATCCCATTGTCTAGGATGGTGCGCGTTGCCAAGTCTGTTGGATAGCTTTAGATTCGATAGCGGGGTGACGACGGCCAAGGGGCAAGAAAAACTGATGCTTTATTATCTGTATGAAATGAACCATGCCGCGGTGGCGCCATGGCGGGCAGCAGCCAACTATGGCCGTTTCTTCTGGAAAAACCCGCTCAACCCGCTGGCCGATACGCAACTGGGCCGCAACATGGCGGCGCCGCTCGACATCTTCGAGAGAATCACCCGCCGCTATGGCAAGCCGGAATTCGGCATCACCGAGATCCACATGGGCGAAGCGCTGGTGCCGGTGACGCCCCAATGCGTGTGGCACAAGCCGTTCTGCACACTGCTGCATTTCAAGAAGGACCTGCCCGCCAAGGTGCGCCAGCAAAAGGTGCTCATCGTGGCGCCCATATCGGGACACTACGCCACCCTGCTGCGCGGCACTGTCGAGGCCATGCTGCCGCATGCCGATGTTTACATCACCGACTGGGTGGATGCCCGTCAGG
>CAZMSA010000260.1:0-3534 GCA_964568825.1 uncultured Rhizobiaceae bacterium | reverse complement strand
TTACCTTCTCTCTCTGTTAGTGATGCCGTCCCCGGTGTCCTGGCTGGCCTGCGGCTGGCGCCGCAACCCCCACTTTGTCTTATTTTAGGCCAGACGCAGCCGAGAGAGCTGGCGTCGAACGGTTGTTACTCCCTTAAGAGATGATGAACATCTCTTAATGTCTATCCGAGCCGAAAAACCTCCTCAGGTCAAGCCCGCATGACTGTTGCAATGCAATACACAATGCATCAAAACGGCGCTTTGCGTGGCAGGCACGGCTGGCGGAGCTTTTCGATGACTTCAAAAGACATGGACATAAATGCGCTGGCGCGCGAAACCCGGCTGGTCGTGGCCACCCGGCGCTTCAGCGAGCACGGTATCGTCAATCCTCCCGTCTATCACGCCTCGACTGTTCTCCACCCGACGATGGACTCGTTCCTGTCGCGCCACAGCAGCTTCGCCTACGGTCCGTGGGGAACGCCCACCAGTTCCGCATTGGCCGCCGCGGTGGCGACGCTGGAGGGCGGGCACAATGCCACGATCTGCTCCTCAGGACTTTCCGCCATCACCACCACCCTCTTGAGTTTTCTGAAGAGCGGCGATCACCTGTTGATGACCGACAGCGTCTATCTGCCGACGCGGCGGTTCTGCGATGACTTGCTAAAGTCGTTCGGCGTCGAGACCACCTATTACGATCCGCTGATCGGCGCCGGCATCGCCGGACTGATGCGGCCCGAGACCGCCATGGTCTACATGGAAAGTCCCGGCTCGCTCACCTTCGAGGTGCAGGACGTGCCGGCGATCGCTGCGGCAGCGCATGCCGGCGGCGCCATGGCGGTCATCGACAACACCTGGAGCGCCGGGCTTTTCTTCGATGCCTTCGCGCACGGTTGTGACATTTCGCTTCAGGCGGCCACAAAATACCTGGTCGGCCATTCCGATGCCCTGATCGGCACCATCACCGCCACCGAAGCGGCGTGGCCGCGCCTCGACAAGTACTACAAGCAACTCGGCCAGTGCACCGGGCCGGACGACATGTACCTGACCCTGCGCGGCATGCGCACCCTTGATGTGCGCCTGGTGCGCCACATGCAGAACGCGCTTGAAGTGGCCGGCTGGCTGAAAGGCCGCCCGGAAGTGCACCAGGTGCTTTATCCCGCCCTGCCCGACGCGCCCGGCCACGATCTGTGGAAGCGCGACTTTACCGGCGCTTCGGGCCTGTTCACCATCTTGCTGGTCCCCTGCCCGCGAGAGGCGATTGCCGCCATGCTGGACGGCCTCAAGCTGTTCGGCATGGGCGCGTCGTGGGGCGGCTATGAAAGCCTGGTGGTGCCGTTCGAGCCGTTCTCGCACCGCAACATCAGGACCTTGTCCGCCGATGGGTGGGGCCTGCGCCTGCACATCGGCCTGGAAAACCCGGCCGATCTGATCGCCGACCTGGAATCAGGCTTTCAGCGATTGAACGCGGCCCGCTAGGCCGGCCTGCCGCGGGGCAGGGCCGCGACACATTCGACGGACAAGAATTTTTGATCCGGGAGACCCGCCTGCGGCGTTGACTTTGGGGCGTTCGTTTATTAATTCTGGTGTTCGTTATAAAGAACGTTCTCACCTATCAAGCGTCCGGGCCAACAGACGCCACACCATGCGGGACGTTCATCAAGCACTTGCCGTTCGGCAAACGGAACATCAGAGAGTTTTTTCGCCATGGCCAGCATCGACAGGGGAAAAATCCTCACCGCCAGCCAGTTGCGCGGCGGCACCGTGGTTTTCCTCGCCCGCAACGGCCGCTGGAGCGATCATATCCACGAGGCCGCCGTGGCGCTGGAGCCGGTGGCGGTGGAGGCGTTACAAGCGCGCGGCCGCGAGGCCGAGGCGGCCAATATCGTGACCGGTGCCTATCTCGTCGAGGTCGAGCGCCGCGATGGGCGGGTTACCCCCATCCACATCCGCGAGCGCATTCGCGTCACGGGTCCCAGTGTCAGGCCGGACCTGGCGTTGCAGCCCTCCCCCGCCTTGCTTGAAGCCTGAGGACGCTCAGCCCATGTACCGCTACGACGAATTCGACCATCGCTTCGTTGCCGAGCGCGTCGAGCAGTTCCGCGACCAGACTCTCAGGCGCCTCAATGGGGATTTGAGCGAGGATGAATTCAAGCCGCTGCGGCTGATGAACGGCCTTTATCTGCAGCTTCACGCCTACATGCTGCGCGTCGCCATTCCCTATGGCACGCTGAATTCCCGGCAGATGCTGCGCCTGGCCGACATATCGGAACGCTATGATCGCGGCTACGGGCATTTCACCACCCGTCAGAACATCCAGTTCAACTGGATCGCGCTGGCCGATGCGCCCGAAATCCTCGCCGAACTGGCGGCCGTTGAGATGCATGCCATCCAGACCTCGGGTAACTGCATCCGCAATGTCACCACCGACCACTGGGCAGGGGCGGCGGCGGATGAACTGGCCGACCCGCGGCCGGTGGCGGAACTGCTCAGGCAATGGTCGAGCCTGCACCCGGAATTCACATTCCTGCCACGAAAATTCAAGATCGCCGTCACCGGCTCCCCGCACGATCGCGCCGCTACCCGGGTGCACGACATCGGTCTGCGCCTGCATCTGAACGATGAAGGCGAGCGCGGCTGGGAGGTGGTGGTCGGTGGCGGCCTCGGGCGCACCCCGATGATCGGCGTGACGGTGCGCGAGTTCCTGCCGGAGGACGAACTGCTCGGCTACCTGGAAGCCGTCATGCGCGTCTACAACCTCATCGGCCGGCGCGACAACAAGTACAAGGCGCGTATCAAGATACTGGTGCACGAACTGGGGGCGGAGGCCTTTCGCGCCGAGGTGGAGGCCGAATACGCCCGTCAGACGGCGGCGCTGAACGGCATCGACAACGCCGAGCTTGAGCGCATCGCGCAGTATTTCGCCCCGCCGCCGTTCGAGAAGCTGCCGCGCTGGTCGCCGGCCTACCAGTCGCATCGTGCCGGCAACGCCGCCTTTGCCCGCTGGTCACGGAGCAACGTCGCCGCCCATGCGCGCGACGGCTATGCCATCGTCGACGTCTCCTTGAAGCCCGAAGGCGGCATTCCCGGCGATGCCACGGCCAGGCAGATGCGCGCCGTCGCCGACCTTGCCCAGCGCTACAGCTTCGATGAGGTGCGCGTCAGCCACCACCAGAACCTGGTCTTGCCGCACGTGCGCCGGGACGATCTGTTTGCCGTGTGGGAACGCCTTGTTGCCGAAGGCCTCGATGCCGCCAACGTGGGCCAGGCGGGCGACATCATCGCCTGCCCCGGCCTCGATTACTGCAGCCTTGCCACGGCGCGTTCGATCCCCATCGCACAAGGCATCTCGCGGCGCTTTGCCGACCTCAACCGGCAGGCCGACATCGGACCCTTGCGCATCAACATCTCGGGCTGCATCAACGCCTGCGGCCATCACCATGTGGGCCACATCGGCATTTTGGGGCTGGAGAAGAAGGGCGTCGAGTTCTACCAGATCACGCTCGGCGGCTCATCGGCCAGCGAGGCTTCCATCGGCACCATCATCGGGCCGGGCTT
>CAZMSA010000259.1:3226-3585 GCA_964568825.1 uncultured Rhizobiaceae bacterium | reverse complement strand
TGCCCTCGGCCTGGATCGATCTGCCGGATGGCGTGAAGTAGCGCGCCGTGGTCAGGCGCAAGGCGCCCTGGCCGCCGAGCGGTATGATGGTCTGAACCGAACCCTTGCCGAAGGACCGGGTGCCGATGATGGTGGCGCGCTTTTGATCCTGCAGGGCGCCGGCGACGATCTCGGAGGCAGACGCCGAGCCGCCATTGATCAGCACCACGATCTTCTTGCCGTCGGCCATGTCACCGGCCTGGGCACTGAAGCGCTGGGTCTCGGAGGCATTGCGGCCGCGGGTGGAAACGATCTCACCGCTGTTGAGGAAGGTGTCGGAGACCGAAATCGCCTGGTCGAGCAGGCCGCCGGGATTGTTG
>CAZMSA010000259.1:0-3216 GCA_964568825.1 uncultured Rhizobiaceae bacterium | reverse complement strand
ATGTACCCCTTGCCCTTGTCGCCAAGCGCTCCCTTGAGCTTGCCCATGGCCTTTTCAAGGCCCGTCTGGGTCTGCTCGTTGAACGACGAGATACGGATATAGCCGACGTCGCCTTCGACATTGGACTTCACGGAATTGATGCGGATGACATCGCGCGTGAGCTCGACGTCGAAGGGATTCTTGACGCCGGGCCGTACGATGGTGAGCTTGATCTTGGTGTTGACCCGGCCGCGCATCTTGTCGACCGCCTGGTTCAGGGTGAGGCCCTGCACCTGCTCGCCGTCGATTGCGGTGATGAGGTCGTTGGCGAGGATTCCGGCGCGGTCGGCCGGGGTGCCGTCGATGGGCGACACCACCTTGATGACGCCGTTCTCCATGGTCACCTCGATCCCGAGGCCGCCGAACTCGCCACGGGTCTGGACCTGCATGTCCTGGAAGCGTTTGGCGTTCATGTAGCTGGAGTGCGGATCGAGCGAGGCCAACATGCCGTTGATGGCGGCATCGATCAGCTTTTCCTGGTTCGGGACTTCCACATAGTCGGTCAGGACCCGGTCGAACACGTCACCGAACAGGTTCAGTTGCCGATAGGTTTCGGTATTCGCTGCACCGGCGACGTCCATCGCCTGCCATGCACCGGTTGCCGCGATCGCCCCGACGGCGATCAGTCCCATCGACCTGAAGAATTGCTTTCCCATTACTTTTTAGCCTCTTTACGGCTGCCGACCCACCATGGTGCGGGATCGACAGCGCTGCCATCCTTGCGGAATTCAATGTAGAGAATCGGCCTGGGATCATCCAGAAGGTCGCCGATCAAAGTTGCGCGAGCAGGTACCTCGCCCATCACACCGACGGGTTCACCCGCCCTGACATATTGACCGCTTTGCGTGCTGATCTCGCCAAGGCCTGCCAACAGCACATGATAGCCTCCACCGACGTTCAAGATCAAGAGTTCCCCGTAGGTGCGGAAGTGACCGGCGAATTCGACCTGGCCGTCGGCCGGCGCCGTCACCTGGGCCTCCTTGCGGGTGGCGATGAAAAGCCCGTGAGAAGTGCCGCCATAGCCGTCGCTGGCACCGAAATCCCTCAGAATCTGGCCTTGTGCCGGGTATTCCAGGTGGCCGCGGGAGGCCGTGAAGGCCACGTGCGGCTTGTTAAGCAGTTCCTGGCGCTTGGCTTCGGCGTCCTGTTTCGCCTGATGTTCCTTGAGCAAACTGAGACGGCGTTGCTCGGCGAGCGACAAGAGCAGGTCGTTGAGCGACCTGGCCTTGTCGGCCAGGGCCTGAACGCGGGCCCGCTCCGCCGCGTGGCGATTGCGGGTGCCGGCGATCAGCACCTGCTTGCGCTTGAGCAGCCCGACGAGCTCGCTGCGGGCTTCGTTCAGGCGGGTATTGTTCTGCGCCAAATCGTCACGCTCTGAGCGTTTGGCGGCGCGCACCTCGGCGAGACGGGCGATTTCGCGGTTGAGCTGGGCGGTCTCGCGCTCCAGCGTCGGCACGATGGAGCCGAGCACCATGGCGCCGCGTATGGCCGCCAGGGCATCGTCGGGACGGGTGACCAGCGGCGGCGGCGGATTGCGCTCCAGCCGCTGCAGGCCAACCAGCAGGTCGGCAAGTTGATGGCGGCGGCGGGTGAGGTTGGCGGTGAGCTGGCTTTCCTCGGCTGTGAGGCTGGCGATGCGTTGCTCGGCCGCGGTGATCATGGCTTCGCGCGACTTGACGTCCTGGGCGGTGGCGATGAGGCGCCGGGACAGGTCCTGGGCCTCCATTTCCAGCCGCGTCAATTCGCTGCCGGTGGCGGTTGCCTGCGATTCCGCCTGATTGAGTTGCAAGCGAAGGGCTTCGAGATCGGCGGTTGACTGGGCCATGCTCGCCGCCGGTGTTCCGGCAATGGCGGTGGGCACAGCAAGGCTCGCCACCATCCAGAAGATGGCCGTCACGGCGAACCCCGGTCGTTCACAAAGCCTCACCCGCCACTCCCCGATCGCTTGCAGCAACGACGGCCAACAGGCCATTCTGCCGCGGCCTGGCGTCTTGCGTTGCATGCCTTCAAGATCAGCATGCCATTGGGCGATTTCGCCCAGTTGCATGAAGGCTGATCGATTCCAATATGTTGAGCATGATGTTGTCCGAAAAGCGGTTTCCACTTTTCGCACAGCATGCTCGAGGCACCGAATCACTCGCCACCGGCGCGCCTTCAGGCCCGGTGATACGGATGATTAACCAAAATGGTGACCGCCCGGTAAACCTGCTCGGCCAACATGGTGCGGGCAAGGCGATGCGGCCAGGTCATGGGGCCGAAAGACAGCACCAGGCCGGCGCGGGCGACGAGGGCGGGGTCGTGGCCGTCCGGGCCGCCGATGAGGAAGGCGGTTTCCGCTCGGCCCTCGGCGGCGAGCCGGGCGAGGCGGGCCGCGAACGCTGAACTCGCCATGGCGGTGCCGCGTTCGTCGAGGACGATCAGGAAGGCATCGGTATCGATCCCTCGCAGCAGCCGGCCGGCCTCTTCGCTACGGCGCTGGTCGGGGCTGGCGGCGGCCGATTCGCCATGATCGCGCACATCGATCGCCGTAATGCCGGCCTGACGCCCCATGGAACGCGACCGCGTCAGGTAGGTTTCGGTCAGGTCATGTTCGGGCCCGGCCTTCATGCGGCCGATGGCCGCAATGGTGATGCGCATGGTCTGCTTGCGAGACGGTCAGGCCGACGGGCGTTCGACAGGGGCGTCGGGCGACCACAGCTTTTCGAGATTGTAGAAGCTTCGAACCTCGGGGCGGAAGATGTGAACGATGATGTCGCCGGCATCGACCAGCACCCAGTCGCAGTGCGGCTGGCCCTCGATGCGCAGATGCTTGATGCCGACAGCTTTCAGCTTTTCGACCAGCTGTTCGGCGATGGCCGCCACATGGCGGCTGGAGCGGCCGGTAGCGATGATCATCTGGTCGGCCAGCGCCGATTTGCCGTCGAGATCGAGGGTGGAGATATCTTCGGCCTTGGCATCCTCAAGGCTATCGAGGACGGTGGTGGTGAGGGCGGACGGGGCGTTGCGGCTCGGCAACGCGTCGTCCGTCACGGAGCGCTTGCGCGCGCCGCTGCGTGCAGTCTGGACTGGCAGGGTTGGTTTCCTCGTGGATGAAGGGCCGGCTCGGCGAGCCGACGGTGCAGGGAATGTGGAGATCGCAATCTTGGCACGGGGCGTGACTGTTCGATGACCTTCCGG
>CAZMSA010000258.1:0-3612 GCA_964568825.1 uncultured Rhizobiaceae bacterium | reverse complement strand
ACGCTCGACATGATGTCTTCCTTCTGGCGCAGCCGCCGCATGAGAATGGAGGTGCGGCGGTCGATAAAACGCTGAGTGAGTTGTTGATGCAAGGCATCCGATAGCCGGTCCTCGATTTCCCGGGCGCGGGCCTGCCAGTGCAGCGGGTCGGCGAGCCAGTCGGCACGGTTGGCGACGAACGTCCAGGTGCGGATGTGGGCGATGCGGTTGGACAGGGTATCGATGTTGCCGTCGGAATGGTTGCAGTAGCCCAACTGGCGCTCGAACCAGTCGACCGGAATACGACCTCCGGGACCCTGAAGGAAGCCGAAGATGCGCGACACGATGCCGGCATGCTCGGCGCTGGAAATGTTGCGGTAGTCGGGAACCTGGCAGACCTCCCACAAACGCTCGACCGCCTGCGGCGATTGGGCGAGACGGGTGACCTCCTCGCCGCGGCCGACATAATCGAGAGCGGTGACATCGGCGGAAGCCTGCGCGCGGGTCAGGCGGCGATGGGCCGGAAACTGGTTGAGGGTGGCTTTCAGGGCCTCGATGTTGGCGAAATCGAGCTGGCGATTGCGCCACTGCAAAACCTTGACGGGATCGAAATGATGACCCTCCAGACGTTCGACGGTTTCCTGGTCGAAGGGGCTTGCCTCGCCGGTCACCCCAAAGGTGCCGTCCTGTGAAAAGCGCCCGGCCCGGCCGGCAACCTGGGCAAGTTCGGCTGCGGTCAGGTTGCGGTACTGGAAGCCGTCGAACTTGCGGGTGGAGGCAAAGGCGACATGGTCGACATCCATGTTGAGGCCCATGCCGATGGCATCGGTGGCCACCAGGTAGTCAACATCGCCGGACTGGTAGAGGGCAACCTGGGCGTTGCGGGTGCGCGGCGACAGCGCCCCCAACACGACCGCCGCACCGCCGCGCTGGCGGCGCACCAGTTCGGCCAGCGCATAAACGGTGTCGGCGGAAAACGCCACGATGGCGGAGCGCCGCGGCAGCCGGGTAATCTTGCGCTGGCCGGCCCAACTCAGCCGTGAAAAGCGCGGACGGGCAATGAAGTTGAGACCCGGGATCAGGTCTTCCAGGGCGCCGCGCATGGTGGCGGCACCGAGCAGCAAAGTCTCGTCGCGGCCGCGGCGTGACATCACCCGGTCTGTGAACACATGCCCGCGCTCGAAGTCGGCGGCCAGTTGCACCTCGTCGATGGCCAGAAACGACACCTCGACATCGGGCATGGCCTCAACCGTCGCCACCCAGAAGCGCGGCTTGGCGGGGATGATCCTTTCCTCGCCGGTAACGAGAGCCACCGCGGCATCGCCGGCGCGCGAACGCACCCGGTCATAGACCTCGCGCGCGAGGAGCCTCAGCGGCAAACCGATCATGCCGGTGGGGCTCGCCAGCATGCGCTCGACCGCCAGATGGGTCTTGCCGGTATTGGTCGGCCCGAGGACCGCCGTCACCTGGCCGCCGCGGGTCATGGGGTCACCGTGGCGACGAGGCCCGGTTGCGGACGTTTGTGGCGGCTGCCGTCACGGACTGGCTGGTTTTGGGACAGGTTGCTCATTTATGGAACTGAACGGGAACAAATGCCGTCCGAATCGCTGACTCCGCAATGGTTCAGATTTTGTTCGATGCAGTTGCCGGGGTGCCGCCACTGCCGGAAGTCGACATTTCCGTCGACGAGGCGAGCCTAAAGGGTGAGGCGGCACGTGCAAGGGGTATTCGCGGTCCTATCCACGGCTTGAAGTGCTGACGGCGCACCGACATCGTCAGCGACACATCAACCGTCGCAGGGATTTCGGGCGCTGTCGCGTCAACGGGCGCACCGCACAGTGTACGCTGCAGGAACAAATGCCAGATCACCGAATTTTCCGCTTTCCTTCTCACCAGATGAGCCATGCCGGATGTTAGCGACCGGCGCTGTCAACGCCACTGTACCGAAATGGTCCGGCGCTCACTGGCGGGCCAGTGAGCGGGCGTTGAGCGGGGCGCCGGCAAGCGTGGCCGTGGTGGTGAGGGCGGTAAAGACATGGCCCTTCAGGGTGCCGGCGGCGGCGACCGGAATATACACGGTGCCCATGGTGCGGGTGGCGACGGGAGCGAACCAGATATCGAATTTCGGCGGTTTTCTCAACAGCTTCTGCATCTTTGTGTCCGACAGACCGGCCACCGGACGGTAGGTGACAAGGCACTTCACAGCCGGCCCACGATAGACGCCACCGTCCTTCACGCCGAATGTGTCGGGCTTGTCGACGGTAAACTGCAGATCATAGATTTCAGCGCCGTTGTAGACCCGCTCGGTGCCGTTGCAGGGGCTCGGTCCGGCCAGCACGCCTTCCCTGAGCAGTGCAGTCAGCGGATCGGGCATGCCGGTCGTCAGGCTTTTCGCTATGGCACTTTCGCGTTTGTCGGGCAGGGGGCGCGAACGACGGGTCTCCGGCACATTGCCCGGTGTCCACGTTACATTCACCTCAACGTTCCTGCCCTTCTTCGATTTTCCCATCTGGAATGCCACGGGGACCGGGTTGTCGCCGTTGATGCGGCCGTTGCCCTGCATGGCCAGGTCCATCGAAGAGAAAAGGTCGAGAATGCCGCGGGTATTGGCACTGACGGCGCTCTTGTAGCCCGTCTTGTCGAGGTCGAGGCGATAGCTGATATCCATGATCCGGGTGCCGGCGATCTCGACATCGTAGCGCATGTTGAAAGCTTCGCCGGCCGCGGCCTGCGAAAGGGGGGTGGCGGCTGCGAGCACGGCCAAAACGGCGCTGCAGCAAAACGGTTGCGTGATGATGGAGCGGTTCAGCTTCATTACCCTATCCATTCGTTCTCAAACCCGCCCTCGCCACCATTCGGGCCTAGTGGGCCATTGAGGCCAAACTTCGACGGTCTGGCCTAACCGTCACGGGCAAATCGGCTCGCTCATGCTTGACGGCGCCGCCGGGGTTGCCTATAGCAACGCGCGAAACCCATAACGGGTCCGTTGGCGGATCCCTTGGTTTTCATGCCGTTGCGCGCCGCGGTTTCGCGAGACTGCAACAGGTATGAGAGCCCTGCCATCGAATATTCAAGACGCTGGAGCAAAGATCATGGCGCGTGTGTGTGAGTTGACCGGCAAGGCCGTCCTGACCGGCAACAATGTGAGCCATGCCAACAACCGGTCGCGGCGGCGGTTCCTGCCGAACCTGGTGAATGTGCATCTGTTGAGCGATACGCTGGGCCAGTCGATCGGCTTGCGCATTTGCGCCCGCGCGTTGAAGTCGGTGGAGCACCGCGGCGGGCTCGATGCCTTCCTCGCCAAGGCGCGGCCGGAGGAATTGTCGCTGAAGGCCAAGCGCCTCAAGCGCCTCATCGCCAAGAAGCAGGTGAGCCAGGCTGCCGCCTGAGCCTTTTTGCGGCTTCAGATTTCCTCTTTCGAACTACCCGATGATGGTGCGCCGTCGCCTGCGATGGCCGCGACCTACCCCGCCTTGCGCCGGCGCTGGCCGGGGCGGGTGGTCTGGCGGGCGGGTTCGGCCTTTTCCTCGAACAGCTCGGCGAGCTTGTCGGTCATCGCCCCGCCCAGTTCCTCGGCATCGATGATGGTGACGGCGCGCTTGTAATAGCGGGTGACGTCGTGGCCGATGCCGA
>CAZMSA010000257.1:3028-3628 GCA_964568825.1 uncultured Rhizobiaceae bacterium | reverse complement strand
CGCGCCGCGTGGTGCCGCCCGACTTGATGGCGCCGGCGGCGCGGTCGCCGATCTTCAGGAACGACATCAGGCCGGAGGACTTGCCGCCGCCCGAAAGGGGCTCGTTTTCGCCGCGCAGATGGGAAAAGTTAGAGCCGGTGCCGGAGCCGTACTTGAACAGGCGCGCCTCGCGCACCCATAAATCCATGATGCCGCCCTCATTCACCAGATCGTCCCCGCAGGACTGGATGAAGCAGGCATGCGGCTGGGGATGCTCGTAGGCCGAGGTCGAGCGGGTCAGCTCACCGGTTGCATGATCGACGTAGAAGTGGCCCTGGCCGGGGCCGTCGATGCCGTAGGCCCAGTGCAGGCCGGTGTTGAACCACTGCGGCGAGTTCGGGGCGGCCTTCTGGGTGGCCATCATGTGGCAGAGCTCGTCGTAGAAGGCCTGCGCGTCGGCCTCGCCGTCGAAGTAGCCGTGCTTCCAGCCCCAGTAGGTCCAGGTGCCGGCGAGGCGGTGGAAGGTCTGCCGCGCGTCGGTTTCGCCGATCATGGCGGCGGCGGGCGCGGGCTCGGAGCGCTGCAGCCACTCGGGCACGCCGTCCTCGTCGACGCGCACCG
>CAZMSA010000257.1:0-3018 GCA_964568825.1 uncultured Rhizobiaceae bacterium | reverse complement strand
AGCCCCAATAGGTCCAGGTGCCGGCGAGGCGGTCGAAAACCTGGGTCGAATGGCGCTCGGGGCCGTGGCGCTGATCTTCGGGGAGCTTCTTCAGGGCGGCCGCATCGGCGACGCTGCGCCACAGCCACGCGGGAACGGCGTTTTCCTCGACGCGCTTCAAGGCGGCGGGCACACCGGCCTTGCGGAAATACTTCTGCGCCAGAATGTCGGCGGCCACCTGGCTCCACGAGGCGGGCACCTCGATGCCCTCGAGGCGGAACACCACCGAGCCGTCGGGGTTCCTGATCTCGCTGGTGGTGGAACGGAATTCGATGTCCGCATAGGGGCTTTGGCCAGCCTTCGTCAAACGGCGCTCGATGCGCATTGTGGTGTTTCCTCAATTTTTCGTGGCGCCTCCCCGTTGGAAGACGCGCGATTTCCCCATTCAGCCGCCGGCTGCACCGCCGTCCGGCCATGACTGCTCCATGAGGGATGCCCTTCGAGCATCCACCCCTGCGCAACGCCTTACCCCTGGAAGGTGCCGTTCAACGGCCCCGCCGTCCTCTTGGGCTTCATGTCAATCTGAAGCGGCTCGTCACCGCACCCTGGCCGTAGCGACAGACCCCCTCGCCACGGCCCTCAGCCTCGATAAAAAATGTAGATCAGATCGGACGCCGGCGTCAACACCTAGTGTGTTAACAAAAAATGAATACAACATATAGTGCCCCACCACGGACGCGGTGCGGAGACTTCAACCAAACTCTGCCGATTCGGCCTGCAAGTACAAGCACCATGGCGCTTTTCGCGCGAGGCTTGCGCACCGTCACCGGGCGGGGCTGGCAGGGGCGCTGCAAGCGTTAAGGGCAAAGGTCAAAAAAACAAATTGCGGGGGGCCGGCCAACCTGGCCTTGCCAAAGCGGTTACAAGGGGCGGCACGGGTCGTGGGCACCCCGACTTTGCAACCTTGCAGCGGCCTGGCTGGCGCTTCGAGGCATCGAGTCGCCGGGGATCGCGACTCAACCGGTCGGGTGCAGGGCGCCGCCGCCGCGCAAACTTACCTTACAGTTAAGTAAGAAGGCGGTTTTGGCGGACAGGTGTAGATTATCGAGCGATCGGGGAAGTGCGCCGAACAGCGGCGCCCACCCGCCCGATGCATGGTCATTGGATAACGCTGCCGGCGGTCATGCGCGGCACCGGGGGTCTGTCGCCCTTGCGGCACGGGCGGATGGATTGCTGTTGCCGGGTGTCAGGATGATTGGCGTGAAAGTCCACTCAGTGGGTTGTCGCAGAGTGGATTTGTTTCCCTGACACAAGTCTTATCAGGTCAAAATCATTCATAATCCATCATGCGGGAACATGAGTTAATTTTCGTCACAAGAGCGATTGAATTGGTGATCTGTCATGAGAAGTTGTTACTGTAGTATACAACGTGCCATGGAGCATCGTGCGAGACAGGGGCGGGTAAACGACCTCTGAAAACCGGTGAAACTGCAAAAACACAAGAGTCCATCAAGGACTCGATCGGGGAGAGACGTCATGAGCAACCACTCGAATTCCAGCTACGCCGGCCTTTCGCCGTCGCATCGCGGGCGTGCCATGGTCGACGCGGTGAACGCGCAGAACGTGGAAACCTCCAAGCTCACCCAGCAGCAGATCGACCAGCAGGACGTCGATTGGCTGAACCGCAGCGACAGGAAGGGCCTCAACGGGGGCGGGACCGACCTGATGACCGACTATATGCGGGGCGACGAAGCCAAGTTCTGGAAGACCTGTGGCGCCGGCCCCAATGCGGTGTTCGTCGACAAGGTGGAGCCGGACGCGGGCCTGGCGCACATCTGCCAGGTGAGCCTCACCATCAAGGATCCCAAGACCGGCAAGGCCATCGGCGGCATGACGGTGGGCATCAACACCGACAAGCTGAAATAACAAGAAGACTAGAGAGCCGGCTCCGCCGGATGCCGGCTCAAGGCCTTCCAAGCCCCCCTCTCAGCCCGTCGCACCCCGTTGCGGCGGGCCTTTTTGGGCCGTGGGATCGGCTCTCGGCGTAGCTTGTCGGGGCTCGCTCGATGGTCTGCCAATTGCCGTCCCGTTTGCTATGATGACGCAACAGACCCCGTTGCAACCCCGTCAGGAGACAATGAGACCATGCGCCGTCCCGCCGATCTTTGCCGCTCATGGGTATTCATCAATGGTGCCGACAAGGAGGCGATGAAGACCGCGGCCTCATCCGGCGGCGATGTGCTGATCCAGGACCTGGAAGATTTTACCCCGCCGGACCTGCGGCCCAAGGCGCGCAGCTTGTCGGCGTCGATTTTCGAGCGCTGGCGCAAGAAGGGCGCGGTAGCGGCGGTGCGCATCAATCCGCTGGATACAGAAGACGGCAGGCAGGACCTGACGGCGGTGATGCACGCCATGCCCGACATCGTGGCGCTGCCCAAGGTGTCGAGCCCGGAGCAGATCGTGCAGCTGGATGAGCGGGTCACCCGGCTGGAGCGCGAATATGGCATCCCCCACGGGACCACGCGGCTGCTGCCCAACATCGAACTGGCGCGCGGGCTGGTGCAGACGGCCGGCGTCATCAAGGCGAGCCCGCGGGTGGTGGCCTGCCTCATCGCGGCCGAGGACCTGGCAGCCGATCTCGGCGCCGAGCGCGGCCCCGATGGCCTCGATCTCGCCTATCCTCGCCAGCGTTTCCTTGTTGAATGCGTGGCGGCGGGCACGGTGGCGGTCGATTGTCCCTACACATGGACCGACGAGGCCGGCCTCAGGGCCGATGCGGCATGGGGCAGGCGCCTCGGCTACCGCGCCAAGGGGGCGGTCAGCCTTGCCCAGGCGGTCATCGTCAACGAGGTGTTCACGCCGTCGCGGCCGGAAATAGAGGGGGCGCTGAAGGTGGTGACCGCCTTCGAGGCAGCGCGCGAGAAGGGCGAGGGACGCGTCGAGGTCGACGGCTCGCTGGTGGAGGTGCCGATCTACAACAACGCCCGGCGGCTCCTGGCGCGTGCCGACCGGCTGGAGATCGCGGCGCGGCGCTAGAGC
>CAZMSA010000256.1:0-3631 GCA_964568825.1 uncultured Rhizobiaceae bacterium | reverse complement strand
GGCGTCAGATGCTCCAATGGTGGGCCGATCATCTCGATCAGTGTCGCGTAATGGGTGAGTTGGTGGGGTAAGCGAGCGTGACCTTTTAGGTGTCGAACTGGTGATAGCGGCACCGCCCCGTAGATCGCTCGTTGTGTCAGGTCATAATCGGAATTTCGACCACCGGACGCAGCGCTTCAAGCTGCCTAGCGCATTTTCTCACGACCTTGTCGTTCAGATTCTTGGCGCGAAGACTCACTACAATGGCGTAGGGCTGCGCTTCTTTTGTCGCAAAATTCCGGCCGCCGATCCGCGCATTGTAGTGAATGTCCAGCACGGGATTGCGGAGAGTCCTTCCCAAAAATGAAACTCGGGTGTGCAGACTGTTCTCCCAATTTCAAGCGTCGCGGCGATGCGTCAAAGCCTGGGGAGTATTGCCGATCAGGCTGCGGCTGCAAACCGTGGCCTGCTCTGTCGTGGATTTTGGGTCGATTTGCCACTTTGATCTCAGGGATGCGGCGCCCTTTCCACCGCTTTGGCGTAAAGCCTGTCGGTAGCCATCAGGACTGGAGCGATGGCGCCGCAGGATGAGCGACGGGTGGACACCTCTAAAAACCCATTCTGTGGGAAGCCACCCGTTGCAATTTCAATGGGTTAGGAGGTCGATTTTGTGGAACTTTGGAGTTAATAGAGGTGTCCGGGTGATTGTCGACACCACGGTGCAGCCCAGGAGCATCATGTTCCCCGCCGACGCCGAACTCCTCAACCGGGCACGCGAGAAGGGGGTAACGTTGGCCAGGAAGAAGGGGCCTTGATCTGCCTCAGACCCACACCCGGGTGGGCGGGCTGAATGCCGGCTGTAAGCTCAGGATGAAGAAATTGGTCAGGACCACCAACACATCGGTTGAGTTATAATTCCAACTTGTGCAATTTTGAACAGTTTGCAGTCCATTGTTATGTTAATGGAGTAATACTAACAAATTTTCACATTCATCCTGACAGGGAGAGTTAAAATGCGCAACTTGCGTAATATATTACTTGTTGCCGCCTCGACGATCGCCATCTCCAGCATGTCGCCGGCATTCGCGGCGCAGACCAACACAACGAACATCGACAAAAGCCAAATGGGCACGGACATCGGCCAGGTCAGCATGGCGCCGGCGAAGGATTTGAAAGCAGCCGAGCTGATGGGCGCCCACGTCTATTCCAAGGACGACAAGGACGTCGGCACGATCAACAATCTTATCGTGACGACAACGCCTGAAGAGATTCATGGCGTCGTTATCGACGTTGGCGCATTCCTCGGGGGCGGCGACAAGAATGTCGTGGTTCCGATGGAGCGGCTCAAGCTCGCCAAGGATGGATCTGGCAATCTCAAGATCACCATCGATGCCACCAAGAAGGAGTTGACGTCGGCCAAGGCCTACCAGAGTGATACGTGGAAGAGCCACTCCTACACCGACTTGAACGGTTCAACGCAACAGCAGAGCAGCGACCTGTCGACCAACCAGCAGGCTGCGGCGACTGGCCAGTCAGCAACGACCACCGATCAGCAGGCTACGACGACCGACCAGTCGGCAACGACAACCGGCCAGCAGGCTGCGGGCAGCGACCAGTCGGCAACGACAAACCAGCCGGCGGCCACAAGCAATCAGTTGGCACAGTCCACGAATACCTCGACCACCAAGACCGATCAGTCGGCAATCGCCAATACGGCGACACAGTCCAATGGAATCGGCCAGATCGACATGTCCGCCGGCAACGTGGTCGTGGCCACAAAGCTGATGGGCAAGACGGTCTACGCCGAGAATGATGTGAATGTGGGCGACATCAACGATATCGTCTTCACTCAGGACGGCAAGCTTCTCGGCGTCGTCGTGGGTGTCGGCGGGTTCCTCGGCATGGGCGAAAAGAACGTCGCGATGCCGCTCAGCCGCTTCACGTTCGCGACCGGCAAGAACGGCAAGATCATGGTCAAGGCCACGAAGGCCGAACTCAATGCCGCTCCCGCCTTTGTCTACCCGGCTGCTAACTAGAAGAAAGTTCCGAACATCCGGCTGCGGACCGCCTCACGGGGATTGGTCCGCAGCCGGCGAAATACCTCCAGACCGGCCGATGCTGATGCAATGACCTGCACATCTCGAAGGAGACTTGACCATGACGCCGCAGATTGAGCGGGCAAGGACAGTGGCAAAGGTTGCGCGGCGGAACGAGGAACCCGATCGGGTGGCGCTGATGTTCATCTTTTCAGCTTTACTGACGGCCGCGGCATTTGCCGGCTTCATGACCATCTGGACGCTCCCGATGTGAACCTGGTCGTTCGGCGAATATCGTGGCGGCTATCAGTTTTTCCTGGCTGGCCCGTAGAGCTCGATTGCACCGGCGATGTCACCGCCTTGAGGTCTCCTGAAGCGCTCGAGGTATTTGAACGACATCAATTCTCCTGTGGCGCCGGGATGATCGAGGCCAATGCTGTGACCAATCTCGTGGATCAAGGTGTAACGCAGATCATAGGCCTCGACATCGGAATTGAAGTCGATTTTCCAGCGCTGCTGCGGATTGAGACAGATCAGCGACCGGGCGATGGCCCGTACCTGGGAGCCGGATCCTTTTTGTGGCGGTGCGGCGGTATCTTCGAGCTTGAGCGAAGTCAGTCCACGGTCGGTGCCCGATAGCCTGACATCGTCGTTGACATAGGCCACATCGGTAAACGCCCGGCCAATTGGAGTTGTCTCTGAACCGATGATGATGTCGGGAATCTCGCCTTTCGCGGCGGGCCGGAAGTGGATATCAGCTACAGCTTCCCAGGCCGCAAACGCCTGCTTGAGTTCCTGCCTGGCGCGTGCCTGGTCAATGTGAGAGTGCTGAAGCAGAACCTTCAGTGGCTCGATTTGCCTGCAATTGGTGGCCGAATCAAACTGGAGACGGGCGGCGGCGAGTTCATAGGTGATCACCGCACCGCTGCCGAGCGATGCCGGTCCCCATTTCACGAAATTTCCATCGAGCATCAGCAGTTGAAAATCGGTCTCTGCCTCGGCGCAAACGCTGGTCAAAAACATCAGCAATCCTGCCACAAACAGGCTTCGAACCTTCATGCAAATCCCCCTCGTTTCACCTCGCCGACCACTATCAGCGCCATACTCCGATCAGATTGACTTCATTGTTGGCACGTGAGCCATTTTGCTCAGACTTGGTATGCTGTCCTTAAAACCCCCATTGGCCATTATAGCACGGCATCGCTCGTCCTGTCGGTGGTTTGCACCACCGACAAGAGCCGAGAAAATGGCGACCGCACGCTCATCCGAATGAATGACGACCAGATCGCCGCCATTGGAGAAGTGCTTTATTGCCGCGCTGGGGGTAAAGGCTAGAATTCCGCTATGGTGATGTGTGTTTCAGCATTCCACGACCACAAGTGGCGCGTAACGACGTCCATCGAGCCTGGAAAAGCGGCCTCCGGTGGGCCAGATCAGCCCATCGGCGTCGTTGATGAGCTTGCCCGATACCCCCCCATCGCGCTGCGCTCATCGCCTAGCCGAGTGGGCTGATTTGGCGCCATCAAATGGTCCTATCTGATCGGCGGACGGTCTAGTGCGACTGATTGGCATCGCTGCCGCGTGGACTCAGGAATTCCTGCAGCCCGCCCAGGCCG
>CAZMSA010000255.1:0-3648 GCA_964568825.1 uncultured Rhizobiaceae bacterium | reverse complement strand
GACATGTGGCAGTTGGCGCCCGAGGCATCGGTGGCGTTGACGGCATCGCACACGTCCTGCAACGGCACGGCGGCCTTCAGCACATCGCGCGGATCGGCCGAGTCGGGCGGGTTGAGTTCGGCGGTGACCGCGAACCAGCCCTTGCGCAGCACCCGTTCCAGCTTGGAGGCCGACTTGTGGCCCTCAGGCGGCACCAGCGGCGGGTCGATGAGCGGATCGAAAGGCTCAGGCGTCTGCAGGGGCGCCATCACTTTTTCTCCTTGTGGCCGGTCTCGGCGGGCGTCTGGGCGCTATAGACCGAGGTGCGCTCACCCACCGCCTGGTCGGCCAGCGCTGCCGCCGGCTCGATGGCAAGCGGTGCCGAGCTTGGCTCGAAGCTGCGGGCGCGGCGGAAGGCGCGGGCAATGACCAGCTTGCCGGGATCGCCGCTGTCCCTGAGGCCGGCGCGAGCTTCGGCCGCCTTTTCGCGCGCCACCCGGAGCCAACTCGATGAACCCTCCAGCGAACGGTCGACCGGTGGCTGCACCACGCGGATGCGCTCCAGGCCGTCGCGCATGCGCGTCGCGCCTTCCCAGCCTTCCACCCACACGCAGCGCATCCACGGCTTCACCTCGCAGAAGCCGCCCGGCCTGACGCCGCCGCACGGGCCGTTGCGCAGGTTCTTGGGGCAGTTCATGGGGCACGACATGCCACTGGAGGACAAGACGCACTGGCCGCACATCTTGCAGTCGAACAGCACGCCCTTGACGCCCCGTTCGAAAAAGGCGAACGGGCGCTCGAGTCGCTGGTAGCCGATGGCCGAAAACAGCGGATCGCAGGCAATGATCATCCGCTCGAAGGCCCTGTAGAAGCCCTCGAAGAAACGCGAATGACGCACGGCAAAGCGGCGGATCGAATACATCTGGGCAACTCCCGAAGCGCGAGGCTGCCCTGCCCTTAGCCCCTATTGCCGCAAGGAGACAGCGCCTGAGCGACACATTTACCGACAACCTCGACCCGGCCCCCGGATCGGCGTGTGATCGAGCGGAATCGCCCATTGGCGCAAAAGCCGGTGGCTCCCGGCAACCCGGGCATGATGTGGCGACGCTGACGCGCCAAGAAGGGTCGCAACCCGTCAGTGCCGGCGCCGGCGACGGGTTCATGTTCGACCCGGCAGACATATCAGGACACAGCAACGCGCGATGACGCTGGCGCCGGGCAGAAGTGCCGCATCGACCACGGTGGCAGCCCCGCCGGCATCGCCGGCGGGTGGCATTGCCTGCCTGCTTGCCGGCCTGTCCATCTATTCGCTGCAGGACGTCATCATCAAGCTGGTTTCCGGCAGCTATCCCATTTCCGAGGTGCTGTTCTTTCGCGCCGCGACGGCCTTGCCGCTGTTATTGGTGATCGTGCATTTCGACGGCGGCCTGAAGCAGATCGGCGGCCCCGGCCTGGCGCGCATGATGGCGCGCGGCGGCCTGATGATCACCGGCTTCACCTGCTATTACCTGGGTCTTGCGGTGCTGCCGATCGCCAGCGCCATGGCGATGTTCTATACCGCGCCGTTGTTTATCACCCTGCTTTCGGCCCTGGTGCTGCGTGAAGCCGTGGCCCCGCGCCGCTGGCTGGCGGTGATCGCCGGTTTTGTCGGCGTGGCGCTGATGGTCAGACCGGGATCGGGCCTGTTCACCATTGCCTCGGTGCTGCCGCTGGTGGCGGCCTCGACCTACGCCATGAGCCAGATGCTGTCACGCTCGATGCCCGTCGAGGTGCGTGCCACCACCATGTCGTTCCACGGCAACCTGGCCTTCCTTGCGACGTCCAGCATCGCCGCGCTGGCGTTCGGGGACGGGCGCTATGCCATGGAGGGCTCAACCTCCTTTGCCTTCCTGTTGCGCGGCTGGTCGATGCCGGATGCGCGCGACTTGATCTTGATGATGGGCGTCGGGCCGATCGGCGCCGCCGGCCTCATCCTGGTCGCCAGCGCCTATCGCCGCGCCTCGGCTTCGATCGTTGCGCCGTTCGAATTTTCCGCCATCCTGTGGGGCATCGTCTGGGGGCTGGTGATCTGGCACCAGGTGCCCAGCGCCAGCGGCTTCGCCGGCATGGCCCTCATCGCAGCCGGCGGCTTGAGCATCATCTTCTTCGAGTGGGCAGCGCGCGAGCCGGTGACCTGGCGGCGCGCCGGCTTCCGCCGCTATCGCCGCCAGCGCGCCCGGATCGAGAAAGTCCGCCCGCCCGTGGCGCCCGTGGCGCTAGCCGGCGACGTGCCGCACCCCGTCAGGCCGCGGCGCCGCGCCCCCACCCTTTTCGACCGCCTCCCCGGTTCGGCTGTCGTCAAGGGCGTTTTTTGCATCCTTGCCGGCATCGCGACGTTTTCGCTGCAGGACGTGGTGATCAAGTGGGTGGCGGGCAGCTATCCGCTCGGCGAGGCCATGACCATCCGTTCGATGGTGGCGTTGCCGCTGCTGCTGGTCATGGTGCACTACGACGCCGGCATCAAGGCGCTTGTGAGCCGCAACTGGGACTGGCTGATCGCCCGCGCCCTGGTGCTGTTGTGCTCGTATTTCCTCTATTACCTGGCCATGCCGGCCATGCCGCTCGCCTCGGTCGTGGCACTCTATTACGTGGCACCCCTGTTCATCACGGCGCTGGCGGTGCCGATGCTGGGTGAACAGGTGGGCTGGCGGCGCTGGAGCGCCATCGCCGTCGGCTTTTCCGGCGTGGTCATCATGCTGCGTCCCGACCTCGGGTTCACGGACCCGGCCCTGTTGCTGCCGGTGACGGCGGCGCTGTGCTATGCCTCGGGGCAGATCATCACCCGGCGGGTGGCACGGCTGGAATCGGCCGCGGTGATGGCTTTCTACCACAACGCCATGTTCCTCCTCGGCGCCTCGCTGCTCGGCATCCTGTTCGGCAACGGCCTCCTCGACAATCCCGGCCAGCCGCCCAGCCTTTCATTCCTGCTGCGTGGCTGGGTATGGCCGCAAGCCTTCGATCTCGCCCTTCTGGCCAGTTGCGGCCTGGTGGCGGCGGTCGGCCTGTGGCTCTTGACCCAGGCCTACCGCCTGGCCCCCGCCAACCTCATCGCGGTATTCGAATACACTGGCCTCATCTGGGCAACGGCGTGGGGCTTTGCCATCTGGGGCGAGATCCCCGGACGGGTGACCATCGTCGGCGGGTCGCTGGTGGTGGCATCCGGCGTCTATGTCCTGCTGCGCGAGCGCCGGCTCGGCCAGGGCACCATGTGGCGGCGCGGCGGCTGGTCGAAGTTCACGAGACTGCGCGTCGCTCCAGAACCTCAGCCAGCTCGCCATAGCCGGTGAAGCGGTATTCGTAGGCGAGTCCCAGCTTTTTGGCCGCCGCTTCGGCGCGCTGCACCAGTTGCTCGTTTCGGGTCTGGGCGAGGTAGATGATCTTTTCGTAATTGCCGAAATAAAGCGGCAGCAGCTCGGGATGCGCATCCAGCCCGAGGCCGTGCCAGATCAGCTTGTCGAAATGCCGGGCGAGATAATCGGTCAGATAGAACGCCGTGATCTCATGCTCGGCGCGCGCCGCAAAGGCGGCGTTGCCGGAATAGAACGCATAGCAGTGGGGACCCTCGATGCGCTCCACCCCCTCGGCCTCCAGCACCCGGTCGAGATCGCCGCCGGTGCCGCAATCGCCGTA